>NZ_JAKRDU010000001.1:0-476417 GCF_022347325.1 Corynebacterium nasorum
GCCGACGCTAAGACGCGCTAACGCCCCCAACAACTGTCTCCCTAGACCGGGAAATGCGCTGCTGGAGGCGTGTGCGTAGGACGCGATTTAAACCGCGAAGCCGAGGGCCTGAAGTTGCTCGCGGCCCTCTTCCGTAATCATCTGCGGACCCCATGGTGGCATCCATACCCAGTTGATACGGACGGCATCGGCCAATTTATTGGCCTTGACGATGTCTTCCACCTGCTCAGCAATGACATCGGTCAATGGGCAGGCCGGCGAGGTCAACGTCATATTAATCATGACGATCTCCTTGCCATTGTCCTCTTCGAACCACAGATCATAGACAAGGCCCAAGTCAACAACGTTGATCCCGAGCTCAGGGTCAATGACGTCTCGCATAAATTCGGTGACGTCAAAGGCCTTGGAAATCTGCTCTTCGGTTTGCTCCGGTCGCTCGCCGCTGCCGGAGAAAGAGGAATTCTCGTTCTGATAAGGATCTACCGGATCAGTCATCTAGCTCTCCACTTCTGTTAGTGCATCGGCGGAAGCAGCCTGGAAGGCCTTCCATCCGAGGAGCGCACACTTTACGCGCGCTGGGTACTGGGACACTCCGGCGAAGGCTACGCCATCACCGATGAGGTCTTCATCGCCCTCGTCCTGGCCGCGAGAGGTGATCATCTTTTCAAACTCGGCCAGCTTCTCATTGGCTTGCGCGAGCGGTAGCCCAACGATTTCTTCAGCCATAACCGAGGTAGAAGCTTGCGAGATGGAACAGCCTTCCGCGTCATAGGAGACGTCCTCAACGGTCTTGCCGTCATCGGAAAGACGCACGCGCAGGGTCAGCTCATCTCCGCAGGACGGGTTCACATGGTGAACCTCAGCCTGATAAGGCTCCCTCAGTCCGGCGTGCTGCGGGTTCTTGTAGTGGTCCAGGATGACGTCCTGGTACAGGGAATCTAGGTTCATGAGGCAACTCCAAAGAATTCGCGGGCGGCCTTGATTGCTTCCACCAGCTTATCTACTTCTTCCTCGGTGTTATAGAGGTAGAAGCTGGCTCGGGCGGTGGACTGTGCCCCGCAGGCGCGGTGCAATGGCCACGCGCAGTGGTGGCCAACGCGAATGGACACGCCGTGGTCATCGAGGACCTGGCCCAAGTCATGCGGGTGAACGCCGTCCACGGTGAAAGAAATGGCACCGCCGCGGTTTTCAGTGGTTTCCGGGCCGATGATGCGCAGGCCCGGGATTTCCTTCAGCTGGCGCAGTGCGCGCTCCGTAAGTTTCTTTTCGTGCGCGTGGATATTATCCATGCCCACTTCTTCCAAAAACTTCACCGCGGCGCCGAGGCCTACTACCTGGCTGGTCATCTGCGTGCCTGCCTCAAAGCGTGTCGGCGGCTCGGCAAAGGTTGTCTCTTCCATCTTGACAATCTCAATCATGGAGCCACCGGTCAAGAAAGGCGGCAGCTTCTTGAGCAGCTCCTCCTTGCCGTAGAGGACACCAACGCCGCTGGGGCCACACATCTTGTGACCGGAAAACGCCGCGAAGTCCACATCCAAGGCGTGGAAATCTACCGCCATGTGCGGTACGGATTGGCAAGCGTCGAGTACAACCATGGCGTCAACCGCGCGGGCGCGGCGTACCAGCTCATCCACATCCGCCACAGCACCGGTCACATTGGACTGATGGGTAAACGCAACGACCTTGACGGATTCATCGAGTTCGAGCGAGTCGAGATCGATGCGACCGTCTTCGGTCATGGAGTACCACTTCAACGTAGCGCCGGTACGAGCGCAAAGCTCCTGCCACGGCACCAAGTTAGCGTGGTGCTCCAGTTCGGTGATCACAACGGTATCGCCCTCGCCTACGTAGAGGTCCCCCGCGCGTTCGTCGCTAAGCACATAAGCAACCTCGTTCAGGGCCTCGGTGGCGTTTTTGCTAAAGGCGATTTCATCGCGGTCCGCGCCTACGAACGCGGCGATAGCCTGTCGCGCGGACTCATAGGCATCATCGGCTTCTTCCGCCAACTGGTAGGAACCGCGGTGAACAGGAGCGTTCGTGTGCAACACAAACTCCTCTTCCGCCTTCCACACCGGCAGCGGGCGCTGGGAGGTAGCGCCTGAATCCAGATACACCAGAGGCTTATCACCACGGACGGTGCGCTGGAGAATCGGGAACTGCTCCCTGATTGCGTTTACATCAAATCCAGACATGAATCTTCTTAGGATAGTCTCGGTTGACCGGCCGGTGGCCGGTCCTTACTTGAGGAACTGGTCGTAGCCGTCAGACTCGAGCTGATCGGCCAATTCAGCGCCACCGGTCTTGATGACGTGGCCATCAGCGAAGACGTGGACAAAATCCGGCTTCACGTAGTTCAGGATGCGCTTATAGTGGGTAATCATCAAAATGCCACCATTGGTTTCCTTCTGGTAGCTGTTGATGCCCTCAGAAACGATGCGCAAGGCGTCAACGTCCAAGCCGGAGTCCGTCTCATCCATCACTGCGAACTTTGGCTTGAGGATATCCAGCTGCATAACCTCATGGCGCTTCTTCTCGCCACCGGAAAATCCCTCGTTAACGGAGCGGGAGATGAAGGACTTATCGATCTTCAGGTTCTCGCGGGCCTGGGTAAGCTCCTTATTCCATTCACGCAGCTTCGGTGCCTCACCACGGATGGAGGTGACGGCGGAACGCATGAACTGGGAGACCTTTACGCCTGGGACCTCAGTGGGGTACTGCATGGCCAGGAAAAGGCCGGCACGAGCGCGCTCATCGACGGGCATGTCCAGTAGGTTTTCGCCGTCGAGCAGCACCTCGCCCTCGGTGACCTCATACTTTGGGTGGCCGGCGATGGTGTAGGACAAGGTGGACTTGCCGGAGCCGTTCGGGCCCATAATGGCGTGGATCTCGCCAGAGTTGATGGTCAGGTTGACGCCCTTGAGAATTTCCTTCGGCTCGCCGCCTTCTTCCGTCGGCAGCACCTGAGCGTGGAGGTTCTTAATTTCCAGAGTAGACATAATGTGTGTGGTTTCCTTCTATGAAAGCTTTAGGCGGAGATCTTTTCCAGTTCTTCGGAAATGCGGTCTTCCAATTCCTCAGACAGGGACTGCACCGGGATGCGGTGGATGACCTCATTGAAGAAGCCACGGATGATGAGGCGGCGGGCTTCAGCCTCTGGAATGCCGCGAGACATGAGGTAGAACAACTCAATGTCATCGAAGCGACCAACGGTGGCTGCGTGGCCAGCGCCGGTAATTTCACCAGTCTCAATCTCCAGGTTAGGGATTGCATCCGCGCGAGCGCCCTCGGTCAGGATCAGATTGTTATTGGTCTCGTAGGTATCAGTGCCCTGTGCATTGGAGCGAATGAGAACATCGCCCACCCAGCAGGTGCGGGCCTCATTTTGCTTAGTACCCTGCAGCGCGCCCTTATAAAGAACATGGGAGCGGCAGTTAGGAACGGAGTGATCCACGAGCATGCGGTTCTCAAAGTACTGGCCTTCGTCCGCGAAGTACACGCCCAATAGCTCTGCGTCGCCACCTTGCTCGGTGAAGTTCACGCGCGGCACGATGCGTACTACTTCGCCGCCAAAAATGGCAGAGTTATGGCGTAGCACGGAATCGCGGCCGAGCTGGGCAACGTGGTTGGACAGGTGAACCGCATCGTCTTCCCAGTCAACGTCAACGACAACGGTCAAGTGAGCACCATCGCCCACGATGAACTCGACGTTATCCGCGTGGGTGCCGGAGCCGACATACTTCAAAATGACGGTAGCTTCGGCGTGGTGGCCTACCTCGATGGAGGTGGCGCCAAAGGACGTTACGCCCTCTCCCCTGCCGGTATAGGTGATGACGACGGGTTCTTCGACCTGAGCCTCTGCATCGATGGTGACAACCTGGCCTTCTGGCATGGAGGTCCATGCCTGTGCCGCGACACGATCAGACGGGGTACCTACACGACCCAATCGTTCATCCTCACGAGCGACGGTCTCGGAGCTTACGCCCTGGTGCTCGCTCACGGTGACATCCTGGGCTACAGCCTCAGCAAAGTCGCCATTATGCAGGCCACGGAGCTTGCGCAGGGAAACAAAGCGCCAGACCTCGTCACGGCCGTGCGGCACCGGGAAGTCCTCCACGTTGGTGGAGGTAAAGACATCACCCTTGGTGATCTTATCCGGATTGAATTCGTTCGAAGCGACCATTTTCTTTAGCCGACCGATCCTTCCATTTGCAGTTCGATGAGGCGGTTGAGCTCGAGGGCGTACTCCATCGGCAGCTCCTTAGCAATCGGCTCAACGAAGCCACGCACGATCATCGCCATTGCTTCTTCTTCCGCAATGCCGCGGGACATCAAGTAAAACAACTGCTCCTCAGAAACCTGGGAAACGGTTGCCTCATGGCCCAGCGTGACGTGGTCATTACGGATGTCGTTATACGGATATGTATCCGAACGCGAGATGTTGTCGACCAACAGCGCATCGCATTCGACGTTCGAAGTGGAATGGTGCGCGTTCTGATTGACCTGCACCAAGCCGCGGTAAGCGGCGCGACCGCCGGCACGTGCCACCGACTTGGAAACGATATTGGAAGAGGTGTGCGGGGCCATGTGGGTCATCTTGGCACCGGTGTCTTGGAACTGATCCTCACCAGCAAAAGCAACGGAGAGGACCTCGCCCTTTGCATATGGTCCGGTCATCCACACTGCCGGGTACTTCATCGTGACCTTGGAACCAATATTGCCGTCGACCCATTCCATGGTGCCGCCCTCTTCTACCTTGGTGCGCTTGGTCACCAAGTTGTAGACGTTGCTGGACCAGTTCTGAATGGTGGTGTAGCGGCAACGGCCGCCCTTCTTCACAATGATCTCCACTACTGCAGAGTGCAAAGAGTCAGACTTATAGATAGGTGCGGTACAGCCCTCGACGTAGTGCACATAGGCGTCCTCATCAACGATGATGAGGGTGCGCTCAAACTGACCCATGTTTTCCGTGTTGATGCGGAAATAAGCCTGCAGCGGAATATCCACGTGCACGCCCTTTGGCACGTAAATAAAGGAGCCACCCGACCACACGGCGGAGTTCAGCGCGGAGAACTTATTATCGCCCGCGGGGATGACGGTACCGAAATACTCCTTGAAGAGCTCTGGGTAGTCACGCAGCGCAGTGTCGGTATCGACGAAGATAACGCCCTGGCTTTCTAGGTCCTCACGAATCTGGTGGTAGACAACCTCAGATTCGTACTGGGCTGCCACGCCTGCAACGAGGCGCTGCTTTTCGGCCTCTGGAATGCCCAACTTATCGTAAGTGGCCTTAATGTCATCCGGGAGGTCTTCCCACGTCTGGGCCTGCTCCTCGGTGGACTTCACGTAGTACTTAATCTGGTCAAAATCGATGCCAGATAGGTCCGCGCCCCACGTGGGGATGGGCTTTTTATCAAAGATATTGAGAGCCTTTAGGCGCTGGTTAAGCATCCATTCTGGCTCGCCCTTCTTGGCGGAAATATCGCGTACTACATCTTCGTTTAAGCCGCGGCGAGCAGAAGCACCAGCCGCGTCCGAGTCGTGCCAGCCGTACTCATATGCACCAATGGAATCAATGATTTCATCATCGGTCATCTTGTTGTCGGGTGCCGATTGTGCCTGGGTCATGACTCGCTCCTTTCAGTATTTGTATTAACGGGTGTCAAGGGGATGTTAGTGGTACAGATTCCGTGACCTCCAGCAATGGAAGCCAAAGGCTGTACGTGTTTGCCTAATAAAGCAGAAAAGACTTCCTGTTCCGCCTCACACAGCTCTGGATGCTCGGCCGCCACGTGGGAGACCGGACAATGGTGTTGACAGATCTGCACTCCTTGGCCGGCGCGGTCCACCGTGGCGGCGTACCCGTGCTCATCCAAGACCTCGGCCAGCTTGCGAGCCACGTCTTCAACAGACTCGCCCTCTTCTATCAGAGGCCGAACATCTGCCACGAGGCGCTCAAAGCGGACTTTGGCAAAGTGTTTGACGGCCTCGGACCCGCCGACCGCGCGTAAAGCTGTCAGGGCTTCTGAGGCCAGATCATCATAAGCGTGACCGAATTGTGCGCGGCCACGATCGGTGAGGCGGAAGTATTTGGCTGGTCGCCCGCGACCAGAACCGCTGACCGCAGAGCCGCGGGGAGCGGGGCGGCGGCGCACGACCTCCGTCAGTTCCTCTTCCACCAAGTTGTCTAAGTGCCGGCGAATTCCGGCAGCAGAAAGGCCAAGGCGTTCACCCAAGTGGGAAGCGGTAACGGGCCCGTCTTTCAACAGCAACAGCATAACTTGACGGCGGGTATCACCATCCGTGGTGCGGGATTCCTTCGCCGGCTTCGGCGTAGCCACACTACGTTGCGGACTGCTCATGCTGGGACCTCCCTTCGCGCTTCAGACACTTACTGCCGCCCCGCAACGTCCTCCCGTAGCTCCGGGATGCTCGCCGCAGTTCAACAGCGCCTTCAATATTAGACAACACTAGTGTTCCTTAATTCATTCCGGAATGCCACCATTGGCCAAACTTCGGCGTGGCACGGGGGTGGCAACACTCCCCTAACGGCCCGACTCGACCGTGCTGCCCACGATGTGGGCGGGCCCGCTGGGGTTTAAGCAATTGATTCGCGTAAAGTCATATGCCATGACAGGCAAAATCCGCGGCTTATTTTCTGGCGTGAAGGCAGAGCTGCCGCAGCTGGGTACCGCTGGTTCCCGGTCGGCACGGTTACACGCCGAAGACACGGGGGCCGCCGAACCTGATTCTCGGTTTGATTTTGTCCCCGCCAATGCGGATGGCCTCAAGCGCACCACCACAGCACAGTGGCGGACATTTTTCATTCTGCGCTGGGTAGGCACGGTAGGCTCCCTGCTCATTGCGTTCGGCGCCCTAGGCGCCGGCGCACTCCCCGTGGTGGGCAATCCCTACGACAACGTGCCCTTCGGCTCCTTGATGTCCCGCATGCTGCAAACCTCCTCCGCCATAGTAATGGTGGGAGTAGGCCTATTGGTCTCCGCTTGGGTGTTCCTCGCCCCCTTTGTCGGAACCCCCTTGCGCCAACCTCAGGACAAGGCCACCGCCCCAGCGGGTGCTCGCCGTCTGGTGACCACGCATCAACTGTGGCAAACCTGGGCGGGGTGGGTCATCCCGTTGATTTTTACCGCCCCGCTATTCACCCAAGATATCTACTCCTACTTGGCTAATGGTTCCATCGTGGCACAGGGCATGGATCCATATTCTGCCGGGCCCGTTCAATTGCTAGGGGCAGGTAATAAGCTCGCCCGCTCCGTGCCGTTTATCTGGGCTAATTCCCCTTCCCCTTATGGCCCGGTAGCACTCGGCCTAGCAGCTGTGGTCAGCGCGGTTACTTCTAACTCCATCCTCTTGGGCGTTATCACCCATCGCCTATTGTCCATCGCCGGGATTATTGTTGCTGGTTGGGCCATAAGCTGTCTCGCGCGGCGCTGCCGGGTATCTCCAGAATCTGCACTGTGGCTCGGCATCCTCAACCCGCTGACCATCTTGCATCTAGTGGGCGGAATCCATAATGAGTCCATCATGTTGGGTTTGCTATTGGTGGGCATGGAACTGGGTCTCCGCGGCGTCGACAAGCTGGATGCCTCCCGACGCAGTGCCTACCTAGCCCTGGTAGCTTCCGGTTTTTGCCTTTCCTGTGCCGGAATGGTCAAGGTTACTGGCTTTATTGGGCTGGGCTTTGTGGGCATGGCCTACGCTCGCCGCCTCATCAACGCACACGGTACGGCACGCTGGAAGGCCCTGGCCTACGCCATCGCTTTGCAAATAATCGTTTTAGTAGCAACCGTTGCTCTTATTAGCGTCTGCACCGGCATTAGCTTGGGGTGGATTACCGGGCAAGGCGGGGCGGCGTCCATTCGCTCGTGGCTTTCTACGTCCACCGCCGTAGGCGTAGGTACCGGTTTTATCGGAATGCTCCTAGGCCTTGGCGACCACACCGAAGCCATTCTCACAGTCACCCGCACCTTTGGTGTTCTCGTGGCGGTAGCCTTCATGGCCCGCATGCTCTTTGCCACCTTGCGCGGCCACATCCACCCCGTGGGAGGACTCGGCATCGCCTCTTTAGTACTGGTTATCTTTTTCCCCGTCGTCCATCCGTGGTACATCCTATGGGCCGTACTACCTTTGGCCGCGTGGGCTAATAGGCTCATTTTCCGCTTCAGCGTCGTAGCCTATTCCGCAGCGATGAGCTTCTTTGTGCTGCCGCGCGGTCTCGGCCTTCCCCCCAGCACCATCACTGTGGTCTACGTGTCAGCCGCCTGTGCCTTCACTGCTATCGCCACCCTGTGGTGGGTTGCAGTGCGGCGCAGCGGAATCCGTGTCCTAAACTAATGCCACGTGAATTCCATTTCAGCCGACCGCCCAGCCCTAACCTTGGACAACGTGGTGAAGAAGTTTGGCTCCACCACTGCCGTAAACGGCCTTAGCCTCAGCGTTGCCCGGGGCGAGGTCTTTTGTCTCCTTGGCCCCAATGGTGCCGGAAAGTCCACGACGATTGAAATGTCAGAGGGCTTTCTCCATCCCACCAGCGGCACCATCGACGTCCTAGGGCTAAACCCAAGTACCGAACCAGATAGGGTGCGAGAAAAGGTCGGTATCATGCTCCAAGGCGGCGGTTCCTATTCCGGCATCCGCGTGCTAGAAATGCTGGAGCTTTCTGCCCGATACAGCGCCCGGCCTCTCTCCCCGCAGTGGCTACTAGAAACGTTGGGGCTTGAGGGGGTGGCTCGCACCCCTTATCGCAGGCTATCTGGAGGACAACAGCAACGCCTGTCCCTCGCCTTGGCTATCATCGGACGACCCGAGTTGGTTTTTCTGGATGAACCTACGGCAGGCATGGATGCACAATCCCGGTTGGCGGTCTGGGACCTAGTCCGAGCCCTGCAGCGGGATGGCGTAACCATCGTTCTAACCACCCACCTGATGGATGAGGCGGAGTCGCTGGCAGACCGCTTGGCCATCATGGATCATGGTCAGCTGGTAGCTCACGGCACCCCCGCAGAACTTACCGCCCAGACGGAATCGGCAGGGCTTAATTTCAGCACCGACATCGACGTAGATATGGAGGCCCTAGCTGCGGCGGGGATTAATGCCACCAAATCCCGTCCCCTGCATTACCGCTTGAGCCAAGCCGGCACTCCCGAGACCATCGCCACGCTCAGCGCTGAGCTCGCCCGCCAAGGAGTCTTACTGCGGTACTTAGATGCGGCCCACCGCAATCTGGAAGAGGTATTCCTTGACCTCACGGGCCGCCACTTGCGCAGCTAGCTGCAATCCCATCTTGGGAAAATATTCAATTCATTGTGTCGAGGAAAGAAGCCATTTATGAGCACCACCTTTAAACCCGGGACCTTTACTCCCGCCCCCAAGCGGACCAGCGCCGGCGCTATGCTGCTCGCGCAAGGCACGATGGAAGCTAAGCTCATGCTGCGCCACGGCGAGCAGCAACTGCTCAGCGTCATCATTCCACTGGCCATCCTCATTGGTGCGGCCCACTTGGAGTCCGTTACCAAGCACGGCCTGCACGAGGTTTTCCCCATGGTGCTTGCAGTTGCGGCCACCTCTGCGGGCTTTACAGGTCAAGCTATTTCACTTGCCTTTGACCGACGCTACGGGGCCCTCAAGCGCACCGGGGCATCCGGGGTGCCGGCATGGGCCATTATCGGCGGCAAAATCCTCGGCGTGCTCACGATGGTGGTATTCCAAATCCTTGTCTTGGGCATAGCCGCCTTCATTTTGGGTCTGCGTATCAGCGCGGGTGGGGTGTTGCTCATGCTCCTCTCCCTTTTCTTTGGCGTCGCGGCTTTTACCGCCATGGGGCTACTGCTTGGCGGCACGCTTAGTTCAGAGATGGTGCTCGCGCTGGCCAACCTCATCTGGTTCCTGCTCCTCGGCGTGGTCGGGTGGACCCTATACTCCCAGGGATTGGGCGATAATGGCATCCTCAACGTGGTCCCCACCGTCGCTCTGGCTGGCGCACTTACCGACGCCTCCAATTCCACCTTCCCCGGCCTCGAACTTATTTCCTTGGTAGCTTGGCTCGCCGTGGCGTCGTTCGCAGCGGTCCGTTGGTTCCGCTTCGAGGGCTAAATGTGACTTTTGTCCGGTTCCGCCCGAAACAAGAGGAATTTTTATGCCCAAAATCTCCCGACTAGTAGGATGCTATGCGTGAATTACTGGACAAAAATCAAGCGCTTCTTTAAAGAAGCCGCCCCTACGCTGCAGCAACAGCGCCTCATCGCGCTCATCCTTCTCTTATGCCAGGGTGGCATTACCGTGTCTGGGTCCATTGTCCGCGTGACCGGCTCGGGACTCGGCTGCCCTACCTGGCCCGAGTGCCAGCCTGGCTCCCTTGTCCCCATGGAAGGCGCCGCTCCTGCACTGCACCAGGCCATCGAGTTTGGTAACCGCCTGCTCACGTTCGTCGTCACCGCTGCGGCGGTAGCCGCCGTCATCGCCATGCGCATGGCACGTCGGCGCACAGAGCTTAAGGTGTATGCATGGCTCAATGTCGCTGGCATTGTGCTACAGGCGGTCATTGGCGGAATTTCTGTCCATCTCGACCTGCGCTGGTGGTCTGTAGCACTGCACTTCCTGCCATCAATGCTCTTGGTATGGCTGGCGGCAATGCTCTATTCCCGCATCTTGGAACCCGATGACGGAACGCCACGAGCACGATTCCCCCAGGCGATTCGCTTACTCGCTGCAGTCGCTACCGTTGCCCTCAGCATTGTCCTTATCACCGGCACTATGGTTACCGGTTCGGGCGTCCACTCTGGCGATTCCGGGGTCGGAATGGAAGGCCGCTTGCAGGTGGATACCGAAGCCATGGCCGTCACCCACGCCATGTGCATGTACGCCTACCTGACGCTTACCGTGATTACCATCTTCCTGCTCTATAAGAACCGTGCCCCACAGGACGCGAAGAAGGCGGGCTGGGTCCTCATCGCCTGCATCCTTATCCAGTGGGCCGTAGGCGTCTACCAGTTCTATATGAGCATTCCGCGCTGGACTGTTCCTTTCCACATTGGGCTATCCTCCTTTGTCACGGCCTATACCGCACTACTGTGGGCACACGGCGTACGCCGTACCGATGGCACCGCAGATCTCATCACCGGCTCCCCTAGCGGCGATGAAAAGTACGCCGCACGCCAAGCCTCGCTAGAAGCAGCACGCGTGACGGCTTAACGCGCAGCGCAACCAGCCGGCCGAAGTCCTGCACTCGGCCGGCTTTTTGCGCTAGCCTGGCTATATGCACGCAATTCAGGTCACAGAAACCGGCGGACCAGAAGTACTTCGCTATACCGAAGTTCCCGCCCCCACCCCGAATGACGATGAGGTCTTGGTAGACGTCATCATGGCCGGCGTCAACTACATCGATACCTATTACCGTGAGGGTATCTATAATGCGACCGCCCCTTTCATTCCCGGATTCGAAGGTACTGGGCGAGTCGTCCACGATCCAAAGGGAGAAATTGCGGAAGGCACAATGGTGGCGTGGAACCAGGCCTTCGGCTCCTACGCCGAAAAGGTCTGCGTCCCGCGCGAGGGACTGGTGGCAGTCCCAGACGATTTCCAACCTGAGGTCGCAGCATCCATGTTGCTCCAAGGCATTACCGCGCACTATCTAGCGCACGGGGTCTATCAATTGGGCGAAGGTGCTTCTTGCCTGATTACCGCCGGTGCCGGCGGCGTGGGGCAAATCCTCACCCAGATGGCATCGTCGCTAGGTGCTACCGTTTATACGGTCGTGTCCACGGACGAAAAGGAAGAACTATCCTACGCGGCCGGGGCGGATAAGGTTTTTCGCTACGGCGAGGGGCTCGCCGAGCAAGTTCGCCGCTACAACGGTGACAAGGGCGTCGACGTGGTTTATGACGGCGTCGGCAAAGCTACCTTCCAGGAATCGCTAGAGGCAGTACGCCCACGCGGCACCGTCGCGCTTTTTGGTGCCGCCTCTGGCCCGGTTGAGCCTATCGACCCACAGCTGCTGAACAAGCATGGGTCCATCTTCCTGACGCGGCCTTCCATCGGCGCATGGACGGCACAAGAAGGCGAGTTTCAAATGCGCGCCCAAGCAGTCGTCCAAGCTGTCATGGACGGCGACCTACGCTTTAACGTCACGGCCTCCTATCCTTTGGCAGAAGCCGCTGCGGCTCACCGCGACCTGCAGGAGCGCAAGACTACCGGCTCCATCGTTCTGCGCGTCCAAGACGGCGACGGAGACGGGGACAAGGACTAGGTTTCACCCACCTACACCTAGAGCGCGGGAGAAAAGCAGCACTGCTTCTCCCGCGCTCTTTTTGCCCCGCTCTTGGAATGGGGCACAGTTAGAATAACGTGGCCGACCAGCCCAGCATCCGGCCCAAGGGCTCCCAGCCTAAGACTGCGTCGATGGACAAACCGATAAAGAGCACCGAAAGGTAGTTATTGGAGTAAATGAACAAGCGCATCGGTTTAACCTTGGCGCCATTTTTAACTCCCTTATGCAAACGGATAGCCATCCACAGGAATACCGCACCCGAAGCAAGCGCTGCGACCAAGTAGATCCACGATGCTGCGGGGACGATGAGTAGGGTCACGATCACCGTTCCCACGGTGTACCACACGATCTGGCGAGTGACTTCCGCTTCGCCTGCCACTACAGGCAGCATCGGCACGCCGGCTTTTCGGTAGTCTTCCTTGTACTTCATGGCCAGCGCCCATGTGTGCGGCGGAGTCCAGAAGAAAATAATGAGGAAGAGCACCACTGCCTGCCACCAGCGGTCAGGCTCTCCGGCTGGGGCGTTATCCCGAATTACGGCCCAGCCAACCATGGCCGGCATACAGCCTGCGAGGCCGCCCCAGACGATGTTTTGCGCATTGCGCATCTTCAAAAACTTGGTGTAGACGAAGACATAGAAGAAGTTCGTCAACACGACGAAGAAAGCTGCGAGCCAAGAATGGGCAAGGAGGCCCAGCCACAGCACGGAAAGGATGAGCATTACCCAGGCGAAAATTGCTGCGTTTCGCTTAGAAATCTTGGCCCTTACCAACGGGCGGGCTCTCGTGCGCTGCATTTTTTGATCCAGCTCGTAGTCCACGACGTTATTAAACGTGTGGGCGGCGGCAGCGCCCATCCAACCGCCAAAAATGGTCGACACGATAAGCCAGATATTGTCTGAAACGGCCTCCACGCCGCGCTGCGCTTGGAGCATCGCCGGGATTGCGGCCACGAGGAGGAGCTCAATGATCCTCGGTTTCGTTAGCGCAAAATAGGCCTTGATGGTCTCCAAGGAATTCCTCCACTATCTGAACGTTGGTGAACTGTGCCTCGCACGTATCCTGCGCGCGGTCACCCCTAGCGGTCGCACATGCCCGTGAAAAAGTTCCAGTTCTCTCACTCACATTTTTCGGCGCAGGCGCGAGAGGTTACAGACCCATGTCCGCTAGATTTGGCACACGCTTTTGCGTGCTCGCGTGCACCGCTTAGCCATGCCAGCATACCGGTTATGCCTGGCTTTCTATAATTGCGCACCGCCGGCTAAAAAATTACTAGACTTAATAAAGTTAAGTACTTTTTGCCTAGACGTAAGCGAGGCTTTTCGTGTCGAAAGATAAGTTGTCCCCAGAGCTCCAAACTATGGTTGAGCGCCGTTATCCGGAGGATTGGTCGGAGCTTGACACCCGCGCTATCGACACCGTGCGAGTACTAGCCGCCGACGCGGTACAAAAGTGCGGTTCCGGTCACCCCGGCACGGCAATGTCACTCGCTCCCCTCGCCTACACGCTCTACCAGCGGGTCATTAATCACGATCCCGCTGACGTGCACTGGGCTGGCCGCGACCGCTTCGTACTTTCGGTCGGCCACTCTTCCCTTACCCAGTACATCCAGCTCTACTTGGGCGGCTTTGGCTTGGAAATGGAAGACCTCGAGCAGCTGCGCACGTGGGGGTCACGCACCCCAGGCCACCCCGAGGTCCACCACACCGACGGTGTTGAAATCACCACTGGCCCCCTCGGCCAAGGTCTAGCGTCCTCCGTTGGAATGGCCATGGCGGCGCGTAAGGAGCGCGGCCTTTTCGATCCAGAAGCCCCTGCTGGTGAATCCCCCTTCGATCACTACATCTACACCATCGCCTCCGATGGCGACCTACAAGAAGGCGTTACCGCGGAGGCTTCTTCTCTGGCTGGCACGCAAAAGCTGGGCAACTTGATCGTCTTCTGGGACGATAACCGAATCTCTATTGAAGACGATACAAATATTGCCTTCAATGAAGATGTGGTGGCCCGATATGAGGCCTACGGCTGGCACGTCCAAACGGTGGAATCCGGAGAAGATGTCGTAGCCATTGAGGCTGCTGTCAAGGCTGCTCAAGCAGAAACCGATCGTCCGTCCTTCATCCGCGTAAAGACGGTTATCGGCTACCCTGCCCCGAATAAGATGAATACCGGCGGTGTCCACGGTGCTGCGTTGGGCGATGACGAGGTAGCTGCCACCAAGGAAGTCTTGGGCTTTGATCCGGAGCGCAGCTTCCACATCGATGATGAGGTCATTGCGCACACCCGCATGTTGCGCGAGCGCGGCGCAGAAAAACACTCTGCGTGGCAAGAAAAGTTCGACGCATGGGCTGCAGCTAATCCGGAGAGTAAGGCACTTTTTGACCGCATGAATGCGCGCGAATTGCCGCAAGACTTCAGTGCTGATCTACCGGAATGGGAACCAGGCGAAACTTTGGCAACCCGCAAGGCTTCTGAAGCCGCCATCCAGGCCTTGGCTGCTTCTCTGCCGGAGATGTGGGGCGGTTCTGCCGACCTTGCCGGTTCTAATAACACCGTGATCAAGGGCGCGGATTCCTTCGGCCCCGCGGCCATTACTACCGATATGTGGTCGGCTCAACCCTATGGCCGCAACCTGCACTTCGGTATTCGCGAGCACGCAATGTCTGCGATTATGAACGGTATTGCCCTGCACGGTAATACCCGCGTCTACGGCGGCACCTTCCTTATCTTCTCCGAGTACCAGTACCCGGCTGTGCGCTTGGGTTCCCTGATGTCGACCGATACCTACTACGTGTGGACCCATGACTCCATCGGTTTGGGCGAAGATGGCCCTACCCACCAGCCAGTAGAGACTCTTTCTGCCCTGCGTGCCATTCCCAACCTGTCCGTTATCCGCCCTGCGGATGCCAACGAGACTGCACAGGCATGGGCGGCAGCCCTTGAGTACAAGGCCGCGCCTAAGGGCCTGGCGCTGAGCCGCCAGGGACTACCAGTGCTGGAAGGCACCAAGGAAAAGGCGCATGACGGCGTCCGCCGCGGTGCCTATGTTCTGGTGGAAGAGTCCAAGGAGACACCAGAGGTCATCCTTCTTGCTACAGGCTCTGAGGTGCAGCTGGCTGTCGCTGCCGCGAAGGAGCTAGAGGCAGCTGGAACGGCGACCCGCGTTGTGTCCGCACCCTGCCTCGAGTGGTTTGATGAGCAGGATGACGCTTACCGCGAATCTGTGCTCCCCAGCAAGGTGCAGGCGCGCGTTTCTATTGAGGCCGGTAATGCAATGTCATGGCATAAGTACACCGGTTCCTTTGGCCGCAGCATCTCCATTGAGCACTACGGCGCATCTGCTCCTGCAGGCGAGCTCTTTGAAAAGTTTGGATTCACCACTGCAGCGGTAGTTGAGGCGGCACAGGAGTCCCTAGCCGCCGCGAATAAGTAACCCCTAACAGGACTGGATAAGGATAAAGCATGAACCATATCTCGGAACTTGCCCAGCTGGGAACCTCGACCTGGCTTGATGATCTTTCTCGCGAGCGTCTCGTTTCCGGCAACCTCAAGGAAATCATTTCGACCAAGTCCATTGTGGGCGTGACCACCAACCCAGCGATTTTCGCTGCGGCGATGACCAATGGCACCGCTTACGACGCCGAGCTGGCAACGCTAAAGGAGTCAAAGGCCAGCGCCGATGAAGCGGTATACGCCCTTGCCATTGAAGACGTTCAAAATGCGTGTGCCCTCTTTGCGGATATTTACTCCTCCACTGATGGGGCAGATGGCCGTGTATCCATAGAAGTCGATCCGCGAATTTCGGATGACCCTACCGCCACACTCGAACAGGCCCGTGAGCTGTGGTCGAAGGTCGATCGCCCTAATGTCATGATCAAGATTCCAGCCACCACCGGCTCCCTCCCAGCAATTGAGGATGCCCTGGCGGAAGGTATCAGTGTCAATGTCACCCTCATTTTCTCTGTGGAACGCTACCGCGCTGTCATCGAGGCCTTCTGTACCGGTCTCAAGCGTGCCGCCGAGTCCGGAAAGGACGTCACAACTATCCACTCCGTAGCGTCCTTCTTCGTTTCCCGTTTGGATACCGAAGTAGACAAGCGCTTGGAGGCCATTGGCAGCGAGCAAGCCCTAGCACTGCGGGGCAAGGCGGGCGTCGCCAATGCACAGCGCGCCTATGCCCTCTTCCAGGACACTTTGCTTGACGACGCCGACTTGCCAGAAGGCTCCCACCTTCAGCGTCCATTGTGGGCTTCGACCGGTGTGAAAAATCCCGATTACCCAGCCACCTTGTACGTATCTGAGCTAGCCGGTCCGCATACGGTCAACACCATGCCGGAAAAGACCATCGATGCGGTTCTCGACCAAGGCAATCTTCACGGAGATGCCCTATCGGACAGCCGCGAGACGGCAGAAGGCGTCTTTGCCCAGCTAAACGAGGTTGGCATTGATTTCGACGATGTCTTTGCCGTGCTAGAGCGCGAGGGAGTAGAAAAGTTTGTTGCCGCTTGGAATGAACTACTTGCTTCCATCGAGGAACGACTCGCGTAAACTAGCCGTGTGACTTGTGCCCCGCCGAAAATTCGGCGGGGCATTCTGCCGCTAGAATATTAGCGAGCTAAAAGCCCATAAACTCAGGAAGGATTCTTCGTGACCGACTCAGCCGCTTGGGTCAACCCCTTGCGCAATGCCAGCGACAAGCGATTGCCGCGAATCGCAGGACCCGCGGGCATGGTCATCTTCGGCGTTACCGGTGACCTAGCATATAAAAAGCTACTGCCCGCAATCTACGACCTAGCGAGCCGAGGTCTCTTGCCCGCTGGTTTTACCCTGGTGGGTTATGGTCGCCGTGACTGGGACAAGGTCGCATTTTGTGACTACGTTCGGTCAGCTGTAGTGGCGGGCTCGCGCACCGAATTTAATGAAGATGTCTGGCAGCACCTGTCGCAGGGCATCGAATTTGTCCAAGGTTCCTTCGATGATGCCGGCTTCGATCGCCTCTCCGCCCGCTTGGGCGAGCTAGACCGAGAGCGAGGAACCGGCAGCAACTGGGCATATTACCTTTCCGTTCCACCGGAGTTTTTCTCCAATATCTGCCACCAGCTGGAGCGGGTGGGCATGGCCAACTCCGTTGCAGACTCATGGCGCCGCGTCATCATTGAAAAGCCTTTCGGCCATGACCAGGAATCTGCACGCAAGCTCAATGAGATTGTCAACGCTGTCTTTCCTGAGTCCGCGGTGTTCCGCATCGACCACTATCTGGGCAAAGAAACGGTACAAAATATCTTGGCTTTGCGCTTTGCAAATCAGATTTTTGAGCCTATGTGGAATGCCCACTATATCGATCATGTCCAAATCACCATGGCTGAAGACATCGGCCTAGGCGGTCGCGCTGGCTACTATGATGGCATCGGCGCAGCTCGAGACGTCATCCAAAACCATCTTTTGCAGCTCTTGGCCCTCGTCGCGATGGAAGAACCGTCGTCCTTCGAGCCGGAAGAATTGCGGGCTGAAAAGGTAAAGGTCTTGCGCGCTACCCATGCCGTTCACCCTCTGAATAAGACCACTGCTCGCGGCCAATATTCCGCGGGGTGGCAAGGCTCCGAGTTTGTCAAGGGGTTGCGCGAGGAAGAAGGCTTCGATCCGGAATCCACAACGGAGACCTACGCTGCCTGTACCTTGGAAGTCAACTCCCGCCGCTGGGGAGGAGTACCTTTCTACCTGCGGACGGGCAAGCGCTTAGGCCGCAGAGTGACCGAGATTGCGCTAGTTTTCAAGGCGGCTCCTAACCAGCCATTCGTCGATGGTCAAACCGATGCGCTGGGCAGAAACGCGGTCGTTATCCGCGTGCAGCCGGATGAGGGTGTCACCATGCGCTTTGGTTCCAAGGTGCCCGGCTCCACTATGGAGGTGCGCGACGTCAATATGGACTTTGCCTACGCTGAGGCCTTTACCGAGGAATCCCCGGAGGCCTATGAGCGATTGATCTTGGATGCCCTCTTGGACGAGTCTTCGCTATTCCCCACCAATGAAGAGGTAGAACTTTCCTGGTCGATTTTGGACCCCATCATCGACTACTGGGCCGAAGCAGGACAGCCCGAGGAGTACCGCGCTGGCACCTGGGGACCAGAATCCGCCGATAAAATACTGCGTCGCCGGGGTCACTCCTGGCGCCGCCCATAGGAGGGACGCAGACAATGATTATTCCATTGCCCAATACCACTACGCGTGAAATCTCCAAGAAGTTAGTAGAGGCGCAAGAACATTACACCCTGACTACCGGCCGAGTGCTCACTCTAATCGTGGCGGCCCGTGAGGATGATGACCTTGAAAGCATTCTCGCTTCCGTGCGCGATGCCTCCCACGAGCACCCGTCACGTGTGTTGGTCGTAGTAACGGGAGACCCGCAGGTCGAAACCCACCTTGATGCACAGCTACGCGTGGGCGGCGAAGCAGGTGCCTCCGAGATGGTCATCATGAAGTTGCACGGTGCTTTGGCAAACCAAGACGAAGCAGTAGTCACGCCGCTGCTACTACCTGATACCCCGCTGGTCGCTTGGTGGCCTACTCTGTGCCCACCGGACCCTGCCTCCAGCTCGGTGGGAAAGTTGGCGCAGCGCCGCATAACTAACGTTGCCTTTGACGGACGCGTGACCGGCGAAGATCTTCGCACCTTATCTGCCGGGTACACGCCGGGTGATTCCGATATGTCTTGGGCTGCCATCACCTTGTGGCGCGGTGTCGTTGCCTCCGCCTTGGACCGTCATCCCCACGAGCCGGTGAAGTCGGTAGAGGTAGCAGGTCCGGCCGGCCACCCAGCCCCGGATTTCGCCGCTGGATGGTTGCTCGACCGCTTGGCAGTTCCCGTACATCGCGCAGTGGCCGACTCCGAGGAGGACCACTTCCCAGTGACTCATTTGCGGTTCAATCGGGAGACAACCCACGTAGACGTCGATGTCATTGACGAGCGCACGGTGCGTGTGTGTGTTCCGGGTTCGCCGGAATCCTTGGTGAGCCTCAATAAGCGCTCACAAGCTGAGGTGCTTTCTGAAGAACTGCGCCATTTGGATGCCGATAAAACCTATGCACAAGCGCTCCGTGCACTAGCCCAGGTAGACTACAGTAATCAGTAAACGGCTTTAATCTGAATCTTTGTAAAGGATAGCGATACATAATGGTAACTCTTCACCGCGTGAGCGATGTGGATGACCTTATCTCCCAGGCCGCACTGAAATTCGTGGATACCGTAGCGCGTATCCAAGCATCGGGTGGCGGCCTCCACGACGATGGTGTCGCGCGTGTTGTCCTCACTGGCGGCGGAGCCGGAATTGGCGTTCTCCACGAGTTGGCCCGTTTGGATTTCGCCGCACAGCAGCAAGGTGAAAATTTTCCTGCTCAGCGCATCGATTGGTCGCGTGTTCACGTTTTCTTCGGCGACGAACGCAATGTACCCGTTTCCGACGCAGATTCTAATGAGGGCCAGGCGCGCAATGCGTTGCTCAACCACGTAGATATCCCAAACCAAAATATTCACGGTTTTGATCTGGGCGCGGTGTCTATGGAAGCAGCGGCAAGCGCATATGAACCAGAGTTGAAGGAATTTGCCCCTCATGGTTTCGACCTACACCTACTAGGCATGGGTGAGGAGGGCCATATTAATTCCTTGTTCCCGCATTCCTCCGCTATTCGGGAGCAAGAAGAACTAGCTGTTCCCGTCCACGATTCCCCAAAGCCGCCCAGCGAGCGCATTACCCTCACCCTTCCGGCGGTCAATAAATCCGATCGCATTTGGCTCCTTGTGGCCGGCGAAGCCAAGTCGGAAGCGGCCAAGCACGTGGTAAAGGGCGCTGCGGCCGAGGAATGGCCGGCAGCCGGCGTACACGGTAGGAAGGAAACCGTTCTCTTCCTTGCCGATGACGCTGCTTCCGAGATATAAGCAGGCAATCCGCAGTGTGCGTGCGGGCACATTGCTTTTAGCGCCTGACGCCAATCGAAAAGCGCCGGCACCGCTTCCCCACTTTCAGATCCCCTAGGAAAATTAGTGGTAGGAAGCTAGTGCCGGCGCTTTCGCTATCCTGGCTTTTCGCTTAAGCGAAGGCTTGGATCAGGTTTAGGCCCACAATGCAGGCCAGCCAGATGATAACCATCACCACGGTGTAGCGATCCAAGTTCTTTTCCACGACGGTCGAGCCGGAAAGGTTCGACTGCACGCCACCGCCGAAGAGGCTGGACAGGCCGCCGCCTTTACCTTTGTGCAGCAGCACGAAGATGGACATCAAAATAGCTGCGATGACCAAGATGATTTCCAGTGCCAAGACCATGAGGATAATCCTTATTTCTAACGTGCGCCTTGTGGTTGACTCTTGCCACCCACTAGCGCGGAATCGTACTTTTAGGCTTTGCGTCCAGCAAAGCAGTCACACCGGCCCACTGTACACGATGGCGCGGGCCGGAACCATTCCAACCCGCGCCGAACGCGAACCTGTGACAGGTGATATCTCCTGTTAGTTCAGGGCATTAGCTGCGTTGGCAGCCAACTTGGCAAACTCTTCGCCCACCAGGGAGGCGCCACCGATGAGGCCGCCGTCTACGTCTGGCTTGCTGACGATCTCCGCAACGGAATCAACCTTGACGGAACCGCCGTAGAGAATACGAATGCCTTCCGCTACCTCGTCACCGGCGAGCTCTTTCACGAGCTCGCGGATGGCGGCACAAACCTCTTGTGCGTCGTCTGCGGAGGCTACCTTGCCGGTACCAATGGCCCAGACCGGCTCATAAGCAATGACGGTCTTGGCAAGCTGCTCAGCGCTAAGGCCAGCCAAAGAATTACGGGTCTGGTTAACCACGTAGTCCACGTGAGTACCGGCCTCGCGAACGGCCAGTGGCTCGCCTACGCACACGATGGGGCTAATGTCATTATCCAAGGCTGCGGCGGCCTTTTCTGCGACGAGCTTATCGGTCTCGCCATGATACTGACGGCGCTCCGAGTGTCCCACGACTACCCAGCTGCAGCCGAGCTTGGCTAGCATTTGACCAGATACCTCGCCGGTGAAGGCGCCAGACTCATGCTTAGAGATGTCCTGCGCGCCGTAGGTGATCTGCAACTTGTCGCCTTCTACCAGCGTCTGGATGGTGCGAATATCGGTAAACGGGACCATATAGGCCACGTCGACCTTTTCGTAGTAGTCCTTAGGCAGGGAGAACGCAAACTTTTGAACGGAACCGATAGCCTCGACGTGGTCGAGGTTCATCTTCCAGTTACCTGCGATAAGTGGCGTACGTGCCATGATTTTTCCTCTCTTTTAGCAAGTGACTCAGCAGATTTTAGGCTTCAAGGACGGAGACGCCCGGAAGCTCCTTGCCCTCTAGGTACTCAAGGGAGGCGCCGCCACCGGTGGAGATGTGGCTAAAGCCATCCTCGTCCAGGCCGAGCATGCGCACGGAGGCCGCGGAATCGCCGCCACCGACAACCGAGAAGGAGCCGTTGTTTTCGGTGGCGTCGATAATAGCCTGCGCGACGCCCGCAGTACCCTTGGAGAAGGCCTCCATTTCGAAGACACCCATCGGACCGTTCCAGAAGACGGTCT
Organism: Corynebacterium nasorum; assembly: GCF_022347325.1. NCBI lineage: Bacteria > Bacillati > Actinomycetota > Actinomycetes > Mycobacteriales > Corynebacteriaceae > Corynebacterium > Corynebacterium nasorum. The sequence goes on from NZ_JAKRDU010000001.1 coordinate 21,867, forward strand.
TGGAAGAAGCAAGCACCTCTGCGAAGTGCTCCACAGACTTTGGCCCGATGTCTAGGGACATCCAGCCCTCTGGGATGCCGTCGAGCTCGACAACCTGGTGTTCCGCATCCGCTGCGAACTTGCTTGCGGCAATGAGATCCACAGGAAGGACCAGCTTGTCACCGAAGCGTTCGAGCAGCTCCTTGCAGTTATCAATCTGGTCTTCTTGCAGGAGGGACTCCTGGACGTTGTAGCCCTTGGCGGCCAGAAGGGTGTAGCACATGCCGCCACCGATAATGACCTCGTCTGCCTTATCTGCTAACGCCTCAATTACGCCGAGCTTATCCGAGACCTTGGCGCCGCCAAGTACTACTACGTATGGGTGCTCCGGCTTCTGGGCCACGGTGGAAAGGACGGAGAGTTCCTTTTCTACGAGCTTGCCTGCGTAAGCCGGCAGGCGCTTTGCGACGTCATACACAGATGCCTGGGCACGGTGGACAACGCCAAAGCCATCGGAGACGAAAGCGCCATTATCGGCTGCCAAAGCAACGAGCTCATCAGCAAATGCGCCGCGCTCCGCTTCATCCTTGGAGGTCTCGCGAGGGTCGAAGCGGACATTTTCCACCAACATGACATCGCCATCGTTGAGCCCGTTCGCACGCTCATGAGCGTCCTCGCCGGTGACATCGCCGGCCAAGGCAACGTACTGGCCAAGAGCCTCGGACAGAGCTTCAGCGACTGGGGCCAAGGAGTACTTAGCGTTTACCTCTCCCTTGGGGCGGCCAAGGTGCGCGGACAGAATGACCTTAGCGCCGCCTTCCACCAAAGCCTTGATGGTGGGAAGAGAAGCGTTAATGCGACCCGGGTCAGTAATGTTTCCTTCTTCATCAAGGGGAACATTGAAATCAGAACGAACAAGGACGTGACGAGATTCGACGCCTTCCTTGAGAAGATCATCCAGAGTCTGGAAAGCCATTATTTTCTCCTTCTTAAATTCGGATTGTTCACAAGGCTGTAGATATAAGAATACCGACCGCGACACAATGCCGTTTAGGCTTGCATCGGGGCCGGACTCTCATTATTAAAGCTCTAAGTTTAGAGCTTGTCTGCCACCAGGCTAGTCATACGTACAAGCTGGGAGGTGTATCCCCACTCATTGTCGTACCAGCCCAGAACCTTAACAAGGTTGCCGTTGGAGACCTTGGTCATGCCGGAGTCAAAAATGCAGCCGTGCGGGGAGGTTACGATATCGGTGGAAACCAGCGGGTCCTCGGTATAAGCGAGGGTGTCCTTGAGCTCGCCTTCAGCAGCTTCCTTCAGGGCGGCGTTAATCTCTTCAACGGTTACGTCGCGGGAAGCGGTAAACGTCAGGTCGGTAGCGGAGCCGGTGATAACTGGAACACGCATGGCGTAGCCATCCAGCTTGCCTTCCAGCTCAGGCAGTACCAGGGAGACAGCCTTAGCTGCGCCGGTGGAGGTAGGCACCATATTTACAGCAGCGGCGCGGGCGCGGCGCGGATCCTTGTGCGGTGCGTCTTGGATGCGCTGGTCGCCGGTGTAGGCGTGGACGGTGGTCATCAAGCCCTTTTCGATGCCGAACTTGTCATTGAGGACCTTTGCCATCGGCGCCAGGCAGTTGGTGGTGCAGGATGCTGCGGAAATAACATTGTGGTTTGCCGGATCGTAGGTGTCAGAGTTAACGCCATAGACGAAGGTTGCGTCTACTTCCTTGCCCGGAGCAGAGATGATGACCTTCTTAGCACCAGCCTCGAGGTGAGCCTTGGCGTCATCGCCATTGGTGAAACGGCCGGTGGACTCGATCACGAGGTCTACGTCGTATTCGCCCCACTTGAGCTGCTTCGGGTCCTTCTCCGCGGTAACCACGATGCGGTTACCGTTAACGGTAATGGATTCATCATCATGGGTAATCTCGCCATCGAAGCGGCCCAGTACGGAGTCGTACTTGAGCAGGTTAGCCAGCGTACCGTTATCGGTCAGGTCGTTTACTGCAACAACTTCGAGGTTGTTGTCGCCCTGAGCGACTGCACGGAAAAAGTTGCGGCCGATACGGCCAAAGCCATTGATACCTACGCGGATAGTCACTGTATTTCTCCTCAAAGAGTCGAGTAAATGTGCGTATGGGTATGTGCGCGGGCCCTTCGATATATTCGGTGCTTGAGAAGCGCCCGAGCGTTTTCCCTTACAATGCCGATACTACCGAGCGTTTTTTAACAGTGCAGTGCGCTAGCAGCCTTGAGAACTATCGGATGACAGATTATCCAAAAGAGCGTACACTTTGCCGATCCTTTTTATTTCTCCGCCATAAACCCGCTGGATACGCCCGAACGCGTGGGTTTATGTGGCCTTGACGCTGTTAACGTGAAATATATCACTGTATAGCTTCCAGGGTTACGCCCGCCTCTGTCCGGTCGGACATTTCCGAGCCTCAGTCCTGATGGCAACCAAGTCGACCGAATTGTTTTCGCCTCGACCATCACACGATATGCTTTCAATACTCACTGGCTCACATTCGCGTTTCAGTCCACTACATCTGTTCCAGCGCAATCGTTGGTCACCGTGAGAATGCTTCAGGTGCTCGTTATTCTTCAACGGGCAGGACCACCGTAGAACCCAAGGACGTCTCTTGTTCGAAATTAATACCTCTGCTGTGGGTGACAGCCTCGGGCTTACCGCCCTGGTGGCGATTCTCCCTCTCATCGCATTCTTTATCATGCTGCTCGGCGTCAAAGCGCGCGCACACACTTCTGGCGCCGTCGCCCTCGCAGTATCCCTTCTTATCGCCATCGTCGGCTTTTCTATGCCGGTAGATATGGCCTTGTCCTCCGCCGTGCGCGGCGGCCTTTTCGGACTACTTCCCATTGTCTGGGTAATCATTACCGCAATCTGGTTTTATGAAATCACCGTCGCTTCAGGACGCTTCGAGGACCTTCGTAAAACCTTCGACCTTCTAGGCGATGGCGATATTCGCATCCAAGCAATTCTTATCGCCTTTTGCTTTGGCGGCTTGCTAGAGGCCCTCGCCGGCTTCGGCGCACCCGTAGCCATTACCGCGACCATGATTATGGCACTCGGTGTAAAGCCCCTACGCGCAGCAATCGTAGTGCTCATTGCTAATACGGCACCGGTTGCTTTCGGCGCGGTGGGCATCCCAGTGACCACCGCTGGCGAGGTCGCTGGACGCAGCGCTGAACAAACCCATGATATTGCCGCACTTATCTCTTTGCAGGTGCTCATCATCGCCGCCGTCGTGCCTTTCCTGATCGCCTTCATTTTGGACGGTGTCCGCGGCGTCAAGGAAACTGCGCCGGCAGCCGCAGTGATTGGCGTTTCCTTTGCCTTGGCACAGTGGCTGGCCGCAACGTTCTTTGCTTACCAGCTCACCAATGTTATCGCCTGCATCGTTTCCCTGGGCTGTGCCTTTGCCTTCCTCCGAGTGTGGAAGCCTAAGGGTGTTAAGGAGCTGCGCGAGCGCCTCGAGCTGCCCGCCGCTGAGTCGACCACCGACCTGAATGGTCGCCGCATTTGGATGGCACTACTTCCCTACGCTGTAGTAACTATTGTCTTTGCTGTTGCTACTGCGGCCCCAGCCATCTTTGGTTTCCTCAAGCTCCACTTTGCCTGGCCTTTGCTGGATGACGCGATTGTCGACGCCGACGGCAACCTCATGGACACCAGCTTCAGCTTCAACGTCTTTGGTAACCCAGGTACGCTCCTTCTACTCTCGGGCATTATCGTTGCGGTTGTCTACCACTTCTTTAATGAAAATGGCCGCTACAGTCTCAGCTTCGGGCAGCCGGTCAGCGCTTTTGGGGACGTCGCCAGCCGCATGAAGTTCTCGGCCCTCACCATCATTCTGGTGCTGGCATTGGCTTATACGATGAACTACTCCGGCCAAACGATTGCTATTGGTGAGTTCGTCTCTTCTGCAGGCGGCATCTTCGCACTCTTCGCTCCGGTACTGGGCTGGATTGGTACCGCGGTCACCGGCTCCGATACCTCCGCCAATGCCCTCTTCGCCAACCTGCAGGTAGCAGCGGCCGAGCGTATCAGCGTGAACCCGGACCTCATGCTGGCCGCCAATACCGCAGGCGGCGTTGTGGGCAAGATGATCTCCCCGCAGTCCCTCGCTATTGCGGCCACCGCTGTAAAAATGGAAGGCAAGGAGTCTGTCATCCTGAAAAACGTAGTGGGCTACTCCGTGGTCTTCTTGGCCGTTGTGTGCATCATCGTATTCTTGATGACCAACGCCCTAGGATTCCTCGTTCCCTAGGCATCTAGTTCTCCCTGGCTAGCTGGTTTCCCCACCAGCTAGCTATCACAGAGAAAACTCCCCACAGTGACGGCTACCGCTCAGGTATCCGCGCTGCGGGGAGTTGTGTATGTGCCGGTGATTGCGGCGTTTAGGACTCTTTGAAGAGGTCGTCGGTGATCGCTTGGTTAGTATCGGGGATATCAAGCTCTTCCGCTCGCTTATCGGCCATAGAAAGCAAGCGGCGAATACGCCCGGCTACCGCATCTTTAGTCATGGGAGGCTCAGCCAAGCGGCCCAATTCTTCCAGCGAGGCCTCACGGTGCTGCACGCGCAGGCGTCCTGCATCAGCAAGGTGCTCGGGGACGTCATCACCAAGGATCTCCATCGCTCGGTCAACGCGGGCCGCCGCGGTGACTGCAGCACGAGCCGAGCGACGGAGATTTGCATCATCGAAATTGTCCAAGCGCCGGGACGTATCGTGCGCCTCTCGCTTGACGCGCTTCTTTTCCCAGCTTAATCGCGTTTCTTGCGCGCCCATACGGGTCAACAGTGCCCCAATGGCATCGCCATCGCGGACAACGACGCGGTCTTCCCCGCGGGTCTCCTTAGTTTTGGCAGAAATGCCCAAGCGGCGGGCGCAACCCACTAGGGCCAATGCCGCCTCCTGGCACGGGCACGTAACTTCAAGCGCAGAAGAACGACCCGGCTCCGTGAGGCTGCCATGGGCTAGGAAGGCTCCGCGCCACGCTGCTTCGCTATCAGCGACGGTGCCGGAAATAACCTGCGGAGGAAGCCCCACTACCGCATGGCCGGAGCGGGTAATAAGGCCGAGACGGCGCGTAAGTTCCTTCGCCCCGGTGGAAATGCGCACCGTAACTCGGGATTTCTTCGTGGTTCCTGCTGGGCCCGCTACGTGACTATCAGCGGAAATCCCATAAAGCTCATCGAGTGCAGCGATCACGCGCCGCGCAATAGCGTGGCTTTCTAATTCCAACTCATAGGCCATGTTGTCGCCGGAAATATCTAGCTCGCCGGCGAATCGCAGCATCGCGGCTAGTTCGGCAGCGCGAGCGGACTGGCGTGGCACAACGACAGCCGTCAATTCTTCTTTGACCTGGTCGGTCAATGGTGTGGTCACCTAGTTCGCCCCATTTCTTTTCTCACAGTCACAAGATATACGCACAGGCCAGGGCCACTATGCAAGGCCCGGTGCGGTGAAAGGATTTCTGCCATCATACCGCGCGCGCTCAGGCACCGCGCAGTCGGCCGAACCCGAACGACGCGAGCGATGGGACTTTGCCGAGATGTATCAGCTCCGGTTGGGATCGCCAGTGTTGCGATAGTCCGAATACAGGTCGAGGAGTGCCGCAGACAGCTTCTCCGGATCGTGTTTATTGATGCTCCGACCATTGTCATCAACTTCGCTCACATCCGCGAACGTGGCACGGGCACCAAGGGACTGGGCGGCGCGCTGGATATACACGCGCTCACTATCAGTAGGCAAAGCCGCCCCGTCCACCAGAATGCGATCAATGCGCAAATCCGGGGCGTGCTGAGAAAGCACATGCAAATGGCGCTCTGCGGAAAAACCATGCGTTTCGCCCGGCTCGGCGGAAAGGTTTAAAACAACTACGCGCAGCGCATCAGACGCAGAAATGGCTTCCACGACCTCAGGCACGAGAGTATGTGGCAATACCGAACTAAACCAAGAACCCGGGCCAATAGTAATTAGGTCCGCGCGCTCAATGGCATCGAGGACATCCGGATTTGCTTTGGGGTTTTCCGGCACGATACTCACACGCCGGACTTGCCCCGGTGTGGAGGCAACCGCGACCTGCCCCCGGACTTGGCGCATGACACGGGGGTCGTCGTCAAGCCCGGCTACTTCCGCCTCAATCTCTAAGGCTTGGTTGACCACAGGGAATACCCGGCCCTGGGAATTAGTAAGCTCTGCGATGGTATCTAACGCGGCCTGGTAATCACCGAGCACCTCGGTCAACCCTGCAATCATTAGATTGCCCACCGCATGCCCCGCCATTGCACCGGTGCCTCTAAAACGGTGCTGCAAGGTACGCGCCCAGAGGTCACCCACCGGATCACTATTAGCCAACGCAGCTAGCGCCATGCGCAGATCTCCAGGCGGGATTATTTCTAGCTCGCGGCGCAATCGGCCGGAGGAGCCACCATCATCTGCAACAGTAACAATGGCGGAAATGTCGCCTGCTCCGCTCAATCGGGCGGACAAAAGAGTCTGATAAAGTCCATGGCCGCCTCCTAGGCAGACCATGTGTGAAGGATTGGTCATAAAAGCGTTAAAACTCCTGCGCTCTAGCCTCGAGCAATATCCCTGTGCAAGGTGCTGACGTCCAAAGTGTCATTGTCCCGCAACCGTGCCGCAATAGCCTCTGCTACGGCAACGGAGCGGTGATGGCCACCCGTACAGCCCACGCCTAAAGTTATGAAATTCTTCCCTTCGTGCCGGTAACCATCCAGCATGGTGGAAAACATCCTTATGAAATTATCCACGAATTCCTGTGCCGCTGGCTGTGAGAGCACATACTGAGCAACCGGCTCATCCGTGCCACGGTATCTACGCAGCTCCGGTACCCAATAGGGATTGGGTAGGAAACGCACATCAACCACCAAATCTGCATCGCGGGGTGAACCATTTTTAAACCCAAAGGATTCAACGGTCACATGCTGCTTTTCATTTTGCATCTCACCAAACGCCGCCTCAATAGCACGGCGGAGATCATGAATGGATAGGTTGGTGGTGTCAATGATGATGTTCGCATGAGCTCGCACGTCTGCTACTGCTTGACGTTCGCGTTGGATGCCTACTTTGAGTGTGTCGCCCTCTTGCAACGGGTGGGTGCGGCGTACTGAATCAAAACGACGAATGAGCACGTCATCACGAGCATCCAAAAAGAGCACGGTGGGCTTCATATTTAATTCCGTGAGCTCTTCCATAATCTCTAGCAGAGACCCTGGAAACATGCGCGAGCGCACATCCGTTACGGCTGCGACCTTGCCCACTGGGGTTTCTTCCTGGTTACACAGTTTGAGCAGATCCACAATGGCGCGAGGCGGAATATTATGGGCCACGTAGTAGCCCTTATCCTCAAATACTTTGGCAGCGGAACTCAACCCGCCGCCGGACATGCCGGTTATCAAAATGGGTGGAGTTTCGAAATGCGTCATGCCCCTCAGTCTAGCGCTTCAAGATTCGCCGTCTCTAGGAGTATGCCCCTTATTTACCCGTAGAATCGTGCAAATTCTCGTACACGGTCTGGGCTAGCTTTGGCCCAAAGCCATCTACCTCACAGATCTCTTCCACCGTGGCGGCCTTGAGCTTTTTCACCGAGCCAAAATGTTTCACCAAGTCGGTGCGCCGCTGCGGACCTAAGCCCGGAACGGAGTCGAGTACTGAAGAGCGCATTCGCTTAGAGCGCTGTTGCCGGTGATAAGAGATGGCAAAACGGTGCGCTTCATCGCGAATTTGCTGCAGGAGAAAAAGAGCTTGCGAGTTTCGCGGTAAAATGACCGGTTCATCATCGCCGGGAACCCAAATTTCCTCGAGGCGCTTGGCCAGGCCCACCAAGGTCACATCCACAATGCCTAACTCATCGAATACCTCTTGAGCTGCGGCAACCTGGGGTGCGCCGCCATCCACGATGAAAAGCTGCGGTGGATACGCAAAGCGACGGCCTGCCTCGGCAAACTCTTCCGCCACTTTTTCTTCCGCGAAGGAGGACTCTTCTACTTCCTCATCCGGATGCGCCAACTTATCTTGTTTGTGGCGCTTAAACCGACGGCGAGTGACTTCTGCGATAGATCCGACGTCATCAGAGCGGCCATCGCCCGCTGCCTCTTTAATGCGGTAGCGCCTATAGTCCGACTTTTTGGGCAAGCCATCTTCAAAAACCACCAAAGAAGCAACCACATCTGTGCCCTGAATATGGGAGATATCGGTACATTCGATGCGCAATGGGGCTTGCTCCATGCCCAAAGCCTCTTGAATATCTTGCAAAGCCGCCGACCGGGCGGTGAGGTCTCCCACCCGCTTGAGCTTGTGCTGGCGCAACTGCTCCTTGGCGTTTTTCTCCACCGTGGCCATGAGCTGTTTTTTATCGCCGCGCTGGGGAACGCGCAGGTCCACCTGGGCACCGCGCAGTTCCTCTAAAAGGGCGACGACCTGATCAGGTTCATCCGGCAGGGCCTGCACCAAAATTTGGCGTGGGATGACTTGGACACGGCGGGACTTCATGTGCGATTCCTGGTCCACCCCGCGCCGTTTTACGTCCGCAGCAAGCGCGGCGTCCTCGCGCGCCTCCTGCTTCTCGCGCTCCACTGCATCCGAATAAAACTGGATGAGGAAATTTTGTACCAATGCCGGCAGCGCGGGATCAGGCTGGCCTTCTTCCAAGGGCTCAGAGCTAGCTTGGTCACCGGCGCGTTCTACTACCCACCCGCGCTGCCCGCGAATGCGTCCGTCACGCACATGGAAGATCTGCACCGCTGCTTCGAGTTCATCCGAGCTAAAAGCAATGAGATCGGCATCTGTACCGTCAGTGAAAACCACGGCCTGTTGCTCCATGATCTTGTCAATAGCGCCCAAGTCATCGCGCAGGCGTGCGGCGCGTTCGAACTCTAGATTCTCGGCGGCCTGCTCCATGTCATGGGTGAGTTTGCGGCGGACTGCACCGGTGTTTCCATTCATGAATGAAACGAGTTCATTGACGGTATCCCGGTGTTCTTCCTTGCTTACCCGGCCGATGCAGGGGGCATCGCATTTGCCGATATAGCCCAATAGACACGGCCGCCCAAGGCGCTCGTGCCTGTTATAAACGCCCTTGGAACAGGTGCGCATGGGAAAGACGCGGGTGAGCAGGTCTAGGCTTTCGCGCACGGCCCAAGCATGGGAATACGGGCCGAAGTAGCGTACGCCCTTGCGGCGAGGGCCGCGGTAGAAAAAGGCGCGAGGAACTGTTTCTCCGACCGAAACCGCGAGCATAGGATAGGTTTTATCGTCGCGGTACATGACGTTGAAGTGGGGATCAAAGCGCTTAATCCACGTGTACTCCAACTGCAAGGCTTCCACCTCACTGGCCACTACCGTCCATTCCACGGAATTGGCCGTGAGCACCATTTGGCGTGTGCGCGGGTGCAGCTGAGTGATGTCCTGAAAATAGTTCGATAGTCTTGCGCGCAGATTCTTGGCTTTGCCCACGTAGATTACGCGGCGGTTTTCATCGCGGAACTTATAGACGCCCGGGTCAGTGGGAATGGTTCCCGGAGCCGGGCGGTAGGTAGTGGGGTCAGCCAATTGTTAATCCTGTGGCATGTACTTAGCTTCCACGTCGCGGAAGCGGCGAACGTTGTCGATGACGGTGTCTTTGTCACCAGACTGCAAAGCCCAGACGGGAACGAACTCGAACTCGGGAAGCTCAAGACGCGCCATACGTTGGCCCACGGGGAAGGACAGCCCATAGACCACCTGCCAGGGATAAAAGCGGGTACCCACAATATTGCGGACCTCTACCCCATCCTCATTGGCGCGCAGGCGCGGCCGGTTAAGGGCAACCCAAGACAAAATGGAAATAAGGAGGCCCACGCCGGGAAAGGCGAATTTATCAATGGTGGTGACATGCGCGCCGGTAAAAGACACATCCAAGGTGATTCCCATGAAGATATGGATAGCCATAACGAGGATCACCCAGCCGATTGCCACCTTACGCAAAAAGGGCGAGGTCGCCTTAAACTCCCACGGCTTAGACGTTGTCTGGGCAAAGGGATCGGCACTGGTATAGGCCAATACTTCGGCGTCGCTAAGCTGCCGGCTTCGCTGCGGATTCTTTGGGGCCTGCGCCTCGTTCATGTGCATACTCCTCTGGAACACCCCACAGTCCATCGTGGTGATCTAGCGTGGGGCGCTGACGCATTGCTAAAAGTTACTTCTCTGCTGCGTTTAGTCTACGCAACTGCAGGGCGGTATCTAAAGCCGCCATCATTGCCTCGGCGCCCTTGTTTTCTGCCGAGTCTGCAAAGCCGGCGCGATCAATGGCCTGCTGCTGGTCATTGACGGTAAGGACGCCGTTCGCTACCGGGGTGGATTCATCGAGCGCGATGCGGGTAAGCGCCTGGGTAACCGAGTCACAGACGTAGTCAAAATGCGGCGTTCCCCCACGGATAACGCAGCCCAATGCCACCACCGCATCGTATGTGCGGGCGGCCGCCTGGACAACAACGCCAAGTTCCAAGGCGCCAACTACGCGGTACTCGGCAACCTCGGCGCCATTTTCCGTAGCGGTCTCTACCGCTTGGGCGTGGAGCTGATCGCAGATCTCCGCGTTCCATGTCGCAGTCACCACGGCAACGCGCAGTCCACTGCCATCTACCTGGGCAATTTCGGGTAGGCCTTCTTTACTCATTTCTTTCCTTTCGCGTGATCTCCACAAAGCTACTAAAGATCTACTTATGCGCCTCATCCCACTGGGCAACCTGCGGAAGATCGTGGCCCATGCGGTCGCGCTTCGTACGGAGATATTCAATATTATCCGCATGCGCCGGGATTGCTAGCGGGGTGTGATGACTTGCATCCACACCAAAACCGCTCAGGCCTTCGCCCTTATGTGGGTTATTAGTCAGCAGGTTCGCGGACTCTATGCCAAGATCACGCAGGATCTGGCCGGCTACGGAATACTCGCGTGCGTCTTCGGGCAGGCCCTGTTCTAGGTTGGCATCGACGGTGTCCATGCCGGAATCCTGCAGCCGGTACGCCTCCAGCTTATGCAAAAGACCAATGCCACGGCCTTCCTGACCGCGCAAGTAGATAACCACGCCGCTGCCTTCCTGACTGATACGGCGCATGGACTCATGCAGTTGCGGACCGCAATCGCAGCGCCGCGAGCCAAAGGCATCACCGGTCAGGCATTCCGAATGGACTCGCACCATGACCTCACGCGCGCCGCGCAGTTGGGCGGGATCGCCTGCCACCAACGCGACATGCTCCTGTCCATCTATTTCATGGCGGTAGCCAATGGCGGTGAAATGACCATACTCGGTGGGAAGCTGGGTGCTTACCTGGCGAATGACCTGGTTCTCATTATGGCGGCGCCACTCGATGAGCTGTGCAATAGAGATCATGGACAGGCCGTGCTTATCTGCGAAGCGGCGCAGCTCTGGCGATCGTGCCATGTCCGTGGGGTCATCCTCAGAGACGATCTCACACAGCACACCGGCCGGGCGCAGGCCCGCCAATCGGGCAAGGTCAATGGAAGCCTCCGTATGGCCATCCCGCTCTAGAACACCACCAGGGCGCGCGCACAACGGCACCACGTGACCCGGGCGGGTGAATTCGTCCGGCGTGGTATCAGGGTTTGCTAGCCGGCGAATAGTCTCTGCCCGCGAGGTCGCAGAAATACCGGTACTACCCGTAGCTGCGTCCACCGTCACTGTATAAGCGGTGCCGCGCACATCCTCGTTGACCGCCAACATCGGCGGTAGATTCAGGCGATTACAATCTTCTGGCAACAATGGTGCGCAGATATATCCAGAAGAGTAGCGCACCATAAAGGCCACCAGTTCCGGGGTGGCTAGCTCAGCGGCGAAAATCAGGTCGCCTTCATTTTCGCGATCCTCGTCATCGATAACAACTACCGGCTTACCAGCGGCGATATCCGCTATGGCCTGCTCAATGGAATCAAGACGGATACAATTATCACTCGCGCTCATAAGGTAGCAGTCTAGTCCTTGCCCTCAGGGGTTAGCGCTTCGGGGTGAAGCATCTTTTCTACGTACTTGGCCAGCACATCCACCTCGAGGTTGACTTCTCCTCCAACTGGCAATGCACCGTGAATAGTGTCCCGCAAAGTGGTGGGGATAAGGGATACTTCGAACCAGTCCGGCCCCACGGCGCTAACAGTCAGCGAGGTGCCGCTAACGGCAATTGAGCCTTTTTCTACGACGTACCGGGCAAGCTCGGCGGGCAAGCTAAACCGGAGGATATCCCAGTTCTCGGAGGTAGTCCGGCTCTGCAGCGTCGCGGTGCCATCCACGTGTCCTTGCATGATGTGACCGCCTAGCCGGGTGGTAGGCAGCAATGCCGGTTCCACATTGACCGAATCGCCCTCAGCTAGGCGGCCCAAAGCTGTCCGGTCGAGGGACTCCTGCATCACATCTGCGCAAAATATATCTCCAGATAGATCCGCCACGGTGAGGCATACGCCGTTGATAGCAATGGAATCCCCCAGTGCCGCCTCCGCGACGGTGCGCGGGGCGCGAATGCTCAAGCGCAAGGCGTCCGCGTGCGGTTCCATACCGGCTACGGTGCCCAACTCTTGTACTAGCCCAGTAAACACATCCAGCCTTTCTCGATATCTGCTAATCCGAGCGCCTAGCGCACATATTCAATTAGAACGTCATCACCCAGCGCCTTCATTCCCACGCGCTGGAATCGGGTGGCCCCCGCCAGAGTCTGGGTCACGGGATGGGCGAGCACGCCACGGCCTTCCCCCAGCAACAGGGGCGCAATATAGGCAGAGATAGCATCGACCAAGTCGGCCTTGAGGAAGCTACTGGCGAGTCCGGCGCCGCCTTCTACAAGGACGTCGCGTGCCCCGCTGGCGTAGAGCTCGTATAACGCTTCCTCGATGCTGTCGTAGTGCTCATATCCCAACTCGCGTAGGTTGCTTGCCGCATCGCCTGCCGATTCCAAATCTCGCTTGCCAATTACCACCCGGCGTGGCTGGTGTTCCCGCAAACTGCCGTCGCTAAACCGCGCGGTAAGTGACGGGTTATCAGCAAGCGCAGTGCCGGTGCCGACGATGATGGCGTCGCGGTGAGCCCTATCTGCATGCACCCAATCGCGCGCCCCTTCGCCCGTAATCCACTGGCTTGACCCATCCGCTGCGGCAGTAAAGCCATCCAGCGTCTGGGCGAACTTTAAGGTTACGTGCGGCCTGCGTGCTTTCATGGCAAAGAGCCAAGGCACGAGCGCATCATCGGCGTGCGGGGGCTTTTCCAGCTTGGCGACGTCCACCCCAGCCTCCGCCAACACACGCGCTCCACCGGCGGCCTGCGGAGTGGGGTCTGCATGAAGGTAGTACACGCGAGCCACGCCGGCATCGATAAGCGCCTGTGCGCACGGACCCGTGCGACCGGTATGCGCACACGGCTCCAAGGTGACCACGGCGGTGGCTCCTCGCGCCCTATCGCCAGCCTCGCGCAACGCCATGACCTCGGCATGCGCGCCTCCCACGGGCTGCGTAGCACCGACGCCCACGATGTCACCGGCAGTGGACACGATGACCGCGCCCACCGGCGGGTTGGGGCTCGTGGTTCCACGCACCTCAGCTCCCGCGGCCATTGCCCGAGACAGCGCTGCGGAAAGGGTACTCTCCTCTAGCTCCGCGCCCACTAGGCACCAGCCGCCAATTCACGCAGCTGATGTACGATCCCGGCGGGATCTTCTGCCTTGAATACGGCCGAGCCAGCTACAAAAGCATCGCACCCAGCCGCGGCGGCTTGGGCGATGGTGTCTGGCGAAATTCCGCCATCAATCTCGATGACGGTGTCGAGCCCCTGCTCATCAATGCTTTGGCGCAGCACCCGGACCTTTTCCAGCATCTCTGGCATGAATTTCTGCCCGCCAAAACCAGGCTCCACGGACATCACGAGCACCTCATCAAAGTGATGCAATTTATCCAGCCACGGTTCGATAGCTGTACCCGGCTTAATGGAAAAGGCAGCACGCACCCCTAGTTCTCGAATGCTCTGCGCCACATCCACCGCCGCCTGCTCATCGGCGACAGCCTCCACGTGGAAGATAATGGTATGCGCACCCGCCTTGGCATAGGTCTCCACCCATTGCTCGGGTTCCTCGATCATGAGGTGGACATCCAATGGTTTATTGGTAAGCCGATGGACCGTTGCCGTGATATCCGGGCCGAAGGACAGGTTGGGCACGAAGTGCCCGTCCATAATGTCCACATGGACCCAGTCTGCGGTTTCAATCGCCGCTAATTCCTCGCCCAAGCGAGAAAAATCAGCGGCCAAGATGGAAGGAGAAATAATCGGTGCGGACATGCCCACTAGTCTATCGCGATTAGTCAGCCGCGCGGCGCAGAGCCGCAAAGAACATGGCATCGGTACCGTGCCGATGTGGCCACATTTGCACGGACTTTTCATGCCCTACATCGCCCATATCAGGAATGAGCCTCTGCGCGTCTAGCTCTGTGGCACCGAGCTCGCGTACGGCGCGGTCGACGATGCCACGAGTCTCGCGCAAGTCTGGCGAACACGTGGAATAAATGACCACTCCGCCTGGGCGCACCAGGTTTAAGGCCGAGGATAAAAGCTCAAATTGCAGCTGAGTAAGCTCGGCAATGTCGGACTCAGACTTGCGCCACCGCGCCTCGGGGCGGCGACGGAGTGCGCCGAGTCCGGAACACGGGGCATCGACAAGCACTCGGTCAAACCCCTGACCCACGCCCGGATTGCGTCCATCTGCCACATGAACGTCCACAGGTAAATCACTTACCGTTTTTTCAATCAGAGCCGCACGGTGCGGGGATACCTCCACCGCGTCCACGTGCGCGGAGTCGATGCGGGCAAGCGCACCCATTAAGGCCGCTTTACCGCCGGGACCGGCGCAGAGATCCAGCCACCGACCAGTGTCTTCGCCCTCCACCGGCGCTTCACATACCGCGCGGGCGATAAGCTGCGAGCCTTCATCTTGGACTGCAGCCAAACCCTGACGTACCGGCTCCAATTGGCCGGGATCGCCGGACTCCATATACACGGCGTAGGGGGAAAAGCGCCCTTCCTCATTGCCGGTCACAAGTGCTAATTCTTCGGCCGAGATTTCCCCGGGACGGGCCACCAGATGCACCGCAGGCCTATCGGAGTCCGCAGCCAGGGCGGCCTCTAGCTCGCCCAGCCCCAGCACACGACTAAACGATTCCGCGATCCAGGTGGGATGGGCATGTTTGAAGGCAATGCCGGCGATTTCTCCCTCCGGGGCAAGCTTGTCCAGCCACGCCTTGGCCGACGTGCGGGTAATGGTGCGCATAATGCCATTGGCAAAACCCTTGGCCTTGACCTCACCGCTGGCTTCCACCAAGCGCACGGTGGTATCAACCGCCGCATGGGCCTCCACGCGGGTATAGAGAACCTGATACGCGCCCAAGCGCAAGGCATCAACCACAGCTGGAGAAATGGCTTCGAGGCTGCGCGAGGAGCATTCTGCGATGACGGCATCTACTACGCCGAGGGTGCGGAGGGTGCCGTAGGTGATCTCGGTGGCAAAGGCGGCGTCTCGCCCGGTGAGCTTTTGCTTACGCAGTGCTGTGGGCAAGATGAGGTTGGCAAAGGCATCGTCATCGCTCACCCGACGCACGACGTCGAAAGCCACCGCACGCGGCGCGTCCACACCAGCGGTCAGTGCAGCCTGAATCAGACTGCCTTCCTGGCGCTTGCCGGAACGCTGACCAGAAGCATGAGCCTGTCGACCTCTGCGGTGGCCGTTACGTCCACCATGTTGCTGCTGGTGCGGGCGGCCACCACGGCCTTTCGCTCCACCGGATTTCCGGGGGTCCTGCGGCTTGCCTTCCGGCGACTTATCACCAGATTTACTACGGGAACGGAAACCACCACTCATTGGAACTTCACCTCGGCATCCTTGCCTAGTCCGCGGGCCCAGTCGGCCGCATTCATCATTTTCTTGCCTGGTGGCTGGATTTTACCCAGCTGGACCGGCTGCGTTGCGGTACCAACAAAAACGGCGTTCTTTGCAATGTAGAGCTGCCCAGGCTCTAAGTGCTCCGGTACCGCGGCTGCTGCCTCCACGGGGCTTACTGGTCCCACTTTTACCCGGGCCTCGTCCCACATGGTCCATGCGCCAGGACCTGGGGTGTGCGCACGAATATGCCGGTCGATGGCAAAGGCAGGCTGGGACCACTCCACGCGAGCTTGTGCGGTAGAGATTTTCGGGGCATAGGTGGCCTCGCCCTGCTGCGGTTGTGCCTCCAACTGACCCGCCGCTAGGCCATCCATGGTGGCGACGAGCAGATCGCCGCCGGAATAGGCAAGGCGAGTGAGCAGGTCATCGGCAGTATCGGTGGTGCGGATTTCCTCCGTCACGGTGCCCAGCACCGGACCGGTATCTAGGCCTTCTTCAATGCGGAACGTAGATGCGCCGGTAATCTCATCACCGGCAGCTATGGCAGCTTGTACCGGTGCCGCGCCACGCCATGCCGGGAGCAGGGAAAAATGCAGGTTCACCCAACCATGCTGCGGCAGCTCCAGCAGGTCCTTGGTGACCAGATTGCCATAAGCCACCACCGGAATTGCCTCGGGTTCGAGCTCCCGCAGGCGGGCACGCAGGGCCTGCCCGTCCTCCGTGTCTGGACGCAAGCTGCTAGGAGTTAGCACTTCGATGCCATGTTCTTGGGCTACTGCTTTCACCGGGCTGGGGTGAAGGCTACGGCCGCGGCCCTTCCTAGCATCTGGGCGGGTAATTACCGCCACCACCTCATGCGAGGAGGCAATTAGCTTTTCCAAGGCCACAACAGCGGGCTCAGGGGTACCGGCAAAAATAATCCGCATGCGGGAAACTCTCCTATTAATCTCGTTCAAACTACTAGGCTACAACGCCGTAGCGCTGCCGCCACAGTAAGCGGGCTATGAGGCGTTAAACCACTCGGATTCACGGATGGCGCGCATAACGTCTTTTCGGTCCACGGCATCGAGGCGCTGCAGGAAAAGCACTCCATCGAGATGGTCTGTTTCATGCTGGATGCACCGAGCCATCAGCCCCGCAGCCACCATGGATAAGGGGCGGCCCTCTATATCCTGACCGCTGACAAAGACGCGGTTGAAGCGGGTGGTTTGCGCGCTAATGCCGGGAATAGAAAGACATCCTTCCGGGCCTATTTGCTGCTGCGCGCCCAACGGCGTCCAGACGGGATTAACAATCGCGCCACGCAAGCCAGATTGGGTATGCGAGCAGTCATAGACAAAAATCCGTTTGAGTATGCCCACTTGATTGGCCGCCAGCCCTACTCCCCCAGCTTCGTCCATGGTCTCGAGCATACCGTTGGCCAAAATGCGCAGTCCGCGATCGAACGTGCTTACTTCTTCTGCGCGACTGCCCAGGACAGG
Source organism: Corynebacterium nasorum (assembly GCF_022347325.1). Taxonomy (NCBI): domain Bacteria; kingdom Bacillati; phylum Actinomycetota; class Actinomycetes; order Mycobacteriales; family Corynebacteriaceae; genus Corynebacterium; species Corynebacterium nasorum. Next base: position 39,280 of record NZ_JAKRDU010000001.1, read on the forward strand.
GTCGCCGTAGATACGGATTCCGCGAAGAGACATGGCAATCACACCTTTCTGATGCGCCGAAATAAAGCCGGCCTGACAATGGAGGGTTTCCCCGTCGAGACTAGCGCATAAGCCCTAGCCACCCGATACGGCTAACCCACGTGGATAGGATCAACCACGATACGCAGTGGCAAGTCATCCTTGCGCGCGCTACGCGCCGCGTTTGCACTGCGCAAGGCGCGCCCTAATTGGGAACGAGGCCCCAGTGGGGTGCGGATCACCAGCCGCTGCGCGGGACCAAAGCGCTGGCTATCGTAGTCGCCGGGCAGGCTATGGCCCGGGGGAAGAGGAACTGGGCCCAAAACCTCCGCATGCTCAGGAAGATCCACATGCTCAGCAAAGCCATCCAGGGACGCATCCGCACCGTCAATGGCGGCAAAGTGCACCGCAGGTGGGAATCGTACTTCTCGCCGGGCAGCAAGCTCGGCTGCGGCCGCGCCAACCATATCCCAGCGCAAGAAATGCTGAACCACGTTAAGAGACTCATCGGCAGCCACAATTACCCGGCCGCCCTTGAAATGCGGCTGCACTAGCGTGGCCGCCTGCGCCCACTTCGATAACGTGTCTTCAGTAGCACGCAGATCTTGGCGGTTGAGCAATGCACCAGCGTCCAAGAGCAGCGCCGCACCGTAGGCGCCATCTCGTACATTCGGTTCGGCGCCAGGGGTGGCGATGACTAGGGCCGGCGCATTATCCACTGCCTCGAGGATCTTATTTCCGCCAGAGACCACTACCCGGGTATTAGGAAAGGCACGGCCCAATTCCTCCGCGGTGCGCTCTGAGCCTAAAACGATGGCGCGCAGGCGCGGGGATCCGCATTCACTGCAGCGATGGCGCGCCTCGATGCGACCGCACCAGCGGCAGGTGGGCATTCCTGTCTCCTCCGCGCCGCCCTTGCTTGGCGACGCCCCCGTCGGCGGCAGCCCCAATGGCCCGTTGCAGTGCCGGCAGCGCGCCGGCGCGCGGCATCGGCCGCAGGCCAAAATTGGTGCGTATCCCTTGCGCGGTACTTGCACCAATACCGGCTCTCCCCTATCCAGCGCCTGATGGGCGGCTTGGAAGGCCTGTGCCTGAACTGAAGTGGTGCCGCCTTCTAAATCGCGAGCAATCGATAGACCGAATGGGCCTACCGCCTCAATGGCTGGGCAACGCGCCCCGATCGTTTGTTCTTTGGCGACCACATCGTGCGCCCAGCCTGACTCCACGAGGAGCTGCGTTTCCGCAGTCCGCGAATGGTTTGCCAAGACCATGCTGCAACCTTCAAAAGCAGAACGGGTGGTTAGCACTTCCCTGGCATGGACATAAGGTTTGAGGTTATCTACCAAATTATCGTTGCCATCATCGAGGATAACCGCCAGCTGTAGATGTTTTACTGGGGCGAAGGCGGCGGACCTAGTACCAATTACGACGCGCGCCTGGCCTACCAGGGCTGATAGGTAGCGGCGGTAGCGGGCCTGCGGGCCCATACTAGTAGTCAGCACTGTAATCTGCTTCGCCCCTAATACCTGGCGAAGGGCGGCTTCTACCGCATCAACGCTCTTCTGGTCCGGGGCAACTAAGAGCACCCCGCCTCCGTCTAACGCCACCTTGGCCGCGAGCGCAGCTAAGGCATGCGCCCAATCATCGCCCGGGGCGATTTGCCATGCGGCACGGGCGAGCTTGCCAGACAGGATTGAATCAACGAAAGCCTCACCATGCTCATAAGCAGACCACCCCGAAAGGTCAGGCTCGCTCGTGGTACCGAGCTCCTCCCACGGGGTTTCCAAATCGGATTCCTCCGCCTTTGCGTGCCTAGGTGGAATAGCAGAGCGGATAATATCTGAGCGCACTCCGCCATAGCGGTCCGCTAGGGCGTCGATAAGCCGGGCAAGCTGCGGCGGATACACCTGGAACGGTGAGATGATGCGCTCGATAAAGCGCAGGTTACCGCCAAATTCAGAATCATGCAGCCGCTCTAGCACTATCGCATCAACCAAGCGTCCATTAAAGCGGATGCGGACCTTAATGCCCGGCTGAACGTCCTCCGAATCTGCCTCTTCTACAAGGTAATCAAAACCCCGGTCAAGGTGCGCGACCCCTAAAAGAGGCAACACCCGCACAACCGGTTTCCGGGTGGCGGGTGTTTTCTTAGGCATAAGCCCCGATTCTACAGACCGGCGGCCGCGCGCAGTGCTTCTACTCGGTTCAACTGTTCCCATGGCAGCTCAACATCGGTACGGCCAAAGTGACCATAAGCCGCAGTCTGGGCATAAATGGGCCGTAGCAGGTCGAGTTCGCGGATAATCGCGGCTGGACGCAGGTCGAATACCTGATTTACCGCAGCCTGAATATTCGCATCGCTCAGGCCTTCCTTAGCAGTGCCGAACGTCTCCACGTACAAGCCCACCGGCTTAGCACGACCAATTGCATAGGCAACCTGAACTTCGGCGCGATCCGCCAAACCAGCGGCGACGATATTCTTAGCCACCCAGCGCATTGCATAAGCAGCGGAGCGGTCTACCTTGCTGGGGTCCTTACCGGAGAAGGCGCCACCGCCGTGACGAGCCATACCACCGTAGGTATCGACGATGATCTTCCGGCCGGTAAGACCGGCATCACCCATGGGTCCACCGAGAATGAAAGACCCTGAAGGGTTGACCAACAACGTCGTGTCTTCGGTGTAGTACTTCTCCAAGCCCGCGTCCTTAATGACCCATTCAAGGACCTCGCTGCGCAATGGGCCCTCCAGCCAAGCGCTATCAACCTCAGTATCGTGCTGAGTAGAAATCACCACGGTATCTAGGTGGGAAGGCTCATTGTCATCGGTATAGGCGAAGGTCACCTGGGTCTTGCCATCCGGACGCAGGTGATCCACGATGCCCTCCTTGCGCACCTGCGTCAGGCGGCGAGAAAGCCGGTGTGCCAAGGCGATAGGCAGGGGCATATACTCGGCGGTCTCATTGGAGGCATAGCCGAACATCAAGCCCTGATCACCTGCACCAGCGGTGTCATTTTCCTCGTCATAGCCCTCGTCATGGGCGCGGGCTTCGGTGGAGTTATCTACGCCGGCGCCGATCTCCTGGGACTGCTCACCGATGGCAATATTGACACCGCAGGTATTGCCATCAAATCCCACCTCAGAGGAGGTAAAGCCAATGGACTTTAGGGTATCGCGCACGAGCGCCGGGATTTCTACATATGCCTCGGTGCGTACCTCTCCCACCACGTGAACCTGACCGGTGGTAACCAACGTCTCAACGGCGACGCGGGATACGGGATCCTTTTCCAGCAGGGCATCGAGGATGGCGTCCGAGATGGCGTCACAAATCTTATCGGGATGGCCTTCCGTAACGGACTCGCTGGTAAAAAGACGAGCTGCCACTGCAGCGTTATCAGTCACAAAAACTTCCTTCGTTCTCACTGTTGATTCGATGCTGTGGGTTTTCTACGCCCAAGCCTAATACCTCGCAATCCTAGACCAAGCGGTCTATAAATGCAATTTTAGCTGTCTACACCCGAAACATTTCATTCACAGCCGCCAAAATCTGTGCGGCGACTACTTGTTTCGAGCCATGTTCCACCCGTTGCGGCGCGGAATCTGGCCGCAAAATCCATCCCTCATTCGACTTTTGGCCAAAGGTCTTGGCCCTACCGACCTCATTGGCCATAAGCACATCGCAGCCTTTGCGAACAAACTTTTCTTGGGCATATTCCAAGGCAGACTTGTGGGCGTCACCCGTTTCGGCGGCAAACCCCACAATCACACACTCCGCCGGAATCTCCGAGCGCTCTCGTGCGGCCACAAGCCCTTTGAGGACATCCGGGTTTTCTACCAAATGTAGGGCCGAGAGTGCGTCGTCTGCTTGCCCCTTCTTCATCTTTGACTCAGCTGCCTCCGCGGGGCGGAAATCAGAAACTGCGGCAGCCATAATGATCACGTCCGCATCACGGGCCTCTTCGTGCATCGCTTCCTCCAGTTCCCGGGTGGAAACAATGTGGCGCACCTTCGTACCGCTGGGGACAGGCAGCTGCGCAGTATTCCCAGCCACAAGGGTGACCTGAGCCCCCTTCTGGGCGGCCCATTCCGCGAGCGCGAATCCCTGCCTACCAGAAGATCGATTACCCAAGTACCGCACTGGGTCCAGTTCTTCCTGGGTGCCTCCCGCTGATATGACTACCCTTTTGTCTTGCCAGGTATGTTCAACCCGGTAACCAGCCAATTCGGTGCGCACTACCTCAGCAATCTGCTCCGGCTCCGGAAGGCGACCAGGACCTGAGTCCTTGCCGGTCAAACGGCCATGGGCGGGCTCAATAACCGTAATACCGCGCCGCCGCAAAGTAGCGACGTTGTCTTGCGTGGCGGGATTGTGCCACATCTCTGTATGCATGGCCGGAGCAATGATGACCGGGCACGTCGCCACCAACACGGTCGCCGTAAGTAGATCATCAGCCCGACCGGCGGCCAGTCGCGCGATTAGATCCGCAGTTGCGGGCGCAATTACCACAGCATCCGCCCGCTGCCCGATGTTAACGTGCTGCACCTCATCCACAGCCTCAAAAACGCTGGTGGAAACCGGGTGGCCGGACAGGGCTTCAAACGTTGCAGCGCCAACAAAGTTTAGTGCGCTTTCCGTAGGGACAACGCGCACATCATCGCCCGCCTCCTTGAGATTGCGCACAAGGTGGCACGCTTTGTAGGCGGCGATGCCGCCAGCAACGCCTACAACAATATTGCGAGAGCTATCTTTTTCAATCACACCGCATGATGGTACCTGGCGGCACAAAGAAAGGCCCCACTCGCCGCCCCGGGAAGGTGCACCCCTAGCCGGGGATACACGTCCGTGGCGACGCGTGGAGCCTACAAGCTATTGCACGCTTGTGCGCTAGCTACTTGCCTTCCTCGTGGTCCAGCAAGCCAGCGTCAATTTCGCGCAATGCGATGGACAAAGGCTTTTCGCCTGGCTCTGGAGTAACCAGTGGGCCTACGAATTCGAAGACACCTTCATCCTGCTCTTGGTAGTAGCTATTGATCTGGCGGGCGCGCTTAGCAGCGAAGATGACCAAAGCGTACTTAGAGGAAACCTTGTCCAAAAGCTCATCGATCGGGGGATCAGTAATGCCGATCGGATCATCAAATACTGGCTCCGCCTTTGCGGCTTCAGTGTTAGAAGGGGTGGTCACGTTAGTCACATGCACCTTTACATTGATTGAAGATGGTCAAAAAGGAGGTCTATGCCTGCAGGATATCACTGATGGCAGCCACTGCCTGGTCCAAATCCTCGTTAACAACGACGTGGTCGAACTCATCCTGTGCGGCTAGTTCCTCATGCGCAGTTTGCAACCTACGGTCAATGACGTCTTGCGGCTCAGTACCGCGGCCGGTGAGCCGCTCCACAAGCACGTCCCATGATGGGGGTGCCAAAAAGACCAAGTCTGCCTCCGGCAGTGCTTTCTTAACACTCCTAGCGCCCGCAAGATCAACCTCAACGAGCACTGGGCGTCCTGCGGCCAAAGCTTCCTCTACCGGCTGAGCAGGGGTTCCAGAGCGCTGCAATCCACCGTGAATATCAGCCCATTCGAGCATTTCCCCGGCGTCGATTCGCTGCTGGAAGGCTTCTGGGGTGACGAAGAAGTAGTCAACACCATCCTGCTCCCCGGGACGGGGCTGGCGCGTAGTCATCGACACGCTAAAGTACAGCCCCTCGACGTCACTGCGCAGACGCGAAACCACGGTGGATTTTCCCACTGCGGATGGCCCCGCCAGAACGACGAGGCGACCGCGTGCAGTTGCGTCAGCCATGGTTGTAACTATTCGCCGTAACCGAAACGCTCGAGGAGAGCACGACGCTGACGCTCACCCAAGCCGCGCAGACGACGGGTCTGAGCGATCTCCAGGTCCTCCATGATTTCCTTAGCCTTGACCTTGCCAACCTTCGGCAGAGCCTCGAGGAGTGCAGAAACCTTGGTCTTGCCGATGATCTCATCGGTCTCAGCCTTTTCGAGCACGTCCTTCAGGTCGGTCTCGCCGCGCTTGAGCGCAGCCTTGAGCTCAGCGCGAGCCTTACGGGCCTCAGCGGCCTTTGCGAGAGCTTCCTTGCGCTGCTCATCAGTCAACTTTGGAAGGGCCACGGGTTTCCTCCGATTCATTAGATTGATTCTGTTACGTCTAGTACTTGGTACCAGATTACGGTTGCCTAACGCAGTTTATACACCGCGGAAAGTTATCAATAACCTTCGGGCAAACCGACTTCTGGTAATCCTAGCACTGCTCATTGAACGGTGACGATTAGCGGGTCCAAAAGCACGCCTATTTTAGCACGTCACCGCACATACCTTAAACAAAGTACCAGGTAAGCAGCGCGGCCAGTAATCTGCCACGCCGCCCCTTTTAGTCCCGGAACTCCTGAGCCACGCGATTCACCGCTTTGCGCAGGTCAGCGAGAGCAGGTCCTTGTTCCAATACTGCTCGGGACACGTTCGCGAATCCCAGCGATGGCCGAGCAGAGACAATGCTGTGCACTTGCTCTGGGCCAGCACCTTGGGCGCCAACGCCTGGCAGAAGAACCGGGCCATTGAGCGCATCCAGGCGAGGTGGATTGTCCAAAGTAGCCCCAACGACTACCCCGATGTCTCCCGGCTTGTCGGCCTTGTGCGCCGCTACATTGAGCGCGGCACATTCATCGACCACTCCTTGTGCGATGGTGCTCTCCTCGCCTACTGGGACGGCTTGGATGGCACGTGCCTCCGGGTTGGAGGTAGCCGCCAAGACGAATACGCCGCGTCCGGTTTCTTCGGCCTTGCTAAATACCGGGCCTAACGCACCAACGCCTAGATAGGGAGACACGGTCACCGAATCTGCGCGCAGGGGTGAGCTATCACCTAGCCAAGCATCTGCGTAGCCGGCCATGGTCGAGCCAATATCGCCACGCTTGGCATCGGCCACGGTCAGGCATCCCACCTCGCGTAGGGACGCCAAGACGTCCTCGAGGACCGCAAACCCCTGGGAACCGAAGCGCTCGAAGAAGGCAACCTGCGGCTTTACCAAGGCAGCGGTATCGCTGAAGGCTTCTACGCAGCGCATGCTGAAGGTCCGCAGACCATCAGCGGTGGGCTCCAGTCCCCACTTTTCCAGCAGATACGGATGCGGGTCTATACCCACACAGAGGCGACCACGCGCCTGGCCCGCTGCCTCAAGCAGCTCACCAAATCCCTTAGTTTTGTGGGCCATGCTCAAGCTCCTGAAGCGCGCGTACCTGCAGGTTGCCAATGCGCATCGCTTCGATACCTTGGACGGCTGCGGTTACGCCCTGCACGGTGGTTACCAGCGGGATTTCCATGTGGACCGCGGCAGCGCGGATATCGTAACCGTCGTGGCGCGCGCCTGCAGAGCCCGCAGGGGTGTTGAGAATCCAGTCGATTTCACCGTTGAAGATCTTATCCACGATGGACTCTTCGCCTTCCTTAGCCTCAGAGACCTTGGCGGCAACCTCACATTCGATGCCATTGCGGCGCAGCATCTGCGCCGTACCGGCGGTAGCGACGATGTTGTAACCCATGTTCGCCAAGCGCTGGATCGGGAAAATCAAGGTGCGCTTGTCCCGGTTGGCGACGGATACGAAGATAGTGCCCTCCGTAGGCGGCACGGCGAAGGCAGCGATTTCGCCTTTGGCGTAGGCCGCACCGAAGTTGGTAGCCAAGCCCATAACCTCACCGGTGGACTTCATTTCCGGCGACAGCAGCGTATCGAGCAGGCTGCCATCGGTCCGGCGGAAGCGGTTAAACGGCAAGACCGCTTCTTTGACTGCGATCGGGTGCTCCAGCGGCAAGGAACCACCGTCATATTCAGAAGGAATCATGCCTTCGGCGCGCAGCTCCGCGATGGTAGAGCCCATCATGACGCGAGAAGCTGCCTTAGCTAGTGGAACGCCGGTCGCCTTGGAGACAAATGGCACGGTACGGGAAGCACGTGGGTTGGCCTCGATGACGTAGAGGATGTCGTCCTTCAGGGCGAACTGAACGTTCATCAGGCCCTTGACGCCAATACCCTCCGCTAGAAGTCGGGTGGAGGTGCGGACCTTTTCGATATCCTCTGGTCCCAGTGTCATAGGCGGCAGTGCACAGGAAGAGTCACCCGAGTGGATGCCGGCTTCCTCGATGTGCTCCATCACACCGCCCAAGTAGACCTCGTTGCCGTCGCAGAGTGCGTCGACGTCGATCTCGATCGCGGAATCTAGGAAACGGTCCACCAGGACCGGGTGGTCCGGGGAAAGCTCGGTAGCACGCTCGATATAGTCTTCCAGCGCCTTTTCGTCGTAGACGATCTCCATACCACGGCCGCCCAGGACATAGGACGGGCGGACCAATACTGGGTAGCCGATAGAGGAGGCAACCTCGCGCGCCTCAGCAAAGGAGGTGGCGGTGCCATACTCTGGTGCTGCCAATTCGGCTTCGTCGAGGACCTTGCCAAACTCGCCGCGGTCCTCAGCGGAGTCAATAGCTGCTGGGCTGGTGCCAACAACTGGTACTCCTGCCTCCTCCAATCGGGCTGCAAGGCCCAGTGGAGTCTGGCCGCCGAGCTGAACAATGACGCCGGCAACATCACCGGAAGCGGCCTCCGCGTGGTAGACCTCCATAACGTCCTCGAAGGTCAACGGCTCAAAGTAGAGGCGGTCCGCGGTGTCATAGTCAGTGGACACGGTCTCTGGGTTGCAGTTGACCATGACGGTCTCATAGCCCTGCTCCGAGAGCTCGAGAGCTGCGTGCACGCAGGAGTAGTCAAATTCGATACCCTGACCGATGCGGTTCGGTCCGGAGCCCAGAATAATGACCTTGCCCTTGGAGCCCTCCGGTGCGGGGCGAACCTCGGTCTCGGCTTCCGGATCAAGCTCATAGGAGCTGTAGTGGTATGGGGTCTGTGCCTCGAACTCGCCGGCACAGGTGTCAACGGTCTTGTAGACAGGGCGGATACCCATGCGCCAGCGCAGGCTGCGTACGCCATCTTCGCCGTTGAATTCGGGGCGGAGGGCGGCAATCTGGGCGTCGGAAAGCCCAAAGACCTTGGCCTCGCGCAGCAGCTCCTCGGTGAGCACTGGGGCATCGATAAGCTCCTGGCGGAAGGCGACCAACGTGGCCAGCTCAGCAATGAACCACGGGTCTACGCCGGAAGCCTCATGGACCTCGTCCACCGAGGCGCCGAGGCGCAGGGCCAATTCAATGTCGTACATGCGGCCCTCGGTCGGGCGCTCTAGATCCTTGAGTACCGCCTTGAGGTCACCAGCGCGCTCGCCGGCGAAGTACTCATCTGGCTTGGTCCAGAAGCCATTGGGCTTGTTTTCCAAAGAACGCATGACCTTATTGAGGCCCGCGATGTAGTTGCGGCCAATTCCCATGGCCTCGCCCACGGACTTCATGGTGGTCGTCAAGGTATCGTCTGCGCCTGGGAACTTCTCAAAGGCAAAGCGCGGGGCCTTGACAATGACGTAGTCCAAGGTGGGCTCGAATGCGGCCTTGGTCTCGCCGGTGATGTCGTTTTGTACCTCATCCAAGGTGTAGCCGATGGCGAGCTTGGCAGCCAGCTTGGCAATGGGGAAGCCGGTGGCCTTGGACGCCAGCGCGGAGGAACGGGACACGCGCGGGTTCATCTCGATGACGATAATGCGGCCATCATCCGGGTTGACGGCGAACTGGATATTGCAGCCACCGGTATCGACGCCGACCTCGCGGATAATCGCGATACCAAGGTCGCGCATCTTCTGGAACTCACGGTCGGTCAGGGTCAGCGCTGGGGCAACCGTAACGGAATCGCCGGTGTGCACGCCGAGGGCGTCAACGTTTTCGATGGAGGCCACGACCACGACGTTGTCGTCGCCATCGCGCATGAGCTCGAGCTCGTATTCCTTCCAGCCGAGAATAGACTCCTCAATAAGCACGTTGGCCTCAGGGGACGCGGCCAGGCCGCCGCCGGCAATGCGGTCTAGGTCCTCACTATTGAAGGCCAGACCTGAGCCCAAACCACCCATGGTAAAGGAGGGGCGGACCACTACGGGCAGGCCGAGCTTGTCGACGGTCTCGTGTACCTCATCCATGTTGTGGCATACCGCGGAGCGAGCGGACTCGCCGCCAATGGAGGCGACAATGTCCTTGAATTTCTGGCGGTCCTCGCCGCGCTCAATGGCGTCAATATCGGCGCCGATGAGCTCAATGCCGTACTTGTCCAAAATCCCCTTGCGGTCCAGCTGGACTGCCGCATTCAGCGCGGTCTGGCCGCCCAAGGTGGCGAGCACAGCATCAATAGGGTGACCCTCTTCTTGCTCTTTGACCAGAATCTTTTCGATGTAGTCCGGCTCGATGGGCTCAACGTAAGTGTGGTCCGCGAACTCGGGGTCCGTCATGATGGTGGCCGGGTTGGAGTTGACCAGGGTCACCCTCAAGCCTTCCTCCTTGAGCACGCGGCAGGCCTGCGTGCCGGAATAGTCGAACTCGCAGGCCTGGCCGATGACGATCGGGCCGGAGCCGATGACCAGGACGTGGTTGATGTCGTTGCGCTTTGGCATAGTTTTTCTTCCTTTTCCTGGTTGTTTACTTATTCGGGGTGTGGTTAGCCATCAGTTCTTCGAACTGATCAAAAAGTGGATTGGCATCGTGCGGTCCAGCTGCGGATTCGGGGTGATATTGCACCGAGTAGGCCATGCCATTCTTCAAAGCAACGCCCTCCACCGTGTCATCATTCAGGCAGATGTGCGTAACCTGCGCGGGACCGAAGTCGGTATCAAACTCGGCGTCCTTGCTCTCTAGGTCATAGCCCTCCGGCGCCTTGAGCGCGAAGCCGTGATTCTGCGAGGTGATATCGATCTTGCCGGTTAAGTTATTGCGCACTGGAACGTTGATGCCGCGGTGGCCGAACTTCATCTTGTAGGTATCCAGGCCCAGCGCGCGCCCGAGGAGCTGGTTGCCAAAGCAGATGCCGAAGAACGGAATCTTTGCCTCAAGCACCTGCTTGATGATGCCTACCATCTCATCGGCCGTAGCCGGGTCGCCCGGGCCATTGGAGACGAATACGCCATCCGGGTTATAGGACTTCACCTTGTCAAAGGAGGTATTTGCAGGCACAACGATGGTCTCAATCCCGCGCTGAGAAAAGTGGCGCGGAGTCGCGGTCTTCACACCCATATCGAAGGCAACGACGGTGTACTTCTTCTCCCCCACGGCCTCAACCGTGTAGGGCTCGTCCGTAGATACCTCCGCGGCGAGATCGGCGCCTTCCATAGAATCCTGGGACTTAACTTCCTTGAGCAGCTCCTCTACTGGACGCTGCGCATCCTCGCCGGAAAAGAGTCCGGCGGCGATAGAGCCGTAATTGCGCAGGTGGCGTACCAAGGTGCGGGTATCGATGCCGCGAATACCGATGACGCCCTGCTTCTCCATCTCTTCACTCAGGCTGCGCTCTGCGCGCCAGTTGGAAACGCGCTGGGCGAGGTCGCGGATAACGAGGCCAGCAACCCAAATACGGTTGCCGTGGGACTCATTATCCTCGTCATTCCACCCGGTATTGCCAATATGCGGCGCTGCGGAAACCACAATCTGGCGGTGGTAGGACGGGTCCGTCATGGTTTCCTGGTAGCCGGTCATCGCCGTGGTAAATACGGCCTCACCCAAGGTGGTGCCGGTGGCACCAAAGCCATAACCGCGGAAGGTGCGCCCGTCCGCGAGAACGAGGATTGCTGGGGTTCTATCAGTCACGTCGTGGCCTTTCTCTGCCATATAGGTGGTCTCAGTGTGCAAGGTTAGTCTTCTTCGGAGGCTGCCAAGTCAAAAGTGACGGCTCCTCGCAAAATGGTGTGGGTAACGCGGGCGCCGAACTCTTCACCTGCATACGGGTTGTTTTCGGACTTGGATGCCAGCTTGGAGGAATCAGAAACCCAGTGGTGGGCCGGGTCCACAATGATCAAATTCGCGGGCTCGCCTTCTGCGATGGGACGGCCGTGACCCGGCAGGCGGGTAATTTCCGCCGGTCGCTCGGACATAACGCGGGCGACAAAACGCCAATCGGCCAGTCCGGTCTCAACGAAGATTTTGGCGATAACGGCCAGGGAAGATTCCAGGCCCAACATGCCTGGTCGGGCATTTTCAAACTCCACGCACTTGTCTTCGGAGCCATGCGGGGCATGGTCAGTGGCCACGCAGTCGATGGTGCCGTCGAGCAGCGCCTGGCGCAGCGCTTCGGTATCGCGCTTCTCGCGCAACGGCGGGTTAACGCGGAAGAGGCCATCGTAGGTGCGCAGCTTATCGTCAGTCATCAACAGGTGGTGCGGGGTGACCTCAGCAGTCAGCGGGATGTCCTGCTCCTTGGCCCACTTGAGCAGCTCCACGGTTCCCTGAGTGGATGCGTGACAAATGTGCACGCGATTGCCATAGTCGCGCGCCAAGAGTGCATCGCGGGCCACGATGGATTCCTCCGCCACGCGCGGCCAGCCACGCAGGCCTAGCTTGGCTGCGGTCTCGCCTTCGTGCGCCGAAGCACCGCCGGTCATGCGATCATCCTCGGCGTGCTGAGCCAGCAGCACATCCATACCCTTGGCGTACTCCAAGGCGCGACGCATCAGCTGCGGATCCTGAACGCACTTGCCATCATCGGAGAACATGCGGACCTTGGCATCCGAGCGAGCCATCATGCCGAACTCGGTCAGAGTCTTGCCTTCCAGGCCCTTGGTAATAGAGCCCACTGGGTGGACGTCGCACAGCGCCAAGGCCTGGGATTTAGCCCACACGGATTCCGCGATGATCGGCTGATCGGTCACCGGGTTTGTATTGGCCATAGTAAACACGGCGGTGAAACCACCCTTAGCGGCAGCCTTGGAACCGGTCTCGATGGTTTCGGTGTCCTCACGGCCGGGCTCGCGCAGGTGCACGTGCATATCCACGAGCCCCGGTAGCAGAACGTTGCCCTCGCCATCAATGACCTTAGCGTCTTGTGCCGCAACGTCACCGCCAATGGCTGAAATAACGCCATCTTTAACCAGCACACTGGTGGGCTCGCCTTCGCCATACAAGCGCACATTCTTAATGACAAGTGGGGATTCCGCCGGCGCGGAAAGGCGACCGGTTTCTGGGTAAGTAGTCATTTTCTCTCCCTAAGGTTGATTGCGGGTCGCGATATTAAATGCCGGCGTTTTCGCCATTGGTCAGCAGGGTAAACAGCACGGCCATGCGGGCGTGCACGCCGTTGTGTACCTGCTGTAGGACGGCGGTTTTATCCAGATCAGCCACGCCATAATTGATCTCCATGCCGCGCAGCATAGGGCCAGGGTGCATGACAATGGCGTCTTTGTGCATTGCCGCCGCGCGGTCCTTGGACAGGCCGAAAAGGTTGGCGTATTCGCGGTGGGACGGGAAGAAACCGCCATTCATGCGCTCTTGCTGCACGCGCAGCATCATGACCACATCGGCCTCGGCGATCTCTGCATCAAAGTCATAGGACACGCGCACCGGCCAATTCTCCACCCCAAAGGGCATAAGCGTAGCTGGCCCCACGAGGGTTACCTCTGCCCCCAGCGTGTTAAGCAAATCCACGTTAGAGCGCACCACGCGCGAGTGCAGGCAATCGCCCACAATTTTCACTTTGAGACCGGCAAAGCCTTGCTCGCCCTGCAAGCCGAGTCGTTGCCGCATGGTTACCGCGTCAAGCAGCGCCTGCGTTGGGTGCTGGTGGGCGCCATCACCGGCGTTGATAACGGAGGGGCCCTTGCCCTCAGGGGCTACCCACTGGGCCAGCTGCTGCGGTGCACCAGAGGAAGGGTGACGCATGATGATCGCATCGGCGCCGATGGCGGCCAAGGTAAGGCCCGTATCCTTCAGGGACTCGCCCTTCTTTACCGAGGAGGTGGAGGCGGATAGGTTGATGACGTCCGCCGACATCCACTTGCCGGCCGTTTCAAAGGAGGAACGGGTGCGAGTGGAGTTTTCATAAAAAAGCGTATAGATGGTGCGCCCGCGCAAGGTAGGAAGCTTTTTAACTTCGCGGCCTTCGAGGGCCTCGCGGAAGCGATCCGCTTCATCCATCAGGCCGATAATTTCAGACTTATCGAGCTCCGCCATATCGATGAGGTGCTTCATGGTTATGCCTCCCCCTTCTCAGTGCCTGCGGCATCGAGGTTGACGGCAGCTCGGGTCAGCACGACTGCGTCTCGACCGTCAATCTCATTGTTATATACGGTGACGTCTTCTTCTCGCGCGGTAGGCAGGTTTTTGCCCACATAATCTGCGCGGATGGGAACTTCGCGGTGGCCGCGGTCTACCAGAACTGCGAGCTGGATAATATCGGGCCGGCCAACGTCGCTTAGCGCATCAAGGGCGGCGCGAATCGTGCGGCCGGAATACAAAACATCATCAACTAGGATGACAATCGCGTTATCGATACCGCCGGTAGGAATGGTGGTGGGTTGCAATGCGCGATGCGGCTTATTGAGCAAATCATCGCGGTAGAGGGTGATATCGAGGGAGCCCCATGGGACTTCTACCCCGGAAAATTCTGCGATCTTAAGTGCAAGACGCTGTGCTAGCGGCACGCCACCAGAGGGAATGCCAAGCAAAATGACCCGCGGGGCTTCCGCGGAATCGAGCGCCGTTTTTTCAATGATCTGGTGCGCGATGCGTGCAACGGTACGCGAGACATCATCGGAGCTTAAAAGCTCCAATTGTTTCGCGGTAGCGTCAGTTTCACTCATCGTGACCTCCTTCCCCGCCTCACGGTGCGGTCTTTAAAGGATGCCGATAGATGGTCTCAAAAGTGTCTATGGTGTTAGACACAAGATACTTTAGCACCCTACCCGCCATTCGGGTGAGGCAACCCAGAAAGGTACTTCGACGGTGAGTTTTTCCGCACAGCACGTAGTCCCTGCTCCCCGCACAGATGTCTGGGCCTGGCATACCCGCCCCGGTGCTCTCACCCGGCTCAACGCCCCGTTCGCCTTTATGACCCCAGTGCAACAAGCACAGAGCCTGGGTGATGGCACTTCGATTCTGCGCTTGCCTGGTGGCCTGCAGTGGAAGGCACAACATGTGTTGTCCCGTTACCAGGAGGGCTATTCCTTTAGTGATGAGTGCGTCAATTCCCCACTGCGCCAGCTGACTCAGTGGCGCCACACCCACACCTTCGCCGAGGACCCAGCCGGTACCCGGGTGACGGATGAGGTGGACACGCGCGTTCCTTCCTCCGCATTGAAATCAGTCTTTGCCTATCGTCAGCATCAGCTGATTGAAGACTTTGCCTTCTTCAAGCGGCTGCGCGATGCAGGACTTAATACCCGACCATTGACCATTGCGATGACAGGTTCGCGCGGCAGTGTGGGCACGGCGCTTACTGCGCAGCTACGCACCGCCGGCCATACAGTGATCCAGCTCGTGCGTGGTAAGGCGGGCAGTGGCCAGCGCCACTGGAATACCAACCTCCCCGATCCGCATTTGCTAGATGGCGTGGACGTCCTCGTCCACCTTGCGGGCGAGCCCATCTTCGGCCGTTTCAATGAGGAACACAAGGCTGCCATTCGGGATTCCCGCGTGGGCCCTACCCGGAGCTTGGCTCGCATCGCCGGCGAAACGCCCTCCGTAAAAGCCATGGTGTGCGCCTCTGCTATCGGCTTTTATGGCGCAAACCGGGGCGAGGAAGTCTTAACTGAAGACTCCGAACCGGGCGAGGGATTCTTAGCCGATGTCGTGCGCCAGTGGGAGGACGCCTGCGAACCCGCCCGCGCAGCGGGCACCCGCGTAGTCAATATCCGCACCGGCATTGCCATGTCAGGCGGCTCCGGCCTACTGCCGCTGCTGCGAGCCCTCTTCTCCACCGGACTGGGTGGCTCCTTTGGCGATGGCAATTTCTGGTTTAGCTGGGTTGCCATCGATGACCTTACGGATGCCTATTTCCGCGCCATCGTGGATGATTCGCTTTCCGGCCCAGTCAATGCGGCTTCCCCCAACCCGGTCCTCAATAAGGAGTTCGTTGCTGCATTGGGCAAAGAGCTCCACCGGCCGGCTATTTTGCCTGTGCCCTCCTTTGGTCCTGCACTCTTGCTCGGGCGCGAGGGCGCCCAGGAATTAGCCTTGGCAGAACAGCGCGTAGCACCCACCGTGCTCACCGAGCTCGGTCATAGCTTCCGCTACCCCACTATCGACGCCGCCTTGGCGCATGAACTGGGTGGCGAAAGCCTCTGCTAGTTGCGGGCCACTCCCCGTGGACGCCCCAGACACGTTTGGCGCAGCGCCACCGGAGTGCGACGCAATTTGTCGGTCAGCCAAAGGTTGTGGGCAGTGATTCACCATCGCAGCTCGTTGCGGCAACGCGCACGTACTGCACCACCCTGATATAACTTCCGAGCAAGACCTGCGGTGTTCTTCTCCTGCCAGAAAGCACGGGTGTAGTTAGGTAGGCTGGGAAGGGTTGACCTTAACCCCGATTAGTACATGGATTGAGACTGTTTAAGTGTCTGAAGAACCAACCCTGTATCCCGATACGCCGGTAGAGCCCGTTACTCTCGAGCGTATTGGTGAGATCTTTGAGTCCGAAAACCTCGAGTACCGCCTAGAAGAGCAGCCTGTAGGCGAGGACGAGACCGTACGCATCCTGCGTACTGGCTTTTCCAATGTTGCCATTGCTATGCAGGTTCGCGATGACGTCCTCGTCGCCGATTCTGTCTGGCGCGGCAACGTCCCTTCTTCTGAAGGACCGAGCCTGCTGATGGTCCTCAACCAGTGGAACCAGCAGCACTTTGCACCGACCCTGCGCTTTTTCGAATCCGCAGAAAACAACCTCGCGGTCTCCGGTGTACGCGAAATTAATGTGGCACACGGCCTTTCCCGGAACCAGATTGGTTCCTTTGTGATGTCCACCCTGGACTCTATGCTGCAGTCCTTCGCCTTCGTCGAGGAACATTACCCACAGCTCGTGACCTGGGAGGAGCACAACCATGACTAATGCATCTACGGAAAATAACCTGCCAGAAATCAGCCTGGACCGCGTTATCGAGGCAATGCGTACCTTCGATATTGAGCTGACCACAATGGACGCTGATATCGACGCAGCCACCGCTAACCTCAATGGTCTGCCCACCATGTTCGCGGTACTAGACTCCGTCGTTATCGTTCGTTGCGACGTGCCTACCGACGCCGCCTATTCCAAGGCCGACGCTGGCCTATTCCTGGCTGCAAACCAGATCAACTCGGTAGCTTTCGGAGCGCGCGCGGTTATCTCAGAGCACGATGACATGCTCGTCGTGCGCACCGAGCGCGATATCCCCGCTGCCGCTGGTATGAATGATGAGCAGCTGCAGGCAGCCTTAAAATCTGCAGTAGACGGCGTAATCCGTGGGCAGGACGCTATGGTCTCTGCTGCAGAAGAGATGGCCAAGCTCGGCTCCGAGACCGCCGCCAAGGCCGGCGAGGAAGGCAATACCTCGGGTGCAGGAGACGCCACGAGTTAGCTAAGCCCCCAAAGAACCAAAAGCTCCCTGAGCCCGCCGTTCCTCATCTGGAAAAGGCGGCAGAAAGGGAGCTTTTTGTGCACAATTACTCGGCGTCGAGAATGCGCTGGCGTTCTTCTTCCGGATCAAAATCCGGTGCGGGCCAAGAAAGCTCTAGGTGGCGCAGCGCGTCCACGATGAGGAACTTCAATGCCATGCGGGCGTACTTCTTATTATCTGTGGGGATGACGTACCACGGTGCCCAGATCTCATCCGTTCGGCGAATGGCATCTTCATAAGCAGCCATGTACTCGTCCCAGTATCCGCGCTCCTCAATATCGGATGGGTCGTATTTCCAATATTTGTCCTCGCGTTCGGTGCGCTCCAGCAAGTTTTCTTTTTGGAACTGTGGAGAGATATGCAGGAATATCTTTAAAATCTTGACGTTTTTGCCGGCAAGTTCCTGCTCATAGTCCCGGATGGCTGCAAAACGGCGGTCCACTTCGTCTTCGTCTACCCATTTATGCACCCGCTGGATGAGCACATCTTCATAATGGGAGCGGTCGAAGGCCACAATCTGGCCCGGCACGGGGTCATGTTTGCGAATGCGCCACAAAAAGTCGTGCTCCAGCTCCTCCTCTGTCGGCTTACCAAAGCCGACAGTTTTGGTGCCCTGCGGGTCAAAGACCGAAAAGACATTACGGATGGCACCGCCTTTGCCGGAGGTATCCATGCCTTGCAAAACCACCAGCAATGACGGCGCATTTTCTTCATGTGCGCGGCCATTAGCAAAAAGACGCTCTTGGAGCTCATAAAGCTCTTCGTCGTAATGCGCAAAGCGAGCGGCAAGGTCGTTCTTAGAGCCGCTAAACCCCGGCGTGCCGGCGGGGTCTACATCAGCGAGGCGGAAATTCTTTCCTGCCCTCAGGCCCAGTGCATCATGAATCTTAAATTTGCCCATGCCTGCCATGGTACAAAAATACCGCCCGCAGCCAGCCTGGTATTTCAACCAAGCCAGCCGCGGACGGAAAATGGCTCACGCTAAAGGGCGCGGCTACTACTCGCCGGTATTACTGGGCCGAGTCTTCCGCTGGTGCGGAGGCTTCATCAGTAGCGGCTGTGTTGCTCGCAGTCTCTGCTGATTCGGCCGGGGACACGGCATCCGTCGTGTCTTCAGCCGCAGCAGTATCGTGCCCGTCTTCTTCTAGGCCCTGGTGTTCTGCAGACATTGGGCTTTCGGCGGAGCGGGACTGCGCCACATCGTCCAATACCGCGTGGATATACGGTGCCGCCTGCTCATTGGAGTACTGAGAGGCGATTTCTACGCCTTCTACTACAGCGGTAGCAGTAGGAATCTCGGGATTGAAGAGCAGTTCCCAGACCGAAACGCGCAGGATAGCGCGATCTACTGCAGGAATGCGGTGTAGCTCCCAGTCCTCGGAAAGGTAGCGAGCGATAGTCTCATCGATGACGTCAAGCTCTTCCGCTGCTCCCTTGATAATGACCTTGGTGTACTCGGCAATCGGCGCTACCGCATTGCGATCTTCGCGCGCCAATGCGATGCGGTCCTCCACGATGGCTACGGGATCGATGTCTCGATTCTCAGCCTCGTATAGGATGTCCGCGGCGCGGCGACGTGCGCGATAGCGCGCGGTGTGCCGCTTGTAGTTAATGTCGCGCTTAGGGGTGTTATCAGACACAGTCAGATGCCCTAGTTGTTGACGCGGGAGAGGTACTCACCGGTGCGGGTATCGATCTTGAGAACATTGCCGATCTCGATAAACAGCGGAACCTGGATCTCCGCGCCGGTCTCCAAGGTGGCAGGCTTAGTGCCGCCGGAGGAACGGTCACCCTGCAGGCCAGGCTCGGTGTGCTCGACCTTGAGGTCTACGGAAATAGGCAGTTCTGCGAACAGCGCCTCATCCTCGTAGAAGGAAACCTGTACGCGCATGTTCTCCAGCAGGAAGCGAGCGGCATCGCCAAACTTCTCCGGCGGGAGCTCGAACTGTTCAAAGGTCTTCTCATCCATGACGACGTAGCTGGTGCCATCGTTGTAGAGGTAGGTCATATCGCGGCGGTCCACGGTAGCGGTCTCTACCTTCACGCCTGCGTTCCAGGTCTTGTCCACGGTCTTGCCGGAGACAACATCCTTAAGCTTGGTACGCACGAAGGCTGGGCCCTTGCCCGGCTTTACGTGCTGGAACTCAACGATCTGCATCAGTTTGTTGTCGATCTTCAGAACGAGGCCGTTCTTGAAATCAGTAGTATCAGCCATTGCGGTTAAACTCCCGAAATTGTGGACTAAAGGTTGAAAACAATGATCAAGCCTACCGGACAACTGCCTTTCGGGGTATTACTGGTCCCCCATTTCCGCCCCACACTTCTGCCCTATCTTGGCTAAAAGAGAAACTTCCGCAGCTTGTGACCATACGCAGCAGGTGGAGAACAGACACGTAATGGTTTTTATCCAACGATAACTGGCTGTACGGTACAGTCTTGCCGTATTAATTTTTCACATTTCTACCAAGGATTTTTGCGATGCCTTTCAAGAAGCTTTCTGCTGTGGCTACCGTGACTGGCGCAGCTTTAGCAGCACTTAGCGCTCCTCAAGCACTGGCGGCGGATGCCCAAACCGTGATGTTCGGCGATTCTATCTTCGCTAACCCTACCTATGGCCAGATCGGGACAACCTCCAGCCTGTCCCCCGCAGCAGACACTGCTCTCTCGTCTGCTACCCATGGCATTGAAGACACCCCGGGTGCACCTTCCCCGCAGGGCTGCCCGCAGGGTCACAGCAATGTAGGCCGCGAACTGGAGCGGGTTTCTGGCCAGCACGTAGCCAACTACGCCTGTTCTGCCGCGAAAGCCGCCGGCCAGTCGCACCGCAAGGACTTCGAGGAGCAGATAAACGGGGCCATTGCCAATAACGATCTCAATGGTGCAACCAAGAATGTTTTGATTCAGTTCGGCGCCAACGACCTCCAGGAAATTTTGCGGCCATCGCTATCTTCCGCCAATCCTTATTTTGACGGCATGAAGCGTTCCATCCAGCGTGTCCGTCAGGCCGCGCCTCATGCGCACATCACCGTCGTAGGGTATCCCGCCATCTCCGCCCGTAACGGGGCCGTATGCCCGGTACGCACGTCCGCGCCGGGCTCCACCGACGCCGGTTTCAATCTGGACTACGCGGGCCTGGTACGCACCGGCGAGGACCAAATCAATAGCGCGATGTACAAGGCAGCACGTGCCAACGGTGTCCAGTACTACGACCTACGCGCCGATTCCATCAACCATGGCATGTGTGCGCCGGATAGCACGCGCTGGATTTCCGGCAAGTGGGAGTACTCCGTACCGCACAACCTTTTCAACCACCTCACGCACCTGGGCAACCGCAACGTCGCCCAGCTGCTCAACTCCAAGGTGCTGGCTCACTAGGCGGGTAGTTCAGTAAATTCCTTCGTCGCGGCGGTGATGATCTTCGGCGCGCCATCGGTAATGATAAGAGTATCTTCAATGCGCACACCGCCCTTGCCAGGCACGTAAATGCCCGGCTCGATGGTCAAGGTCATGCCCGCGGCCAGTTCGCCCTTCCCGGTCTGGGCGGCGAAGGGCGCCTCGTGTACGTCGAGACCTACTCCGTGTCCAGTCGAGTGCACAAAGTAATCGCCATAGCCGGCGGCGGAAATAATGTCGCGGCAAGCTGCGTCGACGTCGGCAAGCTTAGCGCCCGGCACCGACGCTGCCACGCCCGCTTTCTGGGCGCGTAGCACCACATCATAAATTTCCTTAGCAAAGTCATTCGCCGCGCCCACGACGTAGGTGCGCGTGCAATCGGAATTGAACCCGCGCAGATGCGCACCGAAGTCGATGGTCACCAAATCTCCGTCCTCGATAACCCGGTCATCCGCACCATGGTGTGGCATGGCCGAATTGGGACCGGAAGCGACGATGGTATCGAAGCTCACCCGCTCCGACCCGAGCATGCGCATCCGGTACTCCAAATCGGCAGCCACCTGGCGCTCCGTGCGGCCGGCACGCAGCTCGCCTGCGGCCAGGAGATCCTCCAGCGCCTGATTAGCCAGCGCGGCAATTTCCTCCAGCTTTTCCAGCTCGAGTGGGTCTTTAAACAGCCGAATATCTTCAATCACGCCAGTAACGGGGACCAAGGTGACTGACTCTGGGGCCGAATCTTCGAGTTCCTTCAATTCAGATACCGTCAGGTAGTCTGCCTCAAAGCCCACGCGGACCGGTCCTTGCACATCGGCAAATTGCTGCAGGAGCACCTTGCCTACAGCGCGCCCCTGAATAGCTTCCAGATCAGGGACCTCGCGGGAAATCTGCGTGGTGTAGCGGCCATCGGTAGCAACCTGTGCGGAAAGATCCTTGCGCAAAAGCAGACCACCATTGGATCCGGAAAACCCCGAAAGATAACGCACATGCGTGAGGTGGGTTACTAAAACGGCATCGATGCGCTGGCTGGCTAGTGTCGCGGCAAGCTTGCGGCGCCGGTCACTAAAGCGGGTATCTGCCAAAGCCATGATTTAATCCTCCTGGGTTGACTGCGGTGTTGAAAGTATTCACCCAGTATATCGACCTTGCCACCGCGGTCGGGCCGTTTTCTTTCTGCCCGGACGCCACGAAGCCCAGTGGGACGCTTCTATTGGCAGAGGTAGTCCACTGCCGCAACGTAACCAAAGACCCCCAAGCCAGCAATCACACCGCGGGCAATCGGACTGAGATAGGAGTGATGGCGGAAGGGCTCGCGCGCATGCACATTGGAGATATGCACTTCGACGAATCCGGCTCCCTCCGCCACTTCAGCCAGGGCATCGCGCAAAGCCACCGAGGTATGGGTAAACCCGCCAGGGTTGATAATCACGGGATGGCCCGCATCCGCGGCGGCATGTACCCTCTCAATGAGCTCGCCCTCATGGTTGGATTGAAAACATTCCACATCTACCCCGTGTTCGGCGGCACGCGAGGCAATCATGCGCTCCACATCGGCCAAGGTGGTTGAGCCGTAGACATCCGGTTGTCGCTTTCCCAAGCGGTTTAAGTTCGGGCCGTTGAGAACAATAATCTTCATCTTCTACTCCGAAATCGCGGCGTAGGCCGCCTCGAGCTCTTCCAAGTTAGGACCTTCCAGGCGGGTGGTCTCACCCACCCCAGTCAAGGCCACAAACCGGATTTTTCCGTCCCTATTCTTCTTATCATGGGTCATGGCCTCATACAGGTCGGCGAAATGGCCTGCCTTATACCGCGTGGGAAGCCCAATGCTGTGCAGGATCCGGCGGTGCTTTTCCACCAGTTGAGCGTCAATGAGTCCGCGGGAATGCGACAGGTGGGCAATAAACATCATGCCCACTGCCACCGCGTTGCCATGGCGCCATTCGTAGTTCTCACGGCGCTCCACAGCATGGCCAAAGGTGTGACCGTAGTTCAGCGTTTCGCGCATACCTGACTCTTTCAAGTCTTGACTTACCACGGCGGCTTTTACTGCGATGGAGCGTTCTATTAATTCTGGCAAGAAGCCCTGCGGGTCCACGCAGGCCCCAGGGTTGTCCTCATAGCGTTCCAGAATTACCGGGTCATGGATGAACCCAGTTTTGATGATCTCCGCCGAACCGGCAACGATTTCCGCCTCGGGCAGAGTGTCAAGGCGCTCTAGGTCCACAAAGACGGAATCCGGCTCGTGAAAGGCGCCGACAAGATTCTTCCCGGCCGCCGTATTGATGCCGGTTTTTCCGCCCACGGCGGCATCAACCATGGCCAATAGCGTGGTAGGCACCTGGATAATCTTGATGCCACGCATCCACCCAGCCGCCACAAACCCCGCCATATCGGTGGTGGCACCACCGCCTAGGCCGATGATGACGTCACGCCGGGTAAAGCCCTTCTCCCCCAGCTTGTCCCAGACACCGCCAACGACGCTGAGCTGTTTAGCCGCCTCGGCATCGGGAACCTCAATGAGCACGGGCACAACCCCCTGGGCACCAACAAGCTCTGCTAGGTGCTCGGCGGCGGCGCGCAGTGGCGGCTGGAAGACAATACCTGCCCGGCTAGCGCCAATCTCTGCGCAGCGCTGCGCGATGTCTTCATTGAGACCGGCGCCAATGCGAACTTTATAAGGCTGCGGTCCATTAACGGCAATGGTGGGCATGGTGGTCCTTTCCGTTCGCCGCCGAGGCAGTGTGGCGAGGAACAAGTACGAGCGCAGCGGGCAGCTAAAGGATGTCGAGGAAACCGAGAATATCGCCTACTACCTGCTGCGGGGTTCGGGTATCTGTGCGCACTCGATAATCGGCAACCTCCTGGTAATACGGGCGCCGCACGTCCACTAGGTTTCGGTAATGTTCGAGGGGGTCAGCGGCTGCAAGAACCGGCCGATTGCTATCACCGGAGGTGCGCCTTGCTCCTTCTTCAGGGGAAATATCCAAAAAAATTACCGTGTGCCGCTCCAGGAGGTCACGAGTGGACTCCGTGAGCACTGCCCCGCCGCCGAGACTTACGACCCCATCGGTACGCAACGCGGCCGCAACGTGTTGCGCTTCAAGCGCACGGAAGTCCTGCTCACCGAGCTCGCTAAAGACTTCCCCGCAAGGCTTTGCTTGTGCCTGTTCAATAAGGTGGTCAGAGTCAGTAAATTCACAGCTCAGGGCATGGGATAGGCGGCGGCCAAGTGTGGATTTACCCGCGCCTGGCGGGCCAACCAAAACAACGCGTGGGCGGGGTTGGCCCGTAACGGCGGTTGGGGTGGTCATAACTTACTCCTGGTCAAAAGCAAGGCGGTCCGAAACGTATCTATCATACGCGGCAATAGCCTGAGAGGTTTCTTCGAGGCTATCTCCGCCGAATTTCTCAAGCACAGCGCGCGCAAGAACAAGGGCAACCATGGCTTCTGCTACGACGCCGGCCGCCGGAACCGCGCAGACATCGGAGCGCTGGTGAATGGCAGTTGCCTCGGCGCCGGATTCCATATCAACGGTGCGCAATGCGCGCGGGACGGTAGAGATTGGTTTCATCGCCGCCCGCACACGAAGCTGCTGCCCATTAGTCATGCCGCCTTCGAGGCCACCTGCGCGATTGGTGAGGCGGGAAATGCCCTCAGCGGTACGCACCATTTCATCGTGAGCAGCGGAGCCGCGCCGACGAGCCTCTGCGAAGCCATCACCGATTTCCACTCCTTTGATAGCCTGAATACCCATCAAAGCGCTGGCTAATTGCGCATCCAAACGGTCATCGCCGGAAATGTGCGAGCCCAGTCCAATAGGCAGGCCATCTACCACGACTTCGACGATGCCGCCCAAGGTATCGCCTTGTTTCTTGGCGGTTTCGATTTCTGCAATCATGGAGGCCTCTGCCTCCTTATCACAGGCGCGCACGGGTGAATCATCGATAGCCTCGATGTCCGCGAACGCCGGCGCAGGGCCCTCATAAGGCTCAGAAGCCCCAATAGAAATGACGTGGGAGAGTACCTCGATGCCGAGGGTCTCGCGCAGGAAGTTGCGCGCGACGGTAGCGGCAGCCACACGCGCTGCAGTCTCACGCGCGGAGGAACGCTCTAGAATGGGGCGCGCTTCACTATGGCGGTATTTCACCATTCCGGCAAAATCCGCGTGGCCTGGACGCGGCCTAGTCAGGGCTGCACCTCGTCCAGAATTCATGGCCTTTATATTTTCTTCATCGTCCATATCCAGTGGATCGGCCGACATGATGGTGGTCCACTTCGGCCACTCCGTATTGCCAATCATTATGGCAATAGGGCTACCCAGAGTCAGCCCGTGGCGGACTCCGCCCAGCACGGTAACCTCATCAGCCTCAAACTTCATGCGGGCGCCACGGCCGTAGCCAAGGCGGCGCCGGGAAAGCTGATGCGAAATATCGGCGCGGGTAATTGGGACCCCGGCGGGCATGTGCTCCAGCAGAGAAATAAGAGCCTGGCCGTGGGATTCACCTGCAGTAGTCCAACGAAGCATGCGGGTATTATCGCACGATGAGGCCAATCCGGTATGAACTTGGCCCCGCAATATATTCTTCCACCCCCTCAAAAAGGGTAAACACAAGCCACGACGAGTGCCGCCGCCAATAACATCGCGGGGCCATGCGCGCTTTCTTTCTGCCCAGCACACACAGACCAGACGAACGTTAACAGGGACGCGCAGCCGCTCGCCGCCACCACCCCTATGAACCCAGCAGCATGCCCTACCAGCATCCCTAAGGGCACGGCCAGCTTAATATCGCCGCCGCCCACCCCTGTATGGGCCAGCCCAAGCACGAGATATATCCCCGGCCACCACAGCCCGCCCCAGTTGGCAAGTACAAGTGACAACGCAGCGGCTGGCAGCGTCAACCAGTCGGGCAAGCGGCGATGCCGAAAGTCCCACCAAGACAGTGCCGCGGCCCAAAGGCAATAAACAATTCCCCCAAAGATCAACACGGGACTTAGAGTAAAGCGAGGTACCGCCTAGCGCTCGAGGCTTCCACTCAGAGGGCGAATTGTGCAGCGTGAGCCAGACGCGAAGGATAGCCCGCACTTGTCCAGGCCTCGTTTTATTTGACAGTTTGCGACCGCCGCTGCAATTCCTCATTCAATGCATTTAGCATCTCTTCCCGCGGTGCGGCCACCCCGGAAAATTGCTCGAACTGGCTAAATGCTTGATATGCGAGCATGACATGTCCGCCGACGGACTTGTACCCGTTGGCCGCCGCGCACGTGGTCAGCGGCGTGGGCCAGGGATCATAAATGACGTCGAGCACCGGTGCGTGGGCGATGTCGAAGACGCAGTCCTCCACCGCAGCGGCGGGAACGGTGGATACAATGACATCGGCTGCGCGAGACAGTGCAGATAGGTCACCATCGAAACCGGTGAAAGAAAGCTCCAGTCCCAGCTCTTGGGCAAGTGGCCGTAGCTCGGCGCTACGGTCCGAGCGATTGAGCACGGTGACGGTAGACACTCCGCGCTCAGCCAGCGCCCACAAAGCTGGACGCGCTGTGCCCCCAGCTCCAATGAGCATCGCGTGCCGTGCGGGGGAATCCCCCAAAAGTTCTATGAGCGCGCCACGCACGCCTTCGGTGTCGGTATTGTCTGCAAACCACCCTTCTTCTTTACGCACCAGGGTGTTTGCGGAACCTATCAGCTGTGCGCGATCGCTTACGGTATCCGCAAAGCGGAGGGCGGCGAACTTACCCGGCATGGTGACGGAGAACCCTACGAACTCAGGGGTACTCCCCCTCACCAGATCCGGCAAGCCCTCCGCAGCCGTTTCAAAGCGGGTGTAGTCCCAACCTTCGAGCCCGGCAGCCTCGTAGCCAGCATTGTGGAGCACCGGAGACAGTGAGTGCTCGATGGGGCTACCAAGGACTGCCGCACGTGGCATCGGTTCTACCTCTTCGTGGTTTTGCGACTTTATTTGGCGGGCTGCTCGGCAGCGGCGTCGCCGTTGCCGGAACCAGCGCCCTCCCCTTCGCGCTTGGAGTCAAGCACGCCGGAGCGGATGGCGTCATCAACGCGGCCCAAGTGCTCATCGTAGGTATCGGAGAAGACGGTGGTGCCTTCTTCGTCCACGGTGACAAAGAACTTCCAATTGCCCTCAGCAGGCTGCTCCATGGCCTTGATTGCATCATCCGAAGGAGAAGCAATCGGGGTATCCGGCAGGCCCTCCTTTGCGTAGGTATTCCACGGAGTCTTCTCCTCACGGGCCTTATCGGTGGTGGCCAGCTCAACGTCTTCCAAGCCATAGTTCACGGTGGAGTCAAACTCCAAGCGCATCGGCTCGTCCAGACGGTTGAGGATGACACGGGCGACCTTGTCGAACTCACCTGCTGGCGCCTCGCGCTCCACTAGGGATGCGGAAGTAAGCAGCTCATAAGGGCTCAGACCGATAGCCTGGGCGCGTTCTTCGATCTTGGTCTCGTTGTAGCGCTTGGTAGAGCGGGTAATGAGGTCCTTCAAAATATCCTTGGCCTCCATATTGGGGTCCAGGACGTACTGGCCTGGAGCGATAAGGCCCTCAATGCGCTTAGGATCGTTGCCGCGCTTGTTGATGGCCTCGAGTGCCCACTGTGGCGCACCCAGCTCAGCAGGATCAGTTTCCGCAGCGACCTTTTCTAGGTCTTCCTTCTTCAGGCAGTTGCCATCGTTGCAGCTGACCTCAGAAATCAAGGAATAGATGCCATAACGAACGTCTCCACCAACAACCTTGACGTCCTCCAAGGTTGCGCCGCCTTGGACTTCGAGCATGTCGACGCGGTTATTCTTATCCAATAGCGCCTCTACCGCGGCGTTGGCACTCATCTCCTCCTGCAGGCGGTAGAAGCCAGGTTGGATTTGGCTTGCGCTATGGTTCATAGACGCAGCAGAGTCAAAGGCGTCTTGGGTCTTGACCACATTCTTTTCCACCAGTGCAGGACCGAGCTCGGACATCGACGAGCCTTCCGGCACCTCCACCAGCTGGGTGGTACCGTTGCCGGTTCCCTCATAATCGGCAGAGGTATTGCCGAGACGGAATCCGATGTAGATAAGGGCACCAAGGATAACGATGATCGACGCAATGATAACGGCAATGCCGCGCTGGCGGCGCTTGACGTGTTTCGGCTCCATCGATCGACCGAGACGTTCTTGATTACGGCTCACTTGTTTTAGTCTCCTGAGTTTGAAGGCTGATCTATTGCATCCCTTGGACGGAGAGCGTTTGCACGCCCGTCCAACCATGTCTGCAATATCTCCACCGCTGCTGCTTGGTCGATGACTTTACGGCCCTTCTTCTCGGACACGCCTGACGCGCGCAGCGCGGTGGTCGCTGCCACGGTAGTCAAACGCTCATCAGCCAAACGTACTGGTGGTGGAACTTTATCCATATTTGCATTTCGATTCAACCGACGGCGGATCCGAAACGCAATTTCTTTAGCATGTTTTACGCTTTTTGAGCCATTTCCCTGCAAATCTCGTGGCAGCCCCACGATGACCTCGACCGCCTCATAAAAATCAATCAATTCTAGGATCCGGTCGATATCACCCTTATCGCGGTCCTTAAACCCGGTTTCGCGGTGAACGGTCTCCACTGGGGTGGCAAGCGTTGCTTCCCTATTGGACACTGCTACGCCGATGCGCACAGTACCGACGTCAAGCGCGAGCCGGCGGCCCTGCCCCGGATCATCAACCCCGGGGATATCTGGTTCCACTTGTGCCACGTTCGAACTCCTACAGGGACTCGAGCATATCCTCGACGGCGGCAAAGCCGCGCTCTGCACCTGCAGCTGAAGAACCGGAGCCCTGGGCCATGTCCGGCTTACCGCCGCCGCGGCCATCAACGTACTGGCCAAATTGCTTGACGACGTCCCCGGACTTCACACCGCGTTCGACGGCCTTGTCGGTGGCTGCCACGATGAACGGGAACTTGCCCTTGTCCTGGGCGCCCAAGACGATGACGGCTTCTTCCTCGCGCAGGCGGTTACGCAGGTCCGTAGCCACGGTGCGCAGGTCCCCACCGGTGGTTCCATCCGGCAACGTCAGCGCAATAACCTTGAAACCATTGATGTCCTTGGCGGCGCCGACAAACTCGGAGGCACGCGCAGCCAGCTGCTGCTTGCGCAGGGTTTCGATTTCCTTTTCTGCTGCCTTGAGCTTCTCAGATAGCTGAGCAATGCGCTCAGGCAGGTCCTCGGTCTGTACCTTAAGCTCGCGGGAGACTCCTTCCACCAAGGCGGTTTCCTTGGAGTAGTAGCGGAAGGCATCCATACCGGAGTAAGCCTCAATGCGGCGAGCGCCAGAGCCTACGGAAGATTCACCCAGCACGGAAACCGGGCCGATTTCAGCGGAGGATCCCACGTGGGTACCGCCGCATAGCTCGATGGAGAACGGTCCGCCGATTTCTACCACGCGGACTTCCTTGCCGTAGTTCTCACCAAAGAGCGCCATGGCGCCCATGGCCTTAGCCTCTTCCAAGGAGGTCTCGATGGTGTTGACGGCAAAATTGGAGTCAATTGCCTGGTTGGTAATCAAGGCAATTTCTTCCAGCTGGGCCTGGCTGAGCTGTTCGGTGTAGTTGAAGTCAAACCGTAGGTAACCCGGGCGATTCATAGAACCAGCCTGGACCGCGGTGGGGCCAAGCACCTGGCGCAGTGCGGCGTGAATGAGGTGGGTAGCGGAGTGAGCCTGGGTAGCACCATGGCGCCACTGCTCGTCGACGCCCGCCTCAACCGACATGCCCAGGTCTAGGCCGCCAGCCGTAACCGTGGCTTTGTGGACCCACAGCTTCTTGCCAATCTTTTGGACGTCATTGACCTCCAGCAAGGACTCGCCGGCCACAATGCGCCCGCGATCAGCCATCTGGCCGCCCGCTTCGGCATAAAGTGGGGTGTGGTCCAAAATGACCTCGACCTCTTCACCCTCGTGGACTTCATCGACCTTCTCGCCGCCGCGGACAAGGCCGATCACGCGGGCGTCGGAAGTAAGCTCCTCGTAGCCGGTGAAGACGGTGGGGTTATTGTCTACCCAGTCGCGGTAGAGGGAAAGGTCAGTGTGCCCGTGCTTCTTGGCCTGGTTATCGGCCTTGGCGCGGCGGCGCTGCTCACCCATGGCGTCGTTGAAGCCATCCATGTCCACCTCAAGGCCCGCTTCCTGGGCCATTTCCAGGGTCAAGTCGATGGGGAAACCATAGGTATCGTGCAGCTCAAAGGCCTTCTCACCCGGCAGGACCTTTGCGGTCTTCGCACGAGAGGTGGACTTGAGCTCCTGCACGGCATCGTCGAAGAGGCGGGTGCCGGACTCCAGAGTCTTGAGGAAGGCCTTTTCTTCGTTGACGGCCACGCGCAGAATTCGCTCACGGTTGTCCGCAATCTCCGGATAAGACGGAGTCATGGTATCCATGACCGTGTTCATGAAGCGCTCCATGGTGGCACCGGTAGCGCCCAGCAGCTTGGCGGAACGGATAATGCGGCGCAGCAGGCGACGCAGGATATATCCGCGGCCCTCATTGCCCGGGGTTACGCCATCCAAAATGAGCATCATGCCGGTGCGGGAGTGGTCCGCTACCACTCGGAAGCGGATATTGTCTTCCTGAGAGGCTTTATCGCCGTAGGTGGCACCGGTAAGTTCCTCAGCTACGTCAATGACTGGACGCAGCAGGTCTGTTTCGTAGACGTTGTCTACGCCCTGCAAAATGCAGGCCACGCGCTCGATGCCAAGGCCAGTATCGATGTTCTTCTTGGGCAGCTCGCCAACGATTTCAAAGTTGCCCTTGCCAATGCCCTCGCCGCGCTCGTTTTGCATGAAGACCAAGTTCCAGATCTCCATGTAGCGGTTATCATCGGCAATGGGTCCGCCGTCCTTGCCGTACTCAGGACCGCGATCGTAATAAATCTCGGAGCACGGGCCACAGGGTCCAGGGATACCCATGGACCAGTAGTTATCCTCCATGCCGAGGCGCTGAATGCGCTCTTCAGGAACGCCAATCTTATCGCGCCAGATTTCGGCGGCCTCATCATCATCCAGGTACACCGTCACCCACAAGCGTTCTGGGTCTAGACCAAAACCGCCCTCCTCAACGGAGCGGGTAAGCAAGGTCCAGGCATTGGTGATGGCGCCTTCCTTGAAGTACTGGCCAAAGGAGAAGTTTCCGGCCATCTGGAAGAAGGTGTTGTGGCGGGTGGTAATGCCCACCTCTTCAATATCAAGGGTGCGCACGCACTTCTGAATAGAGGTGGCTAGCCCCTTGGCAAAGGGCGGATTCTGCTGGCCCAGGAAGTAGGGCTTGAATGGAACCATGCCCGCGTTTACGAAAAGCAGGTTAGGGTCATCCAGGATCAGCGAGGCACTTGGTACCGCCTCGTGACCAGAATTGACGAAGTGCTGGGTAAACCGTTCCCGGATCTCATGAGTCTTCACGAGCAACAATCCTAACTGTATGAGCTTTCATCTTCTATCGAGAAGTTTCTAACCCGCCCAACTTTACCCTTCGCCGCACCGCAATTTCCCTTGGGTAGGTATCAGCGCGGCCGGCGAGCGTTTTTACCGGGAGAACGCTTGCCGCGAATAATGCTGCGCAAGCGGCCTATATAGTCATAAACGCGCTTTTCAGCTCCATGATCGGTGGGTTCATAATATACGGAGCCTTCCAACTCATCGGGCAGGTATTGCTGTTCTACTACGCCGCGGGGATCATCGTGGGGGTAAACATAGCCCACGGCATTTCCCATCCGCTTTGCGCCCTCGTAGTGTCCATCGCGCAGATGCGCCGGCACGTGGCCCACCTTGCCGGCGGCCACGTCTGCCTGGGCCTGCGTGATGGCGGAGATTACTGATGGAGACTTCGGCGCGGTGGCCAGATGGATGGTGGCCTGCGCCAAGGGAATTCTCGCCTCCGGCATTCCGATGAGCTGTGCGGCCTCGGCCGCCGCCACAGCTACCTGGAGCGCAGTGGGATCGGCCATACCGATGTCTTCGGAGGCATGCACTATGAGCCTGCGCGCTATAAAGCGCGGATCCTCTCCCGCTTCCACCATGCGGGCTAGATAGTGCAGCGCAGCATCAACATCGGAACCACGAATGGATTTAATAAACGCAGAGACCACATCGTAGTGTTGGTCGCCGTCGCGGTCATAGCGCACGACCGCCTTATTGACGTTGTCTGTGACCGTCTGTGCGGTAATTTCCCCGCCGTCGGCGACCGCCTCGGCCGCCGCCTCCAGGTAGGTCAATGTGCGCCGCGCATCACCGCCGGCCAAAAGAACTAGCTGCTCCAAGGCCTCGTCGGCGATCCGAATCTTGCGCTCGCCCAAGCCTCGATCGCTTTCTAGCGCGTGCTTGGCGACGCCCCTTAGGTCGTCGTCGCTTAGCGAATGCAGCTGCAAAAGCAGCGAGCGCGACAGGAGCGGCGCCACAACGGAAAATGAGGGATTTTCCGTCGTCGCCGCCACGAGCAGTACCGTGCGGTTTTCCACGGCCGCGAGCAGCGCATCCTGTTGGGTTTTAGAAAATCGATGTACCTCATCGATAAAAAGCACCGTCCGGCGCCCGTGAATGAGCTCTTGCCGGGCGTGGGTGATGACCTCGCGGACCTGCTTCACGCCCGAATCGAGCGCGGATAGACCCACAAAATTCTGCCCCATCTGGCTCGCAATAAGAGAGGCAATCGTGGTCTTGCCAGTACCTGGCGGGCCATACAAAATGACAGAGGCCTCCCCTGAGCCTTCCACTAGGCGGCGCAATGGCTTGCCAGGAGCCAAAAGGTGGTCTTGTCCGACCACTTCATCCAAGCTCTGCGGGCGCATGCGCGCCGCCAGCGGCGATCCTGCGTGGGTGGCAAAGAGGTTCTTCCCAGGCAAAGACGCGGCATTGTCCCCGGGAGTGGGCCCGCCAAAGAGTGAGTCTTGAGACACTAAAACCTACCTCCTAGCAGTGTGCGGGCACATCAAAGTTATCTATTCATCATCCAAGCGGCGCGCAATTGCGCTGCCAAACTCTGCGATGGGTGCGCAGGCGGGGCCGTCGCAGCGCGCGGCATAGCGCGACAGCGCCTCAAAGGTTTCGTACAGATCGCGGCGTACCAGCAATTCATCTTCCGTAAACGGCCCGTGATCGGCCGGGCGCAAGATCGAATGCTGCGGATCGTGGAAGACCTCGGCTTCTCCCCTGACCAAGGCCACCAGCCCTTCAATGCCGCCTGCTTGCATGGTGGTCACGCTCGACAGCGCCCAGCCGATTAGTGAAGCCACGATGAGTCCATGGATCTCTTCCGGATCAGAAAACAGCGGCCACACGTCTGCTACCGCACGAGACCAGGCGGAGATAAAAATATCTGCCTCCTCGTCCGTAATCGGCTTAGAAAACAGGAACTGTGGGAAACCGGCAATAACGCAGGCTACATCGAAGCCCACATTGCGGAATCCCGCCCATTCATAATCCAAGAAGTGCAGGTGCTGCGAGACGATAATATTATCTGGAGAAAGGTCAAAGGGGGTAAAGGCCCGGTCTTTTCCGGAGGCCAAAGACCTGGCTGCTTGCCTTGCTAGCTCACGGAAGCTTTCGGGGGCTTCGAGCCCCGCCGTATCCAGCAAATCAAGGCCGATTCCGATGGAGCCTTCCAATGCCTCATCACGCACGGATTGGTGCGGGGCCAATTCCGGGTTCTTGCGCAACATGCGGCTAAGCAAGGTTTCATAATCCTGCTCATGCCCGGCGGTCCCCGCATGCATGTGGCCCAGTGCGCTGCCCAGCGAGCGCAGCACTCGGACGCGGTCGGCATCGGTGGATTGAACCAGGACATCGGCAAGCGTTTCGCCCTCTCCCAAGTCCGTCAAAACGATAATGCGCTTATCTAAATCATGAGCGAGCAGCACCGGGCCAGGGCGCACATCTTCAGATAACGCGGTAGTAAATTGATAAGCCACAACCTCACGCAGCATTGCGGCATCATCAACGCCATAGCCTGTGACCGGGTTGTATTTAATGACTACCGAGCGGTGAGGCAGGAAGGCGCCGGGGGCAATCCTTGCGCGCAGGACCATTGCATTGCCGGAGCCGTCCAAGCGCTCGACGCTCGACATCTCCGGGGTGCCACCAAAACGGCGCGACAACATCTCCGAGGCGGCCTTGATGACGTCCTCGGGCGATAGCACAGTATCGTTTTCATCCATAGTTCTATCCAGTATGCCCCCTCACACCAAAGCGGGGTCACAAGTTCGCCCGCAGCGAAAATGGCCACGGCCTACGATGTGCCCCGCACGGTGTGCCTTAACGGCTGAGGTTCAAGCTATCTGCTTACTTCTCCTCAGCAGTCTCTCCCGCAGTGGAACCGGCCTTGTCCTGTTCCTTCTTCTTTTCCGGCTTGTAGTCTACGCCGGTTTCCTTGCGCTGTGCGGCAGGGATTGGCGCAGGGGCCTCGGTAAGCGGGTCTACGCCGCCGCCGGACTTCGGGAACGCAATGACGTCGCGGATGGAGTCGAAGCCGCCCAGCAGGGAGACAATGCGGTCCCAGCCAAAGGCGATGCCGCCGTGTGGCGGGGCGCCATAAGAGAAGGCATCGAGCAGGAAGCCAAACTTCTCCTGAGCTTCCTCGTCCCCAATTCCCATGACATCAAAGACGCGCTTTTGCACGTCTTCCTGGTGGATACGGATGGAACCGCCGCCAATCTCATTGCCGTTGCAGACAATGTCATAAGCGTAGGCGGTAGCCTCGCCCGGGTTCTGGTCAAAGGAATCAATCCACTCCGGCTTCGGGGAGGTGAAGGCGTGGTGGACCGCGGTCCACTTGGAGTGACCCAAAGCGACGTCGCCGGAAGCGGTTGCGTCGGCAGAAGGCTCGAAGAGCGGGGCATCAACAACCCACGTAAAGGCCCAGTCGCCTTCCTTGATAAGGTCCAGCTTCTTTGCAATCTCGCCGCGCGCAGCACCCAGCAGGGCACGTGAAGACTTGGTGTCGCCAGCGGCAAAGAAGATGGCATCGCCTGGCTTAGCGCCGACGTGCTCTGCGATGCCCTCGCGCTCGGCGTCAGTAATGTTCTTAGCTACCGGGCCGCCCAATGTGCCGTCCTCACCCACGGTGATATAAGCCAAGCCCTTCGCACCGCGCTGCTTAGCCCAGTCCTGCCAAGCATCGAACTGACGGCGCGGCTGGGAGGCGCCGCCCTCCATAACCACGGCGCCCACGTATTCATTCTGGAAGACGCGGAAGGTGGTGTCCTTGAAGAACTCGGTGCACTCTACAATCTTGATGTCGAAGCGCAGGTCTGGCTTATCAGAGCCGTAGTACTTCATCGCATCAGCGTAGGTCATGCGCGGGATAGGAGTCTTAATCTCGTAGCCAATGAGCTTCCACAGCTCGGTAACGATCTCTTCTGCCAAGGCGATGACATCGTCCTGGTCTACAAAGGACATCTCCACGTCCAGCTGCGTAAACTCCGGCTGGCGGTCGGCGCGGAAATCCTCATCGCGGTAGCAACGAGCAATCTGGTAGTAGCGCTCCATGCCAGCGACCATGAGCAGCTGCTTGAACAGCTGCGGGGACTGTGGCAGTGCGTACCACGTGCCTGGCTTCAAGCGCGCTGGCACCAGGAAGTCACGCGCACCCTCCGGGGTGGAACGAGTCAAGGTCGGAGTCTCAATTTCTGCAAAGTCATGAGAATCCAGCACCTTGCGGGCCGCACGGTTAGCGGCAGAACGCAGGCGCAGGGCCTTCGCCTGGCGCTCACGGCGCAGGTCCAGGTAGCGGTACTTCAAGCGAGTCTCCTCGCCAACCTCACCCGAGGTCGAAGGATCATCAACCTGGAACGGCAGCGCTGCGGATTTATTGAGCACCTCAAGATCCGCGACATTGACCTCAATCTCGCCGGACGGCAGGTTGGGGTTCTCAGAGCCTTCCGGGCGTGGCTCTACGGTACCGGTAACCTTCACGCAGTATTCGGAGCGCAGGTCGTGGGCGCGTTCTGCCACGTCAGATTCACGGAAGACAACCTGGGCGATGCCAGAGCGATCGCGCAGGTCAATGAAGATCACACCACCGTGATCGCGGCGGCGGGAAACCCAACCGGTTAGGGTGACGGTCTCTCCTGCGAGTTCTTTGCGGAGCTCACCAGCTAAGTGGGTACGCAGCACTGTTGTTCAATCCCTTCTGAAAATTGTGTCACTTGCGGGTCCCGCCACGCGTAAACAGCGCGCGCCAAACCAAGCACAAGACTAGGAACGTGCACAATCCTACATCCCTACCGGTACATGCAGCGTAGTAAGGTAGACGCAGCGACGCCCCGGAGGCCTACAAGGCGCGACACTCCCCCTGTTTCCTTGCCCCCTTGTGCACCCATCTTCATCCTGTGTTTTAAGGGGCCATGTGACACTATTTAGACATGACTTTTAGATCTGGTGCCGATTTCGGCGGCAAGGAAGCTCGTTCCGGTGGCGGCGGCGGTGGCATCGCCATCGGCGGTGGCGTCGGCTCGATTGTTTTGGTTGGCCTTTTCCTCCTACTTGGCGGTAACCCCTCAGACTTGGGCGCGATTTTAGGCAATGAACAGTCTCAGTCCGATGGCGCCGCGCAGGGCGATAGCCCAGAATGCAAAACTGCAGAAGATGGCAATACCAAAGATGAATGCCTGGTAGAGTTCACCGGCCGCAGCGTGGACAACGTTTGGTCCAAGGTGCTGCCAGAACAGGCAAATATCCAATACACCGAACCGGAGCGCGTGGTCTTCCACGGTGGCGTTAATACCGGATGCGGCGCGGCATCCTCTTCTACCGGCCCCTTCTATTGCCCACGCGATGAGTCCGCCTACTTCGATACCGAGTTCTTTGATTCCCTGCGCAATTTCGGCGCGGAAAATGCCCCCTTGGCCCGCATGTACATCGTGGCCCACGAGTTTGGCCACCACATTCAAAACCTGGAGGGCACCCTCGGTTTGTCGGACTATAACAACCCTGGCGCCGATTCCAACGCTGTGAAGATCGAGCTGCAGGCTGACTGCTACGCCGGGCTGTGGGCCTCCTACGCCGACAAGGGTGACAATCCCTTGCTAGAGCCCATTACCAAAGAACAGGTCTCGGATGCTGTCGCCGCTGCCCAAGCGGTGGGCGATGACAATATTCAACGCCGTTCCGGGGGCCAGGTCCAGCCTGACTCCTGGACCCATGGCTCTTCTGAACAACGCGAGAAGGCATTCCTCGCTGGCTATAACTCCGGCAAGATGTCCCAGTGCGACACCTTGGAGCGCGGGGCCTACCGCGGCTAAAACTACTTTTGGCCGCCGCCTATCCTCTAAGAGCCTAGACGGACTCGCCACCTCCGCTAGCCATACCGACTGTGCCGGGGCTAGCGGGTTTTCTTATCCCTATCCCAGGGCGCTGCAAGCACTCCGCGCTTGGCGACGCCCTCCCTTTCCACCCTTCTCCACACTGGCACCTATCACTATTCACCTAGCTAGTGCATTATTGGCCGCTTTCATGACCTTAAAACCCTGCGCTCCATTGTGAACGCAAAGAACTCCTTTCCCACGCCCGCTATTACAAATCAGAGCTCATCGCTCAGCCGCACGCAGCAGTGGTACAGCAGATTTCCACCCTCCGGGACATAGTGGTGTCCCCTCCCGAGACCCTTCGCGTCCTGCAGCCGCATCGATGGGTCGCCGCGGATTGCAGCGATAAGCACAAACTCGATGCCGCCGACAGTGCGGATAGAGCGAGGTATCAAGAGCCCAGCGATCGCGCCATCTTTCTGGCCCGCACGGTAAGTGTGCAGGAACCGATGGATTGCCCATCAGAAACCGATAGCCTGGGGAACCGCCCGTGCGCAGCCGTCATCACAGAACACGGCAAAGTAAATGAGACTCCGCTGTGGTTGGTTGCACCGGCGGACCTACCGGTACTAATGGATGCCCTAGAATGGGAATGATTCGCCAGCCGTTCACACTGCGTCTTTTACCCCTGGGCACCGCAGAGAAAGGTAACCATGCAATTCGGCATCTTCAGTATCGGGGATTTAACCACTGACCCCAACTCAGGAAAAACTCCCTCTGAGGCCGAGCGCATCCGCAACTTAACGGAGATTGCACTCAAGGCCGAGGAGGTAGGCCTTGATGTCTTTGCCACCGGCGAGCACCACAACCCGCCCTTCGTGCCGTCCTCACCTACCACGCACTTGGCCTATATCGCCGCGCAGACTAAGCGCTTGCAGCTCTCGACTGCAACGACTCTTATTACTACAAATGACCCAGTCAAGATCGCAGAGGACTATGCCTTCCTGCAGCACCTTGCACAAGGACGAGTAGACCTCATGCTGGGCCGCGGAAATACGGGCCCGGTCTATCCGTGGTTTGGCAAGGATATCCAGCAAGGCATTCCCTTGGCTATTGAAAATTATCACCTGCTGCGCAGGCTCTGGCGCGAGCCAGTTGTTAATTGGCAAGGAAAGTTCCGCACAGGCTTGGAAGGGTTTACCGCGACCCCGGCGCCGCTGGATGGAATTCCACCCTTTGTCTGGCACGGCTCAATTCGTTCGCCGCAAATTGCCGAGCAAGCTGCTTATTACGGCGATGGTTTCTTCCATAACAATATCTTTTGGAATAAGGAACACACTGCTCAGATGGTAGATCTCTACCGCCGTCGTTTTGCAAGCTACGGCCACGGCCAAGCGGACCAAGCGATTGTAGGCCTTGGTGGCCAGGTCTTTATCGGCGATACCGAGCAAGAGGCTAAAGATTTCTTCCGCCCCTACTTCGACAATGCCCCGGTCTATGGACACGGCCCCAGCCTCGAAGAATTCACGGCCCAGACCCCATTGACCGTTGGCACCGTGGAGCAAGTAATTGAAAAGACCCTCAGTTTTGCTGACTGGGCCGGGGACTACCAGCGTCAGCTTTTCCTCATCGATCATGCCGGGCTACCGCAAGAAGTAGTCCTCGAGCAGATAGAAATCCTTGGCACCCAAGTAGTCCCCGAGCTGCGACGACGCTTTGAACAACGCCGTCCCAGCCACGTTCCTTCTAACCCGCCGACGCACGCTAGCTTGCTCGCTGAGCCCAATTCTTCTCACCTGCAGGTCAGCCCTGGAAAGGAACACTAGTTATGCGCTCCCTACTCGTTATTTCAGCTGGCTTATCGCAACCGTCTTCCTCTCGCCGGCTGGCAGACATGCTTGCAGAGGCTACCCGCGCCAAAATCTCCGCGCGCGGTGAAGGGACCCAGATCGACGTCATTGAGATTCGCGATTTGGCTTTCGAACTAGCTACTGCCATGACAGATCGGACTGCGTCGACGCCGGAGTTGGCCCGGGCCCAGGAGTGCATTGCTCAGGCCGATGGGCTTATTGCCGTCACCCCTGTATTTCAGGGAAGCTACTCAGGCCTCTTCAAGATGTTCTTTGATACCTTGAAGCCCCATGCACTAGACGATCTTCCCACCATTATCGCAGCTACAGCTGGTTCTTCGCGCCACTCCCTAATTTTGGATTACGCGCTTCGCCCACTGTTTAATCAACTCCACGCAAATATCGTGCCAACGGGAGTTTTTCAGGCTGCGGAAGACTTGGGCACTCCAGAAGGAGAACGCATTGTCACCCGCATTGAGCGCTCTGCCATTCAGTTAGCTGACCAAATGGTTGCCCCCAGGGACAGGGTGTCTGGAATCGCTGGCGAGCTGGAGGGGTTGGGTGGCCACTCTACTGTGCGGCTAGCCAAGGAGAACTTCATCCCCTTGGGAAAGCTCCTGAATGGATACGGCGACTAGGCCACAGGCGCGGTCGGTACTTCGCATAGGCGGCGATTGATAGAAGGTGTGACTTTCGCTACGCTGGGCACAGAAAATTTGCCTCTCCCCTCGCTTCCGGCTTTGCCCCTTGATACGAGAAAAGCCCTAGGAACCAAACACATATCCACCCAGAAAGGTTCGGCACAGCTTAACTATGACAATTAGCGTCACGGACATCTTCTCCATCGGCATCGGCCCGTCCTCTTCGCACACCGTTGGGCCCATGCGCGCGGCTAAGCAATTCCTCGATTCCCTCGAGAAGCACCCGGCGAAGGTGTATACCGAGTTGCGCGGTTCTCTTTCTGCCACTGGCCGCGGGCATGCCTCCGACCGCGCTGTCATCCTCGGTCTCGCTGGCTGGGATCCACTAAGCGTGCCTATCGACGCCGAGCCGCACGCAGGTGGATTTATTCCCAGTGAAGGAACGATTTCTGGCCCCCGCGGCACGGTGGACTATGAGATCGCTTTTGATAACGAACCACTTCCTCAACACCCCAATGGCATGATTTTTAGTGCTTGGGATGAAAGCGGCAACCTCATCGCAGAAAAGGAAGAGTACTTCTCTGTCGGCGGCGGCTTTATTCTCTCTCGCTCCGAGCTTGATGCGGAAGTCGCCGAAAGCAATGAGGTGCCCGCTGGCGTAGCCGCAGCGCAGGTTGATGACACCGTTCCTTATCATTTCACCACGGGCGAAGAATTGCTCAATCTGTGCGAAGCCCATGACAAGGCAATCTGGGAGATCGTGCTAGCCAATGAGGAAGCCTTGCACCGTGACGAAGGCGGCGCCGAATTCGTTTTGCGGCACCTTGATCTGGTCTGGGACATCATGCGGGAGTGCGTGACCGAAGGCATTTCCACCAAAGGCCTGCTACCGGGTGGGTTGCGTGTGCCACGTCGCGCCCCGAAGATGTACGCCCAGTTACTGGAAAATCAGGATGACACCAGCTGTGGATTCTCTGCCATGGAGTGGGTCAATCTCTACGCCCTCGCGGTCAATGAGCAAAACGCGGCCGGTGGCCGCGTCATTACCGCACCTACCAATGGTGCGTGCGGCATCATTCCAGCGGTACTGCATTATGCGCGCGATTTCCGCGCAGACTTCACCCGTTCTACCGCCCGGCGCTACCTATTGACCGCCGGTGCTATCGGCATGATCATCAAAGAAAATGCGTCCATCTCCGGAGCTGAGGTGGGCTGCCAAGGCGAGGTAGGTTCCGCCTCCGCTATGGCCGCTGCGGGTATGGCAGAGCTGCTCGGCGCTACTCCGGCGCAGGTAGAAAATGCCGCGGAGATCGCATTGGAGCATAACTTGGGCCTGACCTGCGACCCAGTTGGCGGATTGGTGCAGATTCCGTGCATCGAACGCAATGCCATCGGTGCGGTTAAATCCATCAATGCCGCACGCATGGCCAAGATGGGCGAAGGCACTCATCATGTGACCTTGGATAATGCAGTGCAAACTATGGCAGAGACCGGCCGCGATATGCTCTCCAAATACAAGGAAACCTCCCTGGGCGGATTGGCTAAGACCATGGGCTTTAGTGTGTCCCAGGTGGAGTGCTAAAACAGACTCCATGCGCGCAGATGCCCTTCACCGCCGCACAGCTATTATTGCCGCGGCGTGTCAGTTATTCCGATCCCACGGCGATAATGTCGCTTTGGATAAGGTAGCCGCACAGGCTGGGGTGAGTGTAGCCACCGTCTATCGCAACTTCCCTAACCGCGCGAGCCTTATCCGCGCTTGCGCAGAATATATGGGCGATGCCTTTGCGAGGTTCCAACAGCGTCTCATCGCTGACTTTGAGGATCCTAAGAATTCCGGCAATGATTATGTCCGCGCTTATGCCACCCATATCCTTACCATGGAGCTTAATACCCTTATCCCTGCCTTCATCCCTCAGGATTTGGATTCTCTGAGCCCCGAGCTAACCGCTCAGCGTGACCTCTTGGAGAGCAATGGGCGCAGGTTTATTGAGCTTGGGCAACAGCACGGCGAGATCGGCCCCGGAGTCACCCACCTCGAGTTCATTGTGGGCCTTCTCAGCTTGGCGCGGCCCCGCGAGGTCGATGTTGAGGCCTACCAGCCGGACCTCCAAGAAATGATTATTGATCTGTACTTGGCGGGTATTAAAAGAGGGCACCGCGCCTAAGCGCGATGCCCACCGGCTACAAAAACCTAAGCCTCGCCGTGCATTTCGCGTGTAAGGACGGAAACTAGGTCAGAGACATTGACGTCGTGCTGCTCGTGCGCGGCTAGGTCCTTGAGCGCAACGGTGCCGTTTTCTAGCTCCTGCTCGCCCAGTACCAGAGCGAAGCGCGCACCTGCGCGGTCCGCACCCTTCATCGCGCCCTTGAGGCCACGGTCTCCAAAAGACATATCCGCGGAAATGCCGGCCTTGCGGAGATCATTGATAAGAGTGGTCATGGTGCGCTTTGCGGAGGCACCCAGCGCCACGCCAAAGACGTCCACGCGAGAATCTACGCCTTCTAGGGTGATGCCCTCGGCTTCAAGAGCCAGCAGGGCGCGGTCGACGCCCAAGCCATAGCCAATGCCGGATAGGTCTTGGCCGCCCAGCTGGGCCATCAGGCCGTCGTAGCGTCCACCGCCACCGATACCGGACTGCGCACCAAGGCCGTCGTGGACGAACTCGAAGCAGGTCTTAGTGTAGTAATCCAGTCCGCGCACCATGCGCGGATTAATCTCATAAGCTACGCCCATATCATCCAACATGCCGGTAACGGTCTCGAAATGCTCGCTGCATTCCGCATTAAGGTGGTCGAGCATCAAGGGGGCATCGACAAGCTGCTCTTGGACTTCCGGACGCTTATCATCCAGCACACGCAGAGGATTGATCTCAGCACGGTGGCGGGTCTCTTCATCCAAATCAAGCTTAAAGAGGAACTCCTGCAGCTTCTCCCGGTAAGCCGGACGGCAATTGCGATCGCCTAAACTGGTGAGCTCGAGGCGGAAGCCGCTAAGCCCCAGCGCACGGAAGGAACGGTCTGCCAAAGCAATGACCTCGGCGTCTAGCGCAGGATCGTCGACACCAATTGCCTCCACACCCACCTGCTGGAGCTGGCGGTAGCGGCCGGCTTGCGGGCGTTCGTAGCGGAAGAACGGACCAAAATAGTTAAGCTTCACGGGCAGTTGGCCACGGTCCAAGTTGTGCTCAATGACAGAGCGCATCACGCCGGCAGTACCCTCTGGGCGCAAGGTAACGGAGCGGTCACCGCGATCGGCGAAGGTGTACATCTCTTTAGATACCACGTCGGTGGACTCGCCTACGCCACGAGCAAAGAGCGCGGTGTCTTCAAAAATGGGCAGCTCAATGTGCTGGAAGCCGGAGAGATGTGCCTGCTCCACCATGGTCTGGCGCACCTTATAGAATGCGGCCGATTGCGGTGGGAAATAGTCTGGGACACCTTTAGGAGCGGACAGGGCTTGAAACTGCTTTTTATTACTCACGGGTATTACAGTACCTCCCTCAATGTAGCGAAGAACGGATTGGTCGCCCTCTCCTTACGCATGGTTGTGGTGGGACCATGGCCGGGCAGAATGTCGAGGTTATCCGCCAAACTCCACACTGGGCC
The DNA here is from genome assembly GCF_022347325.1 of Corynebacterium nasorum. Taxonomy (NCBI): domain Bacteria; kingdom Bacillati; phylum Actinomycetota; class Actinomycetes; order Mycobacteriales; family Corynebacteriaceae; genus Corynebacterium; species Corynebacterium nasorum. Next base: position 82,571 of record NZ_JAKRDU010000001.1, read on the forward strand.
CGCAAGGGACTTCTGCATGGCTTTGGGATCCGAGTGAGGTAGGTCGGTACGACCAATGGCACCGGCAAAGAGCACATCACCAGTTAAGGCAAAGTCCTCAGCAATGATCATGGTGCATCCCGGAGAATGCCCGGGCGCATGCTTCAGGCAGAAGGTATGGCCGAGAAGTTCTAGGGTTTCCCCGTCTTGTAGCTCGCGCACATCGTTGATGGGGACCATATGAGCGGCGTCGAAAAGCTCCTGCGCCTGGGGCGAAACACCTTCGCCGCTGGCGAGCATAAACTTATCAGCGGGGTGGATATAAACAGGGATATCGAGCTTTTCGGCAAGGGATCCGGCGTCGCGGGTGTGGTCAATGTGGCCGTGGGTAAGCACGATAGCCTCATAGTCCAAGTCATGCTCTAGGACTTTTTCCATCGCATCCATGCCGGGATCGACGATAAAGGCGCGACGGCCCTCCGCAATCACATAGGTATTGGTCTGAAAGGGACCGGCAGTAAAACCGAAAATTTCCATACCCACCACCCTAGCTGCCCAGATAATAAAGAGCCGTCCGGCCCCGTCTTCGTAGATGAACCTCGACCAGCAACGCCGTGCGGCCTAGCTCAAAACATCCCACACCTTCTCGTAGTCAAGCTGGGTGACAACACCTGGAACCATTTGTGTGTGCATCACCCGGTGATTTTCATTGGCCACGACCACGGAGCGGGCAAGGAGGCCTTCCAATACGGAATCGCGTACGGTCACGCCGAACTTCTCTCCAAAATCCGATCGAAATGCGGAGGCGGCGATGACATCAGCAATGCCTTCCGCAGCGCAAAAACGCTTGAGGGTAAAAGGCAAGTCACGAGAAACGCAAAGAAGCTTAGTGTTATCTAGCTGCGCAACCTGCTCATGGAAACGGCGCAGTTGCTCCTGGCAGGAAGGGGTTTCGATAGAGGGAAAGATGGAGATAATAAGGCGCGTGCCCGCGAAAGTCTCATTGTTAATCTGAGTCAGGTCCGTACCGATGAGTTCGAATTCGGGCAGCGGGTCTCCCACTGCGGGAAGTTCACCAACGGTGGGTGTTGGCGGGTCGATAAAATCTGGTTCAACCATAGAAACCAGAGTACTTATGACTTGGCTCAATAGCCATTGACTAGCCCGATTTACGTGCCCACGCTTTCTTCGAAGTATGGAACCGCTAAACTCGGTCAGGTTGAATCATGCCACCGAAAATCGCTAGAAAGGTTGACTCCCGGTGCCAAATAATAAAAAGCGCGGCGAAGAGGCGCTGAGCAAGCTCGAGCGCGAGCTAAAATCCCGCGAACGCAAGCAAAAGACACGCCCGCTGGGCGTTGTCTTCGCGTCCCTCGTAGTAATCCTCGCCCTGGTAGGCGGTATTTACTACTTGTCCACCCGCGAAGGCGACGATGAGAAGGTACAGGCTGAGGAGTCCTCCGCAGCTGAGACCTCGCAGCAAACCCCACAGGCACAGCCCATCGCAGATAAGCGTGCAAAGGCTCTGCCGGATACCGTGACCTGTAAGTACGAGGACACCGGTCAAGATTCCAATGGTGCGACTAAGCCGAATGGAAAGGATATTTCCACCAAGGGCACCGTTACCGTTTCCTTTGAGACTTCTCAGGGCACCATTGAGATGGAGATGGATCGTGCCAAGGCGCCGTGTGCCACCAACGCAATTTCTGAGTTGGCAAAGTCTGGCTACTACGACAACACCGTTTGCCACCGTATGACCTCGGGTGGTCTCAACGTCTTGCAGTGTGGCGATCCGACCGGTTCCGGTTCCGGCGGCCCTGGCTTCAGCTTCGCTGATGAGTACCCCACCGACGAGGTGGATGAGAAGGATGCCCAGAACCCCGTTATCTACCCGCGCGGCTCCGTCGCCATGGCAAATAGCGGTCCAGACACCAATGGTTCTCAGTTCTTCCTCAACTATGACGATTCCGAGTTGGCCCCGAACTACACCTACTTCGCCACCATTACCGATGAAGGTATGAAGACGATGGACAAGATTGCCAAGAACGGTGTCGAAGGCGGCCAGCCAGACGGCAAGCCAGCAAAGGAAGTCAAGATCAAGAAGGCAACCGTCAAGGCCTAGGCGCTTTAAAAGCCCTGCTTGGCGACGCCTCCCCTGCCACCACCGCACACCCCCTAACGGGGGCAAGGGTTAAGCCCCGCGCATTCGTCACTTTCACAACGTACGGACGCGCCGGGGCTTTTACTTTCCTTAATTTGACCTGAGCCTGAATATGAGCCCTTAGCTGCAGAAACACTAACCTTCTAAAATTCCCCTAGTTCACACTAGCCACAAGAGTAAACTTGCAGCACACAGCAGACTTTCAGATATTTCAGCGAGTAAACAAAACCTGCCAATACTGTTGCGGAAGCCTGTCAGCCTGTCTAGTATTTGAAACGTCTTTGAACGCACCAAGCTTGTTAGGAATCAAAAATGAAGCTTTTCTCCCGCAAGGCACTCGTTGCCGGCGCAACCGCTCTGTCCATGACCTTCGCTGGCACCACCGTTGCTACCGCTGCCGAGACCACTCCAGCGTCCTCCACCGAGAACAAGGAGTCCGCCGCTGCGACCACCACCAATGGCGCTGAGCCGACCGAGGAGGGTTCCTCCATCAAGGATATGGATCCTAAGGAAATCAAGGCTTGGATCGGCGTTGTTACCTCCGTCATCGGCGCTCTGGGCACCCTGTTCGCCTTCGCAAACAAGTACCTCGACCTGCCTTTCGGCAACAAGTAAGGTCACCGCTTCATAGCGATTCTTAAGCCGCTGCATTCCAAAAGGGAATGCAGCGGCTTTTTCATAGGCTTTTGAGCAATCGGAAGAACTGACCGACGCTTGAGCTTTCCAGGCTTAGGGATGCATCTAGGACTCTTTGGCGTCTTCAATGTACTCGGACCCTACGAGGTCTTTGAAAAGCTCTGGATCGATCGTTTGACCGACTCTGATGACAGAGATATGACCCGTGGGCTCCAGGATTATAATCTGTACGTCCTGCATGCGGCTAATGCCTGCCTTGCGGGCAGCAGAATAGATATCTGACTTAGTAATATGCGCCAGGGTCAAGTTATCCTCAACCATTTTCCCGCGAAATACTAGGAGAACTGGGCGCCGGTCAAGAAAGCGAGTCCACTTCACCACTTTGCGGATAGTACCGAACGCGGCCTCTAGAGCCATCAGAGTAGTCAAGCCGATTACGCCGGCGGCCAGGGTCGGTGGATTACCCACAATGACACGGCCTGCAACCGCGCCGAACATAATGATGATGATGGCATCTGAGGCCGTCATGGAAGTAAGGACCCGGGAGCCAAATATCTTCACTAGGATCATGAAGGATAGATAAATGCCCAAAGTGGCCAATACGACAACGGGGATACGGTGCCATTCAATGCCTAGTTGATAGGTAAGTTCGCGCAGGAAGAGGTCTAGAGTATCCACGGTTGATTAGGTTACCTGGCTGCTGCACGGCATACAGAAAAGGCGGAGCGATACTCCCCCGTTCAGGAAGAACCGCTCCGCCTAGCGCCGTGATGGCTTAGAGGTGGAATTGCTTGCGCAGGTCCTCAATCATCTTGCGCGCTGGGGCAGGAAGAATCTGCGGGTTCATACCCACAACCGCAACACCAGCTACCAGCGCCGCAACAATGGCAAATACTGCGCTGCCCATGGAAGAACCGTTAGAGGACAAGGAGGAACCCTTCGGCTCGGGCTTAGCACCCGGCTCCTGGGAGCCCTCGCCGCTTACCTCGATAGGCAGAGTTGCCTTCGTGCCGGCATCGGTGGTGATTTCGAGGTTTTGCTTGCCGCTGAGGTTTTCTGGAACGGTGAGTTTTACCGTTGCACGTCCGCGCTCGCCAAATTGCGCATCGCCTTCCTGGGCAGCGTTGTCGATGTCGACGGTCTGCTCAGCGTCACCCAACTTCACGGTTGCCTTCTTGGCCATCGGCTCACCCTCGGTGGAGTAATTAAGGCTAGACAGATTGACGGTAATTTCCTTACCCGGCTTCACCTCACCTTCAACGTGGGCACCGATTTGACCTTGTCCGGTGCGGACCTCAGATTCACCCGACTTGATGTAGTCAATCATGGCCTGAGTGTCCATGTAGCCCACATCGTTTTTGTCCTTGATGGAACCAGCGTTGAAATAGCCATCGCCGCCGGCTTCTTCGTCACTAGAAGCAAGGAAGGACGACAGCGCGATGGAATAATCCTTCTTCGGGTCAATCTGTTCGCCGTTGATGGTCACGGACTTTACCCGCTCACCCTTATTGGCCTTCTGGTCGTAGACCACCTGCACATTATTGGAAAGCCCCATGGCCAAGCGCGGACGGCTGCCTTCCTGCCACTGGTTTTCCAAAGCATTGATGAACTCCTCGCCGGAAATCTTTGCGGTAATCACGGAGTTACCAAACGGCTGCACCTCAAAGATGTCCTTGTAGGTAACGTCACCACCCTTCAGGTCAGCACGCACACCACCGGCGTTCATGACACCGATCTCGATATCCTTACCTACCTGCTTGCTCATGGCATAGCGTTGGCCATCTGCGATGAAGTTATTGAGGGTGGATTCTACGCCACGGTTGGAGCCTGCCTCTGCGCCTTCGTCAGAGCCACGGAACAGGTCCTGCTTGACGTTTCCTGCAGTCTTGGAGCCTTCTACCTCGGCTTCCTTTTGTGCCTTTTCCACCACAGCTGCAATGCCAGCGTCCGGCTCGACAGCGGCAGCGTCGGTAGCATCGTACTGTCTGAGTTTGATGTCGGTTACCTTCTTGGCGGACTTGTCAAAGGTAATGTCGACGTCGTTAAGCAACTTGCCATACTCATGCCCCTGCGCCCATTGCAACGGGAGTGCACCATCGCGCGGGACTTCGCCCTTGGTGCGCTGGTGAGTATCGCCGCCGAAAAGCACGTCTACGTCTTTACTGAAGCCCTCGGCATATTCTTGGGCATCCTCGTGGAAAAGGGCGACAACAACGTCCGCTTCGCCGGACTCCTTTAGCCGGGCGGCCTCTTCATTGGTTGCCTTTACCGGGTCCGTGAAGGTAACGCCCGGGATCTTGGCCGCAGATACCTTGTACTTGGTATTTTCCGTCACGGTTCCGACATAGCCCACCTTGACGCCGTCTACGTCTTCAACGTGAGAAGGCTTGAGCAAGGGCTTGCCGTCTTTAAGCACGTTGGCACCCAAGATGGGATACGTGGAGTTCGGCTGAATGCGCTCGGTTAGATCCTCGGTGCCCTTATCAAACTCGTGGTTGCCCACTGCGGATACCTTCATGCCCATCTGATTGAGGGCCTCAAGGGTGTACTTGTCATCAGAAATTGCAGATACAAAGGCAGAGCCGCCTACGTTATCGCCCGAAGAAGTCAGGTTGAATTCCTGACCTTCATTCACCTGCTGGATAAGAGACTGCAAACGGGCCACGCCAATTTCATCGCCGGCCTTTGCTGGGTCACCGATCTTGTCCTCCAAGTGACCGTGAATATCGGTGATATTGGTGACAGAGATGGTGGTCTTGTTTTCTTGTGCTACCGCCTGCGCGCCGGAGAGAGCTACAGCGGATACGGTAGTGGCGGCCACAAGCTGGCCGATGCGGCGAAACTGCATGGAAATACTCCTAGATTGTAGAAAGCAACAGGATAATTTATATCGCTTTACTAACAACTTGGCAGGAGAAACTAAGCTCGCTTGCTGGGGATTTACCTGGCAGAAGCCGAAAATTCATACACTGGTAACCCGCCCGAAGCCTTCGCGTTGCTTGCCCCGCCCCTCCTTGAGGGTAAGGAGAAAGCGCGCTAAGCAGTTACTCGGTAGACGTCGAAGACGCCTTCCGTATTGCGCAAGGTCGTCATCAACGTGCCCAGCTGCTTGGTGTCTGACACCGAGAACGTAAACCTAACCGTCGCAATGTGGTCATCACCCCGGTTGGAGTTCATGGTCAAAACGTTGATGTTCTCATCACTCATAACACGAGTGAGCTCTGAAAGAAGGCCTTGCCTGTCTAGGGCTTCCAATTGCAGCGTCGCAGAGAAAGCACCGGTAGCGGAGGTCCCAGAAGACCAGGCCACCTCTAGCATGCGCTCGGGTTCTGCTTTGAGCTTTTCCGCGTTGGTGCAGTCGGCTCGGTGCACTGATACTCCGCCGCCGCGGGTTACGAAACCAAAGATGGTATCGCCTGGTACAGGCTGGCAGCATTTGGCGAGCTTGGCCATTACATCAGGGCTGCCCTCCACCAAGATGCCGGTGCCCGATGCGGAGTCCTCGGTGTGCTGGGCACGGGAATTTTCAATCTCAGACAGCGGCGTGCGCGAGGCCAAAGTGTCAATTGCATCGTCCTGGTCCCCAAACATGGCAACCAATTGATTGGCAACATGTTGCGCAGATACTTGGCCCGCGCCGATGGCGGTATACAGCGAATCGACATCAGCGTGGTGCAGCTGCTCCGCCACCTGCTTCATGGATCTGGCGGTAAACAGGCGGTGCATCGGCAGGCCGCCTCGCTGGACTTCAGTGGCTAGGGCATCTCGCCCAGCCTCCAAATGTTCTTCGCGGCGCTCTTTGGCAAACCACTGCCGTACCTTAGTCTTAGCGCGTGCAGATACCAGAAAGTCCTGCCAATCACGGGACGGGCCTGCGTTAGGGTCTTTAGAAGTAAAGATCTCAACCTTGTCACCGGATTTTAGCTTCGATTCCAGTGCTACCAGCTTGCCATTGACCTTGGCACCGATACACCTATGCCCCACTTCGGTATGTACTGCATAGGCAAAGTCCACCGGAGTAGAACCTGCTGGCAGATTTACTACGTCACCCTTAGGGGTAAAGGCAAAGATTTGCTTAGCGGTAAGGTCATAGCGCAGGGAATCTAGGAACTCATTAGGGTCAGCTGCTTCCTTCTGCCAGTCCAGAAGTTGGCGCATCCACGCCATCTGGTCCACTTCTTCTTGGTGGCCCGAGTTCTTGCCCTTGGTTTCCTTGTAACGCCAGTGAGCGGCCACGCCAAATTCGGCGTTGTAGTGCATCTCGTGGGTGCGTACCTGGACCTCCAGCGTGGCACCACCATCGCCTAGCACTGTGGTGTGCAGCGATTGATAGACACCAAATCGCGGCGAAGAAATATAGTCCTTAAAGCGCCCGGGCAGAGCTTGGTAGATCGAGTGAACCACGCCAATTGCGGCATAACAGCTATTGACATCCTCTACTAGGATGCGGATACCCACTAGGTCAAAAATCTCTGCAAAGTCGCGGCCACGTACGATCATCTTTTGGTAGATGGACCAGTAGTGCTTTGGCCGGCCCATAACCTCAGCTTCAATGCCGTTTTCCTTCAATGCCGCACTAACTTGGCTAATGATCTCTTTGAGCGCGCGGTCACGCGAGGGGGCGCGGTCTGCCACCATGCGCACAATCTCGTCGTACTTTTTGGGGTACAGGATGGCAAAGGATAGGTCCTCCAGCTCCCACTTCACACTGGCCATGCCTAAGCGGTGAGCTAATGGAGCGATAACCTCGAGGGTTTGGCGCGCCTTTTTGGCCTGCTTTTCGGGCGGGAGGAACCGCATCGTACGCATATTGTGCAGGCGGTCGCTTACCTTAATGACCAAGACGCGCGGGTCAGTGGCCATGGCTACGATCATCTTGCGGATGGTTTCCGCCTCTGCGGCCGAGCCCAGCGCCACCTTATCCAACTTCGTCACACCGTCAACCAGCCGGGCCACCTCGGGGCCGAAATCCCTGGTGAGGTCGTCTAAGGAGTAGTCCGTATCCTCCACCGTATCGTGCAAGAGCGCTGCCACGATGGTGGTGGTGTCCATACCAATTTCCGCAGCGATCGTAGCAACGGCAAGTGGGTGGGTGATATAAGGTTCTCCAGATTTGCGGAAAACCCCTTCATGCAGACGCTCGGCGGTGTTATAAGCACGATTGAGCAGGTCTGAGTCGGCCTTAGGGTGAAACTTGCGGTGGATGGACATCAGCGGGTCCAGCACCGGATTCACCCTGACTCGGCCGCCTGTGAGCGAACGGGCAAGGCGAGCCGACATGCTACGCATACCGCCGCCGGTCTGGCGCTTTACGGGTTTATCCATGGCCATTTCTACCGCCCTTCACAGTGCCACGGGCCATATTGGCCTCATATTCGTCTAGATCGTGGGATCTAGCTTAGACACTTCATCTTAGTCTGTGGCATTTAGCACAATGAGCGGCGGGCCGGATAAACGCTCACGCCCATTGAGGCCTTTGACTTCCAGCACAACGACGTTGCCGGCAACCTCGGCACCCGCGGACTCGAGCAGAAGTTTCGCACCATGGAGGGTGCCACCGGTGGCTAGGACGTCGTCGACAAGCACTACGCGCTTGCCCTTGATGTCGACGCCGCTGGCCGGAATCTCCAGCGCCGCCGAGCCGTATTCCAGCTCGTATTCCTCGGTGTATACCGGAGGAGGAAGCTTGCCCTTCTTGCGGATGGCTAGGATACCCAGGCCCATCTTGTAGGCCACGGCCGAGCCGAGGAGGAAGCCACGGGCATCTAGGCCACCGATCATTTCCGCGCCCAGTTCCTCGCAGGCGGCCGCTAAGCCGTCTACGACGGTGCGAAAAGCCTCTGGGTCTGCCAAAACTGGGGTGAGATCTTCGAAGAGGATACCCTCCTCTGGGAAGTCTTGAACGAGGCGAACCTTATCCTTGAGAGCCTGTGCTGCTGATTCGTAGTGCGAACTCATAATCTTCCTTGAGAAATAATTGCGAGAGGTCGTTAACGGCCGCTGTTGCGGGTCCTACTTCTTTTCGGTTGGAGCGGTGCTACGCCAGCGATCCATATTCCAACCGATGCCCGAGACGCCAGTGTACGCCAGGACACCTTCCACGTCGCGGCGGACGAGGAAGACACGCGGCTGCGCGGAGAGCGGAATGGACGGAATATCCTTCCACAAAGCTTCTTCTGTCTTCTTAAGCTCCGCAGAGTTTTTCATACTAGCTTCGACCGCGGAGTACTCCGTCTGAGGATCTACCGGTCCAAGGAAAGCGTCGACGGTAGGTGCCCAGGTTTCTGGATCCATTTCCAGGTAGTGCTGAGACATAAACTCCGCAGACGCATCCTCGATGGTGATTCCGGCCGGCTCACAGGATGCACGGAGCTGTTCCACCATAGCTGCGTAACGCTTATCCGGTCCTAAGTAGCCGACCTTGATGGTCGTTCCATTCAGATTCCCCGCCTGCGCCAGATCGGTACCCTGGTGCTCCTTACCCACTTTGTCGAGGCCGTCGGCAACCGGGTTGGTGACGGAAACGGTGCGCACATAAGCCGGTGGCACCTCTACGCCAGAGGCCGCGGAGCTTGCCTGAGCCACCGCCTGCTGATCGACGCACGCAGCGAAGCTCTCGCGCGCCCACGGCTCGGCGAATACCCCAGCCTCAGACAGCGTCAGCGTATCCGTTAGCTCGCCTACCATTGGGGTAGCTTCATAGGAGTCCTCCCCTGACTCACTTTGATTCCGGTCAAGCCAGTCAGGGGTTGCATTGGCGGCGTCGACCACGCGCAGTGCCCCCTTATCTACCAGCTTGTGCGCATCAGCATCCGCTGGCCACACCACAACGTGGTCCTCGGTTGGCGCATCCCCAAAGTATTTTTCGTTCGCTTTGAGGATAACCTCGCCCTCATCGCCTATCTTGTCGATGACATAGGGGCCAAAAGACACCTGCAGTTTTGGATCGAGTTGATCCTTTGCCACGGAAAAGCCATACCGCCATGCCTGAGCAACTGGATCTAGCGCCTGCATATCTTCGGCTGCCAGCGCCGCATTAAGCTCCTCAAGGCTCAACCCAGCCTTTTCTGCCAGCGCATGGGCGGGCATGACCGTTCCGGCGCCAAACATATGGCGCCAGCGCTGCCCCTGATCCTTATTAAAGGTCAACGTAAACGATTTGCTGTGGGGTTCGCAGCTGAAATTCGCAATGTCATTCATCAGCGGCATATGGGAGGCGAATTCAGCCGGATGGGTGCCGGCAACGTAAGTCAAATAGTAATCATCACAGGTCACGGGAGTGCCATCGGAAAAGACGGCATCCTCGGCCAAGGTCAGCTGGACGCTGCGCTGGTCGCTGCCCTCAGCGGGCGGGAGCTCTTCCGTTTCTACTAGGTCTGCATTGGGGATCAATTCGCCCGCGGGACCAGGTACGAAAAGGCCAGGATATAGGCGCGTGGACAACAGTCCGGCGGAGCTGGCAGAACCAAAGGAGGTGCCTGCGTTGGTAGTGGCCAGACGGGAATTTACCTGGTACCCAAAGTATCCATAGGATTCTGGTTCCTGGGGCGCAGCCGAAGACTCATCCTCGCCACCCTGCCCGCTGCAGGCAGATGCAGCCAGGGCGAGTGCGGATACGCATGAAGCAAGGGCCCGCCTCCCCCTATGACGTCCTCCAGAACTGCTCTTTTCCTTAAGCATGGTTATGTGCCCTCACTTCAGCTAGCGATCCGCCTGAATTTTACTACCGGAAGTTACCTGCCTGGCCGCCACGTTGCGCCAGGGTGTCCGGTGGACTCCGCCGATTCGGCCTCATTGCCAGCCGGGGTGGACTGAGCACTTACTGGCGAAACCACGGTGCGCCCCGCTGCGGGTGCGTCATCTTCTGCAGCACCCTTCTCATCCTTACCAGCACGGTAGTCCGCTACTCGCTTATTGTGGCGCTTAGTCTTCTTGGACATATTGGCGAAGGTGACAACCAATGGCGTAGCGAAGAAGATGGAGGAGAAAATACCCTCAACCACACCGATGAGCTGGATGAGTGCCAAATCGCGCAGGGTACCAATGCCCATGAGCCACACGGCCACCACGAAGAGCGCGATAATCGGCAGCGCAGAAATCACCGAGGTAGAAATCGAGCGCATGACCGTCTGGTTAATCGCCAGGTTCGTCAGCTCAGCAAAGGTCTTCTTGCGCTGTCCCTCCAGGCCTTCCGTGTTCTCGTTGATCTTGTCAAAGACGATGACCGAGTCATACATGGAGAAGGTCAGGACGGTAAGCAGACCGATAATGACAGCAGGGGAAACCTGGAATCCGAAGAGCGCATAAATGCCGGCAATAATCAGGCCGTCTGCAATCAGGGCGATGATAGCGGCAAAAGCCATGTTCTTCTGCAAGCGAATGGCCACATAAACGGTGGCAGCTACCAAGAAGACCAGCATGGCGATAAGCATGCGCTGGGTAATGGCAGAACCCCAAGACTCAGATACCGTGGACGAACCGATGGCATCCGGGGTGGCCTTACCTTCTTCATCCTTCGGCTTAAAGTCCTCGTAGATAGCGGTACGAACCGCATTCACCTCTTCTTGGCTGAGGCGTTCGGAGACAATCTCCAAGGTCTCGGAGTTGCCGGAGCCTACGATATGTACCTGCTCGGGTTCTACGCCGGTGGAATCTTCAAAGACGCGTCCTACTTCTTCTTCCTTAAGGTCCCCTGCCGGCATGGACAGCGTAGTGCCGCCTTCGAAGTCAATCGAGAGGCTGAAGCCGCGAATTAGGATTGCGGCCACGGCCGCCACGATCAGCGCGGCGGTGATGCCGTACCACAGCTTGGTGCGGCCAATGAAGTCATAACCGCGCTCATCCTCGTAGAGGCGGTCCATTCGGGAAATCTTGTGCTTAGTCGAAACAGCCATGCTTATTTCTCCTCATCTTCCGCAGCATCAACGGGACGTGCGGTTCCTGCGGCAGTATGTGCTGCCGTTTCTGTGGTGGCTGCCTCCTTGGTTGCGGAGGTTTTAGTGGAGCCTGCTTTGCGATGCCCCGAGCCGAAATAGCCGCGTTCACGGCGCTCTTCCACCAAGGCGTAGATACCGCCAAGGCCGTTCATCGAAGGCTTGGCTGCAGCTGGACGGCGGCCCACCAACTGCATCAGTGGTGCCATAACCAAGAAGGATACGACAAGGTCGAAGACCGTGGTCAGGCCCATGGTAAAGGCGAAGCCCTTAACCTCACCGATGGCGAGGAAGTAGACCACTACGGAGCCGATGAGGGTCACCGCGTTACCGGTCACGATGGTCGCACGAGCACGCTCCCACGCCTTTTGCGTAGCGGAGCGGAAAGTGCGTCCCTCTAGCAGCTCATCCTTGATGCGCTCGTAGTAGACCACGAAGGAGTCAGCCGTTGCACCCACACCGATGACCAGACCAGCAATACCGGAGAGATCCAGTGAGTAGCCGATCCAACGACCCAGCAGCACCAAGGCACCATAGGTCAACAGGCCAGAAGAAATGAGGAAGACGAGGGAGACGCCGGCCAGTGCGCGGAAGTAATACAGCGAATAAGCCATCACGAGTACCAAGCCGACTAGGCCCGCGATAAGGCCGGCCTGCAGGGCGGCCTTACCCAGTGTCGGCGGAATGGACTCAATGGTACCGCCCGGCTCGCCATTTTCACCGGCGAAGGACAGCGGCAGTGCGCCATACTTCAAGTTATTGGCCAGGTTCTGTGCTTCCTCCTGGCTGAAATCACCAGTAATAGAGGTTGCGGACCCAACTGGAGTTGCGCCCTGGATCACCGGTGCAGAGATAACTGCGGAGTCAAGGGTAATGGCGACTTGGTCGTTGAGGTGTTCCTTGGTGAGGTCCGCCCACGTCTGGGAACCGTTTGGTCCATCTCCGGTCTTGAAAGAGAAGTTGATCTCCATTTGGCCGGTTTTGTTGTTCATACCGCCTTCGATAGGACCATTGGTATTGATCTCATTGCCGGTTAGGCGGGTGCCATTTTCATCCTTGATGCCGTTAAGAAGTGGCGCGGGCTCGAGAACGTACGGGTTGCCCTTGGAATAATCACAGGTAACAAATAGCTTAGCCGGATCGTCCGCGCCAGCCAGCGGATCGGTATCGCCCTGACAGGTCATCAGCATCGAAGCTGCGGCTTGGGTCGTCGGATCCTCGGACTGGCGGTCCTTGAGCAACATCTCCGTGATTTCATCACGGCGCTTCGACTGCTCAATGGAGTTGCTTGGCTCATCCAGGGGCTTAGCGCTGACCTTTGGAGCCTTCTTCTCCTTTGGCTTCTGTCCGGTCATCTGCGCTTCCTGCGCAGAGATGGCCTTGACGCCTTGATCCATCTGCTTGTTCGCTTCGTCTGCGCTTAGCACGCCATACTTTACCCAGCGGTTGGCCATGTCTTCTAGCTCCTTATTGAGCTTGCCCATATCCGGCATGGATGGCTTAGCCACTGGGCGGAAGAAGAGCTGCGAGGTCTTACCTACGGCCTGTGCTTGGGAAGCGTCCTCTCCTGGCACGGTAATAACCAGGGTATTGCCGTTAATGACAACCTCAGAGCCAGAAACGCCCATACCATTGACACGCTGTTCCAAGATGGTGCGTGCTTGTTTGAGCTGGTCCTGAGTGGGTTCCTCGCCTTGCGGAGCAAGCGTTACGCGAGTACCGCCCTGCAGGTCAATGCCGAGCTTCGGCGTGCTTTGACGGCTACCAGTAAGAAAGATAAGCGCATAGATAACAACCACAATGAGGACGAATAACGCGATAGCGCGCTTCGGCCATTGGCGTTGGCTATTTTTCATAGCGCGACGGGGTGATGCGGACAACGATAATCTCCTGTGCTGCTTATAACAGGGTGCTTAGACAATAAATACGGCCCGACCGAATGGCGCAGGCACGTCAACAACGCACAATCGTACGTCATGAGACGGATTTTTCCTTAACGAGGGCCAGATAAGGCCCAAAGTGTGATGGGTTCTACGCTCCATAAAGTTCCCACCCACCTAGCAAACGTTAAGATAGTTCTCAGGAAAGGCGGGGGTTAGTTCTTCCTCTCGCCGTCGAACGGAGGGGTATTGCCATCAGGCAGGTTATCTTCCGCATCGCCGTTTGCTTCCTCAGCAGCTGCTGGGCGCTCGAGCTCATTGGCTTCCTGCTCGGTGCGGATCACGGCCATCTTGTCAAAAGTAACCACCACTCCTGGGGCGATTTCTAGATCCACATCCTTGTCACTGGTGCTACGCACCACGCCGTGCACACCACCCGCGGTGACGATGGAATCGCCCGGCTTGAGGGAATTTTGTAGGGTCTGCATATCATTTTGGCGCTGGCGCTGCTTTCGCATAGCCATGAAAGAGGGAATGACGAACAGGATGCCAATAATGATGAGAATGATGATTTCCATAGCTTCCTAGTGTGCCAGACGGAAGTGGACACAAAAACCAGAATGCTTAACCAAGTAGGCTGGCGCCTGGAATTAAAACACGCCGGCTGCCCCCTCAGGAGGAGTAAGCCCCAAGTGACGCCACGCGGCGGCGGTAGCTACGCGGCCGCGTCCTGTTCGCGCAATCATCCCGGCACGCACCAGGTAGGGCTCACACACCTCCTCCACCGTCGAGGGTTCCTCGCCCACCGCAATGGCAAGGGTGCTCACGCCGACTGGTCCGCCGCCGTGCCCCTTAATTAAGGCATCGAGTACCGCCCGGTCCAAGCGATCGAGGCCCATTTCATCCACGTCGAAGACCTCGAGCGCCCCCTGGGCCGCACTAAGATCAATCAGACCCGAGCCGTTGACCTCGGCATAGTCGCGAACGCGGCGCAACAGACGGTTAGCAATACGCGGGGTGCCACGCGAACGAGAACCAATTTCTACCGCTGCATCATGGTCAATATCTACGTCTAAGATGTGCGCCGCACGCTTAATCACCTGAGTTAAGTCAGCCGTGTCGTAGTACTCCATTTGCGCAGTAAAGCCGAATCGATCACGCAGGGGGCCAGTAAGCATGCCGGCGCGGGTTGTAGCCCCTACCAGGGTAAAAGGCGGGATTTCCAGCGGAATGGAGGTAGCACCAGGCCCCTTGCCTACGATGACGTCAATACGGAAATCTTCCATCGCCATATACAGCATTTCTTCTGCTGGCCGGGCAATGCGGTGGATCTCATCGATGAAAAGCACGTCGCCTTCCATCAGATTTGAAAGCATGGCGGCCAAATCGCCGGCGCGCTCTAAGGCAGGCCCCGAAGTCATACGCAGCGAGGTCCCCAACTCCTGGGAAATAATCATCGCCATGGTGGTCTTACCCAGGCCAGGCGGGCCAGAGAGCAGAACGTGGTCCGGCGTAACTCCACGATTCTTAGCGCCTTTGAGCACCAAGGAAAGCTGCTCGCGCACCTTGGGCTGGCCTATAAACTCATCTAGCGACTTCGGGCGCAATGACCGCTCAATATCATGTTCCTCGGAGTGTGCGGTCGCTTCGACGTCGCTATTGCGCTGCGAGGAATGCGCCGCGTCGACGCCGTCGGGGAGGTTAAATTCGGTGCGCTCAATATCGGACATGATTGTTCAGCCTTCCTACCTGCCGTTACTTTTTCTTGCCCAGCTGCGCTAGAGCCGCACGCAAGAGGGAAGACGTATCGGCATCAGGGTTCTCCGCGTATGCCGCTTCCACCACAGGCCGCGCTCCCTTATCAGTAAACCCAAGACCAATGAGCGCTTCCGTCACGCTTTCTACCACGGCCCCGCCGGCTGGCGCGACGGCGGTGTCGCTGGCACCTGCAGTAGAGGGCTCGCTTGGCGCAAAGGCCGCCACCTTATCTTTCAGCTCCAATGCCAAGCGCTGAGCCATACGCTTACCGACGCCCGGGATAGATTGCAGCGCCTTCACGTCTTCCGCACCAATCGCTGCAGCGAGCTCCCCAGCGCCCATGACCGAAAGCGCCGCCAAGGCAAGCTTTGGTCCGAGCCCCGACACGGATTGCAGAACTTGGAACATCTCGCGGTCCTCATCAGCGCTAAAGCCATAAAGAGTCAGGGAGTCTTCCTTGACCACCAAGTTGGTGAGAACCGTAGCTGGTTCCCCGCGGCGCAAAGTGCCCAGCGTTTTTGGGGTGGCCAAGAACTTGTATCCCACGCCTGCACAATCGATGACCCCATGGTCGAGTCCAATATGGATTACCTCTCCACGCAGTGCAGCAATCATTGGCTTCCTATCCTTTTCTCTCAGTAAATTTCTCTACCGCTTCTTAGCTTGTCCGCGCACGCCACTTGTCTTGGCCCCAAGCCCAAGACCATTCCGGTCCATCCGCGCAATGGCAGGGGCACGCCAGCAATGACATACGGCCAGGGCAAGTGCATCGGCGGCGTCGGCAGGCTTGGGCGGCTCCGTCAACCCCAGAATACGGGTGATCATAGTGGTCATCTGCTTTTTATCGGCGCGCCCATTTCCAGAGATTGCCTTTTTCACCTCGGATGGGGTGTACATATACACCGGAATGTCGCGCTCAGCTGCAGCCAGCACCAACACCCC
This sequence comes from Corynebacterium nasorum, assembly GCF_022347325.1. Taxonomy (NCBI): domain Bacteria; kingdom Bacillati; phylum Actinomycetota; class Actinomycetes; order Mycobacteriales; family Corynebacteriaceae; genus Corynebacterium; species Corynebacterium nasorum. Next base: position 98,860 of record NZ_JAKRDU010000001.1, read on the forward strand.
TACCACGTGGGCAGTTTGCATGACCGTGGAGACCTGGCCACGTTCGAAGACGCGCTCGATCGCTACTACATCCGGCGTATAGTCATCCATCCATTCTTTCGCTGCCACTGAAAGACGCAGGAGGCGCTCCGTTAAGTCTTTATCGCTAGGGGTACGAACCACACCTACAGAAACCGGGAGGATTGCTCGGCCGCGACCAGCTTGAACCACGGAAAGTCCACAGCGCGTCAAGCCCGGGTCAATCCCCATCACGCGCATTCCTTCTAGGTTCATCTCTCCCCCATTGTCATGTCAGCGCCTTATCGCACCGCCTACTGCCCCCATTATGGACTACACACAGGTGTTCTACAAACGTAGCAGTCCACCCCACCATAGCGAAGCGCCGGCAGCGCCTCCGGCGAGCAATTCTCGCGGAGCGCTCCCGGCGCTACATAGCCGCCGCTATTGCGGCGAAGAGGTGATTAACCCTCGTTCAACTCGGCTAGTACCTCATCGGACAGGTCCATGTTGGTGTAGACGTTTTGCACGTCATCGGAGTCTTCCAAAGCATCAATGAGGCGGAAAATCTTCTTGGCATCATTGGCATCAAGCGGCACCTCAACAGAAGCGCGGAAGTCATTATCAGAGTCATCGACCTCAATATCGGCTTCCTTGAGCGCGTCCTTAACGGCCTGCACATCCGTCGGGGCGCAGACGATCTCAAACTTCTCGCCCTGGTCCTTTACCTCTTCCGCGCCAGCTTCTAGCACGGCCATCAAAACATCGTCTTCCGTCAGCTCACCCTTTTCTATTAGGACGTAGCCGGTACGGGTGAACATATAGGCCACAGAGCCGGATTCGCCCAAGTTGCCGCCGTTTTTAGACATAGCGGTACGCACGTCGGTCGCCGCACGGTTGCGGTTATCCGTAAGGCACTCAATGAGCATGGCCACGCCGTTGGGGCCATAGCCTTCGTACATGATGGTTTCCCAGTCGGCGCCGCCGGCTTCCTCACCGGATCCACGCTTGCGAGCACGCTCAATATTGTCATTGGGGACGGAGGCCTTCTTGGCCTTCTTGATCATGTCATCAAGGGTTGGGTTAGCCGCTGGGTCACCACCGCCGGTGCGGGCCGCCACTTCGATATTCTTGATCAGCTTGGCAAATTCCTTGCCACGCTTTGCATCGTTGGCAGCCTTTTTATGCTTGGTAGTTGCCCATTTCGAGTGGCCTGACATGTAGTCCCTTTCTAATCGGGTGCTGAAACTGGTGGCAATTATACGTGTGCTGCATGAATGCGTGAAAGCGACCCCCTTATAAGCGGGGCATATTTACACGTTGTGCCAATTGCCATGGGCGGAACCGCTGCCCAGCTTTTCATCCAAGAAGCGTGTAAGGCCCTCTTGATTGACCAACGCCACCAATTCGCCCTCCTCCGTAAAGAGCTTGCCGCGCGCAATTGCCGTTCCTTGAAATGCTGAGGGTGATACTTGCTCATATAAGAGCCATTCATCCACGCGAATAGGACGCAGGAACCAAATGGCATGGTCGAGGCTGGCCAACTGCACTTTCTCTCCTTGATGCGGAAGGAGCGCGGAGCGGATGAGAGTCATATCCGACATGTAGGTCAGCGCGGCGCGGTGGAAAGCCGGATCCTGCGGAAGCTCACCGGTATTGCGGAACCAGATATGACGAAATCCTGCACCGGTGCGTTCCGCTGCCACAGGGACTCGGCCTTCCTCTGGCACCAAGCGGATATCCCATTCCTCCCATTCTTTGAGGATGATGCGGGTGGAGTAAGGCGCACCGCCACCGGAACGAGCTGTTTCTTCGGGCCCAGGTACCTCCGGCATGGGATCTTGGTGCTGCGGGCCGCAGTCCCCATTGCGGTGGAAGCTCGCCATGGCAGAGAAAAGTAGCGTGCCCCCTTGGTAGGCGCGTACCTGCCGGTTGGCAAAGGATCTGCCGTCCCGAATGCGCTCGACCCGCAACTCAATCGGCCGGCTCGCGTCACCAGGCCCCACAAAATAGCCGTGCAGGGAGTGAACCTCTTTCCCGGAAACGGTGCGTTGGGCCGCGGCCACTGCTTGGCCAGCAATATGTCCGCCGAAGGTACGCTCAATCCGCGACTCCACCGCCGGGCCACTAAAGACATCGTCCGCTCCCGTTTTCTCTATGTCCAAAATCTCGCGGATGGCTGCCATCTCCACACTCCCAATGTCCTAAATCACTACCGCTAGCAATTGTCGTCCACACTACTAAAAGGCCGAGCCGCCGATTCCTTTTCTCATTATCTCTCCCCCATTTTTTGGCATAAGTGGAAGAATTTTCTAGAAGAAACTATGTCCGCCACCGAAGTGAGCGCTCTTTGAATAAAGTCTTTTGGGTGAAACGCCTCGCTTCTGTTCCTGCAGTTTGGATTGGGTGGGTTATCGCCCGCCTGTGCCTTGTATATCTACTCAAGATTGACCACAGTCCCAGGGGCGATGTCGCATATTATTTTGCGGGTATCTACGGCGACGACCCAACTCAAATGACCGAGTACCCTCATGCAGGCACGTGGCCTACGGTGCTTTTGGGGTGGCTCACCGGTGAAAATATCACCGCTTTCTATATCGGCTTTACCATCATGACGCTGCTTGTCGACGCCGCGTTTTTAGCCCTGCTGCTGCGCCACCATCCCACCCAACCGCGCGCTTTTTGGGCCGCTTGGTTCTGGGTTTTCTTCGGCACCGCGGCCGGCCATGCCTTTGTGTGGCGCCTCGATATTTTCCCCGCCCTAGCCGTCGCCGGAGCAGCCGCCCTTCTGGCTACCCATCCCCTTATTGCCTCGGCGTTACTGGGCTTTGCCACCACCATGAAGCTTTGGCCCGGAGTGCTCGCCGCAGGCTTAGTGGGCCGCTTCAATAGGCCTGCGACCTGGCAACGCCTGCTCGTCTTCTTCTGCACCATCATTGCAGTCTGCGCCATATCGGTTGCCACCTGTGGCACCGAACGCTTACTTTCACCTTTAAACTACCAGGGCGTGCGCGGACTCCAGTTGGAGTCCATCCCGGCGACCTTCCTGTTGCTGCAAGCGCATCGCCACCCCGGCCGCTGGGATTTGGGCTACGCCGCTTCCAAGAGCTTTGAGATCTCCGGGCCCGGCGTGGATACCGCCATCAGGTGGAGCACCATAGCCATCATTATCATGCTGGTGTTTGCGGTGGGATGGGCGCTCTACCGGCTGTGTGCCGGCGGATGGACCACGCGCACCACCATGGCGTTCTTTAGCGTTATGGTCTTGCTCCTTATCGCGACCAATAAGGTTTTCTCCCCGCAATACATCGTCTGGCTCGGCCCGCTGCTTGCAGTGGTGATCCGCCAGCGACTTCCACAAGGGTTTACTGCCTTGCGGGTAGTCCAGCGCCTGCTAGCGGTCTGCGCCATTATCGCCGCTGCGCTGGGTACTTTGGTCTATCCGTTTAACTACGACTACATCTGGCATTACGTGGGCGAGAATATGCTCCCCGTGTATCTCTTGGTGGCCCGCAATTTTCTCATCGTGGTTATGGCCATCATTGGGCTTATATGGTTTGCGCTCGAGGTGGCGCTGGCTGGAAAACTGGAACGCGCAGGAATTCACCAGCCACACGCGCCAAGCGCCCTGGCACAGCCGGTTTTACGCCGCCGAGGCGGCCGGCACTCGCTTCGGTCATAAAACCGCTCAGCAGGCTACTCAGCCAGCATGTAGTCAAAGTATTCCGGCAGCTTTGCGGTGCCGCCCAGATGGAAAAGCCGCACCGCAGGGCGCAGACGCAAAGCGCGAGTATCGCTGACCGCTTCGTTATAAAAGCGGTGGGCGAGCTGGATACGCCCTTCGGCGTCGGCAAGCGCAGCGGGGCGGCGCTCTGCGGGAAACTTCCGCACAATGGCGGCAGAAAGCTCCCGCTCGGCCAGCGTGCGCGGTTCGAAGTGGCCTTGGTAGAGCTCGGTGGATTCGGCTCTTTGGGCCAGGGCCGCCAGGCCCGGTGCCACTGCCGCTGTGACCGCTGCCCTGCGGTCTAGGGCCGCCTGTAGCTGTGCCAGCGAGGCATCGGTGCGAATGTGCAGTGAGTTGAGCCGCTGAGCGGTAAAAAGCGCCCAGGAGCCCACGATGATGAGCAGAAAGAGGACTAGCGCAATTTCAATGGCCATTAGCGCTTCACCCTCACCTTGGTTCCGTCCTGGACGGTTTCATAGACCTGCATAACAGCTGCTGCCACATGGTCCCAGTCATACGTGCTGGCACGCTCGACGCCATTACGTGTCAGCCGAACCCGGTACTCGGCATCATCAAGCACCTCACTTAAGACGCGCGCCAGATCTTCACTATCCTCATTGCGGAAGAGTGCGCCGGCAGGCTCATCAGAATCGGCGTTGCACACCGCGCGGAAGGCTTCAAGGTCAGAAGCAACTACTGCCGCGCCGGCCGCCATGGCCTCTACTAACACAATGCCGAAACTTTCGCCCCCGGTATTTGGGGCCACGTATACATCGGCGCGGCCGAGGATCTCGGCCTTTTCGGCATCGCTGACTCGGCCGACAAAATCTACGCCTTCTACCTCGCGAGCACGGCCGCCACCCATGATGGTAACGCGGAGGGGGTGGTCTATCTGGCGGAGCGCACGAAGCAGGATATCCAGCCCCTTGCGCGGCTCGTCGAGCCGGCCTAAGAAGACTACTTCTAAAGGATCTCCGGGGGCCTTGGCTGGGCTGCGGCGCCGTGCCTGCGCGTATACCGATGTATCCACGCCGTTGGGAATGAGGACTGGGTCTCCGCCCAATTGCTCCACCTGCCAGCGCCGCGCCATATCTGAAACCGCGATACCGCCGCGGATCTTTTCCAAAAAAGGCGCGAGGAAAGGCTTGGCAAGGGTCAAGACCAGCGAGCTCGACGCGGAGGCGTGATACGTGGCCACCAACGGTCCCTGCGCTACGGCCAGCGCGGTCATGGAAAAGCTCGGGGAATTGGGCTCATGGATGTGCAAAACATCAAAGTCGCCATCTTTGATAAAGCGTTTGACCTTGCGCGTTACCTGAGGTCCGACGGACAGGCGGGCCACCGAACCGTTATAAGCAATGGGAAAAGCCGGGCCTCCCTTGACCACAAAATCAGGCAGCGGCGTGGAGTCAGAAGCGGGGCCGATGACCTGAACATAGTGCCCTTGCTCTATATATACGGTGGCTAGATCAAGGATATGGGCTTGAACTCCGCCCGGTTCATCAAAGGAGTAGGGGCACACGATGCCGATCCGCATTATTTCTCGCCTTCCTGCCGTGCACCAGCGTGGCGGCTATCACGGGCCTTGTGCGCGGCGCGCGCTTGCCGACGCCTCTCAATATCGACATTCCACTGCGGCTGCAGCATATGCCAATCCTCCGGATGCCGGCGAATATTGGCAGCGAAGCCATCGGCCATGCGTTGCGTAGTCTCTTGTACGTTTGTTACCTCAAGTTCCGGAGACACCGATAGGCCCCAGCCCTCTCCCTTAAACCATGAGTGCACCACATGGAGGGCGGCGCCAGTCTCCAGCGCAAGCCGGGCGGGTCCGGCGGCCATATTGGCCTCCTCCCCCATGAAATCTACGCTCACACCACTTCGAGTCAGGTCACGCTCGGCCAGCAGGCACACCACGCCGCCAGCTTCTAATACTTCTTTGAGGCGAGCAAAAGGCGAGGCTTCGCCCCCGGTGAGGGGAAGGACCTCAAAACCGAGGGTTTCGCGGTAGTCCACGAAGGCGTCGAAAAGCACTGCGGGCTTCAAGCGCTCTGCGACAGTGGTGAACTGGCCATAGTGGCTCACGAGGAAGACACCCGCCATGTCCCAATTACCCGAATGTGGGAGGGCCAAAATAGTGCCGCGTCCGGATTGAGCGGAAGCATCAAAATGCTCGAGACCTTCCAAGCCGCTGAGCAAGCGCTCGTGCAGGCTGGCATCGCCGTGGATAGCCGGCAGGCGGAAGGCCTCCATCCAATAGCGCATATAGGAGCGAACGGAATCGCGTACCAGCGCGCGGGTAACGTTTTCTGGCCCCACCACGCGGGCAAGGTTGCGGCGCAAGCCATCCATTCCGCGGCCGTTCCTGCTGGCAAAGTCGGCGCCCCACCGAAACAGCGTGCGCGCGATGGGCTCGGGTAACCGGCGCACCACCTTCCACCCCGCGAGGTAGCCCGCCGCGGAGAGGTCTTCTTTATCCCACATGGTGTTAAAACCTCCTGGTTTTTCGGTGGTACTCAGCGAGCTAGTGCTGCTCCTGGCGGGCAGCGATGACCATGCGCTGGCACACGGTGAAGATGGAGCCAACGGCAAGGATCCACAGCGCTACCTCGATAGCATGCGGAACGCCAAGGCCCTCAAGGCCAATGCCGCCCAAGCCCAAGATAAGCCGCTCAGGGCGCTCGATGAGGCCGCCGACCATCTTGAACCCAGACGCCTCTCCCCTAGCCTTGATATAGGAAATGACCTGGGAACATACCAAGGTGACAAAGCAAGCGATGACCGTAATGCGGGAAGAATCCGCGGAATAAATCAGCCACCACGCAATAGCGCTAAACAAGGCACCATCGGTGATTCGATCGCAGGAAGCATCCAAGGTCGCGCCAAAGGCGGTGGCTTTGCCAGTCAGACGCGCCATGGTGCCGTCGAGCATGTCAAAGGCGGCAAAGAGGCCGGATAATACGGCAGCGGAAAACAGGTGACCGGTAGGAATGAGGATCACCGAAATAGCAATGGTGACAATGGTTCCCACAATAGTGACCACATTCGGGGTCAGGCCCAGCTTTAAAAAGGCCTTCGCTATAGGTTCCACCACCACGGCGGCGGGCTTTCGCCCATGCACGCTAAGCACGCGAATCCTCCTCTTCCATCTCGCGCCAACCTTCTGCCAGCACGCGGCGTGTATCCTGCAGAAGCTGCGGTAATACCTTAGTCCCATCAAGGACAGTCATAAAGTTACTATCCCCAGGCCACCTTGGCACCACATGCAGGTGCAGGTGATCTCCCACGGAGCCTCCTGAAGCGCGACCCAAGTTCAAACCTACGTTAATGGCCTCTGGGTGAGAGACGCGTTTGAGTACCCGGATAGCCTTTTGCGCAAACTCCATCAGCTCTTGAGATTCCTCTTGCGTTAGGTTCTCAAGCTGAGATTCTTTACGGTACGGCACCACCATGAGGTGTCCAGCGTTGTACGGAAAGAGGTTTAGCAATGCATAAACGCTCTTGCCGCGGGCGATGATGAGCCCGTCTTCGTCGCTACCCTGCGGGGCGGCAACGAAGGGGTCCTCAGAGCGCTTGGCTATATAAGCCATGCGATAAGGTGCCCACAGCCGTTCTAGACGGTCCGGGTCGCCCGCGCCTGAGTCAACGAAGGTCCCCTCCACCGCTCCATTGTCGAACGCGGCGGAGCTTTCGGTCTCGCGCGTCTTTTTAGCGTCGGGCACTGATGAGCTCTTCAGTCGGCTGCTCGTTATTGCGTTCTGCGACCCACGCAGTGATGAGTTCCACAGCCTCATTCACCGGCACACCGTTGACCTGGGTGCCATCTAGGAAGCGGAAGGACACGGCGCCGGCTTCCACATCGCGGGCACCGGCGACCAGCATGAATGGGACCTTTCCGGTGGTGCGATTGCGAATCTTTTTCTGCATGCGGTCATCGGAGGTATCCACATCGGCGCGGATTCCCTTCTGGCGCAGCTGTGTGGCAACTTCTTCAAGGTGCGGGGAGAATTCATCTGCCACCGGGATACCCACCACCTGGTGCGGCGCCAGCCAAGCCGGGAATGCGCCAGCGTAGTGCTCCAGTAGCACACCAAAGAAACGTTCAATGGAGCCAAAGAGCGCACGGTGAATCATGATCGGGCGCTTCTTTGTTCCGTCCGAAGCGGTGTACTCCAGCTCGAAACGCTCGGGCAAGTTGAAGTCCAATTGCACGGTAGACATCTGCCAGGTACGGCCAATGGCATCGCGGGCCTGGACAGAAATCTTTGGACCGTAGAACGCGGCGCCGGCTGGGTCCGGTACCAGCTCCAAGCCAGACTTTTCCGCGACCGACTGCAAGATGGAAGTCGAGCGCTCCCAAATCTCGTCGGAACCGACGAACTTATTCGGATCCTTGGTGGAAAGCTCCAGGTAGAAATCAGACAGGCCATAGTCCTTCAGCAAGGAGATGATGAAGTCTAGGACCTTGGTGAGTTCTTCTTCCAGCTGTTCTTCGGTGCAGTAAATGTGCGCGTCGTCCTGGGTAAAGCCGCGGGCACGGGTCAGACCGTGGACCACGCCGGACTTTTCGTAGCGGTAGACGGTGCCGAACTCAAATAGGCGCAGCGGTAACTCGCGGTAGGAACGTCCACGGGATGCAAAAATCAGGTTGTGCATCGGGCAGTTCATGGGCTTGGCGTAGTAGTCCTGCGGCTCCTTGACGGTATTGCCTTCTTCGTCATACTCGCCATCGAGCTGCATTGGCGGGAACATGCCATCGGCGTAGAAGTCCAGGTGGCCCGACTTCTTGAAGAGATCACCCTTGGTGATATGCGGAGTGTTGACAAAGGAATAGCCGGCCTGGACGTGGCGGTTGCGAGAGTGGTTTTCCATCTCCATGCGCACGGTGGCACCATTCGGGTGGAATACCGGGAAACCGGAGCCAATCTCATCTGGGAAGGAGAAGAGGTCTAGCTCTTGGCCCAAGCGGCGATGGTCGCGCTTTTCAGCCTCTTCCACCATGGTCTGGTAGGCCTCCAGGGCCTCCTTGGACTCAAAAGCGGTGCCGTAAATGCGCTGCAGGCCAGCCTTAGACTGATCTCCGCGCCAGTATGCAGCAGAAGAGCGGGTTAGCGTAAAGGCCGGGATGTACTTGGTGGTTGGAACGTGCGGTCCGCGGCAGAGGTCGAACCACTCTACTTCCCCGGTGCGCGGGTTGATGTTGTCATAGTGGGTCAGATCGCCAGAACCAACCTCGGCGGCCTCATCGGAGTCAGGGTCAACGTTGCCCTTGTCCTGGACCAGCTCGAGCTTGAAGGGTTCTCCGGCAAGCGCCTGCTCCGCTTCTGCAGCGGATTCGTAAACGTGGCGCTCAAAACGCTGGCCTCCCTTAATGATCTTCTTCATGCGCTTTTCAATCGCCTTGAGATCTTCCGGGGTGAAAGGCTCCGCGGTTTGAAAATCGAAGTAGAAGCCATTTTCAATGGCCGGGCCGATGCCCAGCTTGGTGCCGGGGAATTCGGCCTGCACGGCCTGCGCCATAACGTGGCCGCAGGAGTGGCGGATTACCGCGCGACCGTCTTCCTCGCAGGCGGCTACCGGGGTGAAGGTGGATTCCGTGTCGGGGGTGTGCGACAAATCAAAGAGAGTGCCGTCTTCACCGCGAACGACTACGACAGCCTCAGGGCCCTTATTGGGAAGATTGAGCTCTCGCATTGCTGCGCCCACGGCCTGGCCGGCGGGCACGGTGAAGGAATCGTAATTGACCGGTACTGCGGGAATGAGTTCCGCCATAATCGCGCTCCTTTATGCGCTCGTGCGTCGGCGGCATACCTGGCCGCGTCCGCTATTTAAATTTACGGATAGCTATTCTACAACCCTGCATACTCGCAAAGCGATTTCGCCCACCAAGATTCACGCCCATCCGCGTCGAGGGTGCCCGGCGGGCAGAAATACATAGCGGAGCCGATATGGGTCAGCCACTCATTCATCAGGTCAGATTTATCCAAACGGGCCTGGATAGGCTCGAATTGCTTGGTGGGATCCTGCTGATAGCAGATGAAAACCTGGCCGATATTGGAAAGCTGCCCATCCTTGCCATCGGGGGCCAGCTCATAGTTATACGGCCGGCGTAGGATGCGTTGCTCCGGATGATCAGCAGGTGGCGCGGCCACGGCCATGTGCGAGTTTTTATCAATCACCGGCAAGCCGTAGTCATCTACCGCATCGAAATCTGCAGCATCAAATTCTTCTTCACCGGTAAGCGGGGCGCCGGTGTCAAGCTTACGGCCCACCGCATTTTCACGGGAGGAGCGATCCAGCTTCTCCCACGTATCCACGTTCATGCGAATACGACGCACCACCATGGCCGTTCCCCCTTGCGCCCACTTCGGCCCTTCATCGATCCACACTTGGGCTGCAAAATCTTCCTCGCTGCGCGGGTTAACGGTGCCGTCCTTTTGCCCGAACATATTGCGCGCAGTAGCGCTCTTTTCGTGGCTGCCATAGGCATGAATAAATCCCTGCTGCAGCCACTTCACACTGGCATAGTGCTCACCGGCTCGCACCATGTGGCGCAGTGCATAAGTATTCATCAACGGGTCATCGCAACAAATCTGAAGGACAATATCGCTTTGTCCCCATTGTCGTTGCAGCTCATCACGCTTAAAGGAACGCACATCTCCCAACCAGTGTGGTTTCTCCACGCCGAGCAGGGAGAATACCTTCTGGCCTAGACCGCAGGTGATGGTCAAGTTGGCGGGCTGTTGCACCATTTCCGGTTCCAGGGTGCCCAGCGGCGGCTCCCCCGTACACAGCGCGCGGGCGTCCTCGGTCCACAGCTTCATGAGGTTGGCAAACTCTCGCTTGTCGACGCCCCTTTTAAAGTCAAACCCCACCAGATTCAGGTGAGCCTGCTCTGCGGTAGCAATGCCCGCCTGATGCTCGCCGTCAAAAGCCACGAGGGCGTCGGCAAGCGCAGGCTGTTCCTGTGCCCCAGCATCCGGGGAAGAGCCCTGGTTATTGCAGCCTGCCAACGCGAAGGCGCTGGTCGATACCGCAGCGCCAGTGAGAAATCCCCTTCTGCTGAACCCAGACATGGTTAGTGGTCGTGGCCTTCCTTATTGTGGGACATATCTCCGTGCTCCATGTGGGACATATCGTGGCCTTCCATATCGCCGTAGTCCTCATCCCCGGAAGGCATGCTACGCGTTTGGATCTCGCCCAGATCGAGCTCTTCGCCGCCTTCTAGCTTCACCTTAAGGTCAAGGGATTCGCCGGGAGCGATGTGGTTTCCCATTTCCATGAGCATGAAGTGGTCACCGCCTGGTGCAAGTTCGTGGGACTCGCCGGCCTTGACCACCAACGGCCTCGACATTTCCTGCATCTTGCCATCGACGGTCTCATGGATCTGGTTCACCTTGGCATTAAGACTGGTGGAAAAACCGGTGATAGCGATGTCCTTATCGGTGTGGTTCACCAAGGTGCCAAAAATAGCAGTCATGTCTTTATCTTCGTTGGCACGCACGACCGCGTCTTCGAAGGTCAGGTCCTCGGCTGCGGCGGGGGAGGACTTCTCCGCAGCGCTGGAGGTGGCATCAGCCTTCGACTCGGTGGAGTCATTTTGGTTCTGCGGGGAGCAACCCGCCAGGGCAAGGCCGGCCACAATCAACCCCACAAGGGCAATGCTAGAAATCTTGGACATTATTTTTCACCTTCCGAATCAATGCGACGAGACTTGCCAATAAATAGGGCAACTACTGTGGCAATTGCCAAAACCCCGCCCACGCCCAAAATGATTTTCAGCGACATCGGCAGCCCCTCGGTTGCTTCCTGGTCTGTCGCGTCAGACTCGCCAGCCTCGGGGTTTTCGGCCCCGTCACCTTTAACGGAAAATTCCACACCACCGCGAGTAGCGTGTCCATCCGAAGACGTGATTTGGAAACCCACCTGGTAGTTGCCCGGCCCAGGGTTAACCCCCTCAGGAGTCTCAATTGTGAGGTCTCGTTCATGGAGCTGCGGTTCCTGGCTAAAGAGCTTCTCACCGGTATCGGCGTTGGTTACGGCAAAGGTGTTGAAGTCCTCTTTGGGGATGCCAGAAAACTCAAGGGTGATTTCCTTAGGGAACTCATCGAGTTGATCGCCGTCTTTGACCGAACCGCCAATAACGGAGTCGTGCGCGAATGCGGCAGGCATCGACCCGCCCAAGACCAGTGCGGCTGTGCCCACTGCTGCGGCTGTGCGGCGCAGCCAAGGTACGCGGTAGCCCATAGATAGCTCCTTTGTGATGTTGGAAAAGCACAAGTTGAATTGTCAGACATACTAGCCCCGCGACTTGCCATAGCGGCAATCACAAAAAGCAGCGCGTCGAGTCATATGTCGGCTTGAACTGGGCTCGAGTTCCGCTTCCTTAATAAAAAGAGGTATTTATCACTATTTAAGCCAAGTTGACTCAATTCCAGCGGACCTAGCCTTAGGACCTCTCCCCCTGCCGGGCATTAAAAAACGGACCAGAAACCATCAGAGCAAAAATAACCAGGGCGACGCCAACACCGATGAGCGTCAAAGGCCACGCCCCGCTGCCACTGCCTCCAGCCGCATCTGCCGCAGTAAGGCCCATAAAGAAAAGCACAGTCCCCGAAACAAAAGACGCGAAGCCGCAGGCTCCAACCAATAGCGGTACCACTAGTGCGCGTGACATCTTTCCTCCTCCGCTTTGGGTTATGACTCTTCAAAGGCAAGCGTATCACACAGCACACGGAAGGAGACAAGAAAAAAGCCGCCCCGTCTCTGGGGCGGCTACATGGAGCGGATGACGAGACTCGAACTCGCGACCCTCACCTTGGCAAGGTGATGCGCTACCAACTGCGCTACATCCGCACAACAAACCGGAGTTTGCTACAGAGCCTAAAAAGAGACTCTCGTGCGCGATACTGGGATTGAACCAGTGACCTCTTCCGTGTCAGGGAAGCGCTCTCCCACTGAGCTAATCGCGCTTAATGCCCGAAGGCATTAAGAAGTTGAGGTGGAAACGGGAATCGAACCCGTGTGCACGGTTTTGCAGACCGTTGCCTCACCACTCGGCCATTCCACCGTGGCGATACCGCCTCACACAATACAGTGCTGGAGCGGATGACGAGACTCGAACTCGCGACCCTCACCTTGGCAAGGTGATGCGCTACCAACTGCGCTACATCCGCATGCGAAACCAGGCCCGGTTTCTAGGACAAAGTCCTTGTGCGCGATACTGGGATTGAACCAGTGACCTCTTCCGTGTCAGGGAAGCGCTCTCCCACTGAGCTAATCGCGCGCTATTCACTTAGAATCACTCTTCACAGGTAGCCCTTTGAAAAGCGTGGAGCGGATGACGAGACTCGAACTCGCGACCCTCACCTTGGCAAGGTGATGCGCTACCAACTGCGCTACATCCGCATTGCGCCGCAAACTTTTATTCCGTTGCGGTGCGAGAAGAAACATTATCGTGCTCCGCGCCAGTTTCCAAATCCCCAGCCCAGCGCCTTGCTTTTAACCGCCGATATTCCACGTTTGTACGTTCCCAAATCACACCGGTGTGATTCTTGTGGACCGCAGGCGCCCAGCCGCCTCCCGCTCATGAGTAGCCCTACGCAGCCAATTAGGTATTTGAATTTCAAGCGGTGTACATTTAGCCACCGCACGGTCCTATAGCTCAGTGGGAGAGCGTTCCGTTCACACCGGAAAGGTCACTGGTTCAATCCCAGTTAGGACCACCACTTCCCCGCCCAGCGCTCCTCTTCACAAGGAGCCTGGGCGGGTTACTTTGTGTGCCGGTAAAGTGTTCCGTCGTGTTGTGGATCCTTTTAGGCGTTATCGCTGGGCTCGTTTTGCCCGTACAGACCCTGGTTAATACGCGCTTGCGCTTGTCAACAGGCACGCCCTCTTCTTCTTCGCTTATCTCTTTCGCCGTGGGCACGGTGACCTTGCTCGTTATCGCCACCGCTGTCACCGGCGGTGAATTCGGCCTTTCCCGCACAGCTGGCCAACCACTGTGGATATGGTTCGGCGGTTTGCTCGGCGTAGTTGCGCTTACTGGGAATATTCTCCTATTTCCCCACTTGGGTGCCGTCCAGACCGTAGTTCTTCCCATCGCCGGTCAGATCATCATGGGGCTCGTCATCGATCACCTTGGGCTCTTTGACTCCCCTATATCCCCGCTGACCGTGGTTCGCATGCTAGGGGCTCTCATCGTCCTAGGCGGAGTAATCGCCATCGTCGCCGGCCCCGGCGCGCCCACGAAGCGTGAGGACAGTGCCACAGCGCTGTGGATGTGGCGCTTAGCGGGGTTTGTTTTTGGCTGTTTTACTGCAAGCCAATCCGCGATCAATGGTCACCTGGGCCAGATTACTGGCTCACCTGTTAGCGCGGCTTTAGTTTCTTTTAGCGTCGGGGTATCTGCCCTTGCCATTGTGAATATTGTTCTACGCTGGCGACCTCGCATTGAGCGCCCCGAGGGGAAGAACAATCCCTGGTGGATGTGGGTTGGTGGCGTCCTGGGTGCGTTGTTTGTTTTTGGCAACGCGGCTTTGGTACCACAACTGGGCACGGGGCTTACCGTGGTCGCGGCTCTGCTCGGCTCCATGCTGGGGTCCCTACTCATTGATCGCTTGCGTGGCGCCCGCGTAACGCTGCGCCAGGTAGCCGGCATTGCAGTGATACTGGTCGGCGTGATTCTCATCCGTCTGGTGTAGCCCGTCTTGCTGAGGTTATGGCGCTGTTATTGCCATGCTGGGCACTCGCCGCTCTGGCTACACTGGGATGACATGGATATCTCTTCGCTTTTGGGTCCTGATTCCCGCGGCACATTCACCATCCGTACGAATATGGTCAGCACATTGACCGGATCGGCGACGATGAACCATGTCTCAGAAGACATGGGAAATGACACCGATGGACAAGTTTTTGCAGCTCTACGGGACTGGGCAGACGTGGTGTTGGTGGGCGCGCAAACGGTGCGCGCAGAAGATTACTCCGGCGTTGTTCCTAGCACCGATGGCTCGCGCCCAGCTCCTATTGCAGTGCCTTCTCGCAGCCTTGATTTCGATATCGACTCGGACTTTTTTACAGACTTTACTACCCCACCTGTCATCTTGGCCCCACACAGCAGCTGGGAGGATGAAGACATCGTTACCCGAATCGAGGCTATTGAAAGCACGGGGGCGGAGGTCTGCGATGCCGGTGAAGGAAGCGTGCGCGACTACATATCCGTCCTGAAGGATCGCGGGTTCAAGCGCGTGCTATGTGAAGGCGGACCAGGAATGATTGGGCAATTAGTGGACGCCGATGCGATTGACCAGATGTATTTGACCCTGGATCCGCATCTGTCTACCGGCGTAGAGACTCCGATGGCTACTTTTAAGGGCGAGCATTCCCACCGGCGCATGCAGTTGGAAAATGTCGCGGCCGATACGGATGGCACGGTGTTTCTGCGGTATTCCCGCACCCGCGAGGACGTAGACTAAGGCGCCGTGAATTCCCGAATCAGTGTTGCCGCTTGGCCCGTGGCCGTATTGCTCGTTGTGCACCGCGTATTCATCATTGCGCGCAACGGCACGCCAACGGATGATTTCACCACCGTGTATAACGCGGTGGCGCGCATGTCCAGCAGCCAGCCGGTCTACGAGCAGGCCTATAACCACGTTGACCCGCTGTATCTGTATACCCCGGGAGCCACGCTGCTGCTTGCGCCATTAGGGCACCTAGACTTCTCACTTGCGCGAGGACTATTCATCGTGGCGAATGCGGCCGCGATCATCGCGGCACTGGCGGTGCTTACCCTTATAGTGGACCGCAAGCTCACCTCGCCCGTGTGGCCGGTATCTATTGCGCTGGCGTTTGTCACGGAGTCAGTGACCAATACGCTTGCCTTTACCAATATCAACGGCGTTCTCTTGCTGTGTCTGGCCGTGTTTTTGTGGGCCTTTTTGCGGGCCGAGCGCACCCCGTGGTTGGGCTGGGTGGCAGGCGTGGTCATTGGCCTTGCCATCGTCATTAAGCCGCAGTTTGCGCCGCTGCTCTTCCTGCCCTTGGTAAAGCTCCAGTGGCGCAGTCTCGCCGAGGGCATCGGAGTTCCGGTGATTCTCAATCTACTGGCGTGGCCGGTGGTGCCGGGCGCCAGCGGCTTTTTCGAAAAGCTGCTGCCCTATCTTTCGGAAACTCGTGACTATGCCAATTCTTCCTGGGCGGGTTTCCACGCCTACGTTAATTTTGGCGCCGGGTTGTATTGGACCGTGTGGCTGATTTTTGCCGGTCTTACGGCCGCAGCGATTCTCGGGCTTTTACGCTGGCGCAACTCCGACCCAACCTTGTGGGCACTGACCACTAGCGGGGCGATAATGGTGGGAATTTTCTTCCTGTCTTCCCTAGGCCAGCAGTACTATTCCATGTGGCTTTTCCCGCTGATGTTTACCGTTGTGCTCCCGCGCTCTGTATTTCATTCCGCAGGAGCGTGGTTGGCCGCATTTCTCTTTTTGGCTCCGATCTCGTGGGCGTCTGCATCGCACCCGGATGCTGGGCGGTGGATGAATTTTTTCACGGCCACGGCAGGATGGGCGCTGCTTATCGTCGCAATTTTCGCTACGGTCGCTGGCTGGTGGCGTGCCGCGCGCAGAGCGGTTTAGACTCGGCTCATGACCGATTTCAAGCTCATTGCTGATACCGAATGGCGCCAGCGTTTAAGCCCCGAGGAATACTATGTTCTGCGTGAGGCAGGTACGGAGCCGCCCCATGTAGGCGAGTACACCAATACTACTACCGAGGGTGTCTATTCTTGCCGCGCGTGTGGAGCGGAGCTTTTCCGTTCCACGGAAAAGTTTGAGTCCCATTGTGGCTGGCCGTCTTTCTTCTCCCCGCTTGCCGGAGACAAGATCATCGAGCGAGAAGATAACTCGCTAGGCATGCGCCGAGTAGAGGTCTTGTGTGCCAACTGCGAATCGCACCTAGGCCACGTCTTTGAGGGCGAGGGCTACGACACCCCTACTGACCTTCGCTATTGCATTAACTCCATTTGCCTTGACCTGGAGGAAAAACCGGTAGAAGGTGGCACCGCTTAAAGGGCCCCGACACAACTTACGCCCCGTCAGCAGCCTGGCTGCCAGGCTAGTGAAGGGGCGCAGCCCGGGACGTCGCCAAGCAGGGCTTTTGCTGGGCGACGCTTCTTTTAGGGCAGTACTGCAATAAGTTCTGCTACGTCCTTGACGCGACGGCCGGTGTGGAAAGGAATTTCCTCGCGCACGTGGTGACGGGCTTCGGTATAGCGCATCAGGTACATCAGGTCGACGATACGGTGGAGCTCATCCGCCTCAAAGGCCAGAATCCACTCGTAGTCACCCAACGCAAAAGCCGGTACGGTATTAGCTCGCACATCAGGATAATCACGCGCTTGCATGCCGTGCTCCATAAGGATGCGGCGGCGCTTTTCCTCGTCCATGGTGTACCAGTCATAGGAGCGCACGAAGGGATAGACCGAGATCCACTCCTTTGGCTCCTCGCCCATGATGAAAGACGGCAGGTGCGACTTATTAAACTCCGCTGGACGGTGCAAAGCGTTGCCTACCCAGGTCACTTCGCTAACCTGGCCCAAGGTGGTCTCGCGGCGAAAGTCCCCAAAGACCTTCTGCAGGTCAGAGAATTCCTCGGCGTGCCACCAGATCATAAAATCAGCAGAATCGCGCATAGCCGTGAGGTCATAGATACCGCGCACCGTCACTTTGCCAGCCTCTTCAACGTCGGCGAAGAACTTCTGCGCTTGGGCGATGATTTCCGCTCGCTCGGTGCCGAGCGCCCCCGGGATCACCTTAAAAACTGCGTGCTGGGAATATTGCTGAACCGCATTGAGTTCCTTGTAGTCTAGCTTCGCCATTGCGTTCTCCTTTGCCAAAGCCTCTGGGTAATCGGACATATCCATCATAAGTTGGTTACGAAACCTTGTCACTTCCCCCGCCGCGGGGATGCCGACACGCTCTCGCATCGGCGCGCCTCCCCCAGCTAGAGGCTGTGAAACTATAGCTTGAACGTCGTGAGCAATTCCGAATCGACCACCCCACGCAGCGCCGAGGCTTCCGCCCCCACTCCTTTGCACAGGCAGGCGGAAAGCCACGAACCAGCTACCCCCGCCGCATTCACCCAAGCAGTGGAGTCAATGCACGCGGCCGACCTGCGCCCCGAGATAACCCTGGGCTCCATTCGCCCACCGCAGCGCCTTGCGCCGTTTAGCCACGCTATCGGCCTCGAGGTGGGAGGCGAAGACAACCCAGACATCGTGCCCACTGATGCGGAAGGCGATGCATTTGGCCGCCTTATCTTGCTCCACGATCCGGGTGCTGAGGAAGCCTGGGAGGGCGCTATGCGCCTTGTGGCGTATATTCAGGCCGATATGGATGATGCCGTAGCAGGAGATCCGCTCTTGCCCGATGTGGCTTGGCAGTGGCTCAATGAAGGCCTAGAAGAGGAAGGTGCCGACCACACCAACTTGGGTGGCACCGTCACCTCTACCGCGTCCGTTCGATTTGGGGAGATTGGTGGCCCACCGCGCGCCTATCAAATCGAAATGCGTGCTTCGTGGACCGCTGAAGGCCTCGATCTGGCGCCTCACGTGCAGGCTTTTGCAAAGGTATTGGCTAACGTTGCCGGCCTCCCTCCTGAGGGCGTTACCAAGCTCGGCCACTAGAATGCCAGAATTGCGCAGCCGGCCGGTAGAGGGCATCCCGGCGGTCCTTGCTACCCGGGATGAATTCACCGCTGCCGCCGCACGCCTAGCTGCAGGTACGGGCCCGTTTGCCATCGATACTGAACGCGCCTCTGGTTATCGCTACGATGACCGCGCCTTCGTAGTTCAAATTCGCCGCTGCGGCGCAGGCACCATGCTTTTTGCCCCTGAAGGCCATCGCGCGGAGCTCACCGCTGCCCTCGCCCCAGTACTCAACGGGGCGGAATGGATAATTCATGCCGCGCATTCGGATTTGCCCTGCCTAGGGTGGCTTGGGCTATTCCCCGGCTCCATCTTTGATACCGAGCTAGCGGCGCGGCTCGCTGGTTTCGACCGCCCGAATCTGGGCACAATGGTTGCAGAGCTTTTTGATATCGAATTAGAAAAAGGCTACGGCGACGCTGACTGGTCAACCCCGCAGCTCAGCGAGGAACTCAAGGCCTATGCCGCACTAGATGTGGAGCTGCTCCTCGAGCTAGCCGATTCACTACGCGATATCTTGGCCGAACAAGACAAAATGGATTGGGCGCTAGAGGAATTTTCCTCCATTGTCCGCGAGCATGCCGGTGATACTCACCCGCAGCCACCTACTTGGCGCGACCTAAAGGGAGTCTCCAACCTGCGCAACGGCAGCCAGCTTGCCGCCGCTCGTGCGCTATGGCTCAAACGGGACGCAATAGCTCGGCGCACCGATACTGCACCCGGCCGGGTTTTAGCGAATAAGACGCTGGTAGAAATTGCGCGCGCTCTCCCCACCTCTGGCAGCGATTTGGCCCGCATCAAGGGTTTTCCCCGCCGGCGCAAGGGGGCCACCGCCCGCTGGATGGCGGTGCTAAACCAGGCGCGCGCCATTCCCCCGCACCAGCGGCCTCGCGTGCACCGTACCCCGCATCCGGTCCCTTCCAAGACCATCTGGACCAAGGACTACCCTGATCTCTGGGAGATATATCAAACTATTCGCGCCGACATCGCGGAACTAGGCGATGATCTTGGAATGTCCTCCGAGCTTATTATCCGCCCCGCCACCGTGCGCGCCGCAGTATGGGCGAAGGTAGGGGTACGTGCTGATAAACGCCACCGCGGACCTGATTCTGTTGCCGGTTCCATCCGCCAGCCAGACGACGTCGCTGCGTTTCTCCGCGCGGAAGGCGCGCGCGAATGGCAAATAGAATTGACCGCCCCGCTTATCGTGGACGGTCTTTTCTAGAAGATATTTATCAGGACAGGCCTAGCCTTCATTTCCCAGCTCATTGGCATCAGCAGTGAAGTTTTCTACCCACTCGCTAATCGAGGCCGCCATAAGTTCAGGGGTAAGCCCGAATTCCTCTAGGACCTCGCCGCGCGAGCCGTGCTTAGGGAAGTATCCCGGAACGCCAAGTCGGCGCACAGGGGTATTTACCTCGGCTGCGCTGAGGGCTTCAGAAATCATGGAGCCAATACCGCCGCGTACAAGGCCGTCTTCTGCCGTAACCACCAGATCGTGGTCAGCGGCGAGTGCCACAATAGAACTTGGAACCGGCACAACCCAACGCGGGTCAACGACGGTTACGTTAACGCCTTGCTCTCCGAGCAGCTTCGCTGCCTCGATGCTGCGCGCGGACATGGCACCGATAGAGACGATAAGCACCTCTGGGGTGTCCTCGCCAGCGTCGGCTTCGCCGTAGTGGAGGATGTCGACGCCATCCCCCAAGGTTTCTACCGCATCCATATCCGGCAGCAGGTTGCCTTTAGGGAAACGAACTACGGAGGGGCCGGATTCGATTTCTAGCGACTCCCGTAAGAGCTCCCGCAGGCGCGCGCCATCGCGCGGGGCGGCAATGTGTATGCCCGGTACGATGCTCATCAGCGCCATATCCCACACACCATTGTGCGATGCTCCATCGGAACCGGTAACCCCGGACCGGTCGAGCACGATGGTTACTGGCAGCTTCAGCAGCGCAATATCCATAATGACCTGATCCACGGCTCGATTTAAAAAGGTGGAATATACCGCCACGACCGGGTGCATACCCCCGAGCGCAAGACCAGAGGCGGAGGTCATCGCGTGCTGCTCTGCGATTCCCACGTCAAAGAAGCGTTCAGGAAAGCGCTCTTGGAACGGCGTGAGCCCAGTCGGCCCTGCCATGGCAGCGGTAATGGCCACAATGTCCTCGCGTTTTTCAGCAGCGGCTACAAGCTCTTCTGAAAAAGCTGCGGTCCAGCCAGGCTGCTTAGTTCCTTTTGCCACACCGGTGACCGGATCAATAGCACCGGTTGAGTGCATCTGATCCTTTGGCTCATTGACGGCTGGGGCAAACCCATGGCCCTTTTCAGTAACCACATGCACAATGATGGGTCCGTCATAATCGCGGGCATAGGTCAGGGCATGCACCAAGCTATCGATATCGTGCCCGTTAATGGGACCGATGTACTTCATGCCTAGTTCCGGGAACATCTCGGTTGGCAAGACCGTAGACTTGACGCCTTCTTTCATGGCATGCAGGGCATCGAAGGCCCGCTCGCCTACCCAACCCATTTGTTTCAGGCGGCGCTTGCCCTGCTCCATAAGTTCGTCATAGCCGTGCTGAGAGCGGATACGACCAAGATTTTCCGAGAGGCCACCGATGGTGGGCGAATAGCTGCGGCCATTGTCATTGACCACAATCACCGCATTGCGGTCCTTGTCCTCGGAGATATTGTTGAGTGCCTCCCAGCACATACCGCCGGTCAGGGCGCCATCACCAACGACGCCGATAACGTTGCGGTGACCATCGCCGCGGATTTTAAAGGCCTTTGACAAGCCATCCACCGTAGACAGCGAGGCCGAAGCGTGCGAGGACTCGGTCCAGTCATGCTCGGACTCGCCGCGGTCCGTGTACCCCGAAAGACCATCTTTTTGCCGCAAGGTATCGAATTGATCGGTGCGACCGGTAAGCATTTTATGCACATAAGACTGGTGCGAGGTATCAAAAATAATGGGCTCGCGCGGGGAATCAAATACGCGGTGCAACGCTATGGTCAGTTCCACCACGCCCAAGTTGGGACCCAAATGTCCGCCTGTGACGGAAACCTTATCAATGAGACGCTGCCGAATCTCTGCCGCAAGCTCTTCAAGCTTGTCTGCGGACAGTGCCTTGAGATCCTGCGGCGAGTTAATGGTATCCAAGATAGTCATGGAGCGGCCTTCAACTCCTTCTGTGCTTAGTTCTTCTTTTCTACCGTACCCGCGGCGGGCGGTGAATATTATATTCCGGCTAGGGCGCGGCACCGTACCCGGCCGCGCTTGGGCACCTATGCGGCGCATTAGGCAGGGGTAATGAGCGCAATCGTTTCGAAGTGATGCGTTCCGGGAAACGCGTTAATGAGCGCCATTTTTTCAATCCCGTACCCGTGTTCGTCCCAGTAATGCAGATCGCGAGCAAAGGTGGCTGGGTCACATCCCACGTGCACGACCGCTTGGGGTGCAGCGGCCGCCACGGAACGAATCACGTCTTTGCCTGCGCCGGTGCGTGGGGGATCGAGGACTACAGCGCCTGGTTTAGGTAACTGCGCAGCAACCTGCTCCACCTTCGCGGATTTTAGTTCCACATCGCAGTCCGCCAGGCAGGGCTGCTCCGCTGCCGTTGCCGCTGGCGAATAATCCACGGAGATGACCTTGCCCTGCACGGCTGCTGCCAGTGCTGGAACGAAAAGCCCAACGCCGCCATAAAGATCCCAGGCGGTACGTTCCTGGTACTCACGTTGACCGAGCCACTCAGTTACCAGCTGGGTATACGCTGCCGGCGCCTGACTATGGGCTTGCCAAAAGGCAGTGGCGGGGAAGCTAAACGTCCTACTACCCACATGTTCTTGCACTTGGCCGCTGCCTTCTACCACCTCACGGATGGTCTCTACGCGGCGTCCGCGCGGGGCTTTGCGGGTTTCTACTACATGGCGGTCTCCCGCGCCATCGACAACAGCAATGACCTCTGCACCTGGGGTAAAACGACGTGCGCCTTCTCCGACGAGGCCGTCTGCCAATCCCGGAGCCAGCTGCGTACAGGCGGCTGCCGTAACGAGCTCATTGGACCGACGCTCACGGGTTCCAGCACGCCCTTGCTTGTCGACGCCCCACCGAACCCGAGTGCGCCAGCCCCTCACCGGCTCTAGGGTGTGTTGTTCAATGTCTAGGCCCGCACTGGTTTTAACGCCAGTGCGGCGCAGCTGCTCCGCTAAGATTTCTGCCTTAATCCCAGTTTCGGCCGCAGGATCTAGCTCTGCAAAATCGCAGCAGCCTGCCCCTTGTTCCGCAGCTGGGCACGACGATGGCACGCGCAGCGCACCCGGGGTCACTACACTGTCCAGGTCCGCCTTAATGAACGACTTCTTGACTCGGCCGGCCTTAGCCTTAACGACGTCTCCTGGAAATGCGCGTGGAACAAATACAACTCGCCCATCAGGCGCCTGGCCGATTCCTTCCCCGCCGTGTGCCATGCGGTCAATTCTCACCTCAAGAATATCGCCCCGGCTAATCGTAGGTTCAGTCATTTTCTACCTCGGCCTCTTGTAGTGGTTCTGGTTGTGCCTGCGTACGCTCACCCGCGCCTGTAGCTTCCTCCACAGCTGTGTCCGCGCGCCGCACCATCCACACGGTAAGCGCCGTTACCAGAAGGGTCAGGGGCCATCCCATTAGGATTCTGGTCACTCCCAATGCTGTAGTTGCATCGGCATCATAGATGGCGCGCTGGACAATAAAACGGGCGAGAAAGATTACCGCCCACCCACCGGTAGCTATGGCATAGGCCCGGCGCGCTGGGGTAATCTTCTGCCACTGCATTTCCTCGCCGTTAATCCCCTTCCAGATAACGCCCACCGCGGGCCACCGGAATAGGATCGAGAGTACGGCGGCAATGCATAGCGCCAACGACATCCAGATACCGTACAAGAAATACCCTTTGGCATCACCGGTAAACCAGGCGATTGCCGCACACAGAGCGACGCCCAAAAGCCCCGATATGGCTGGCTGAAGGGTCTCTTTGCGAAGCACCCTCCAGATAGCGATAGCAACGGCTACACCAAGCGCCGCTGCGAGGGCTGGGCCCAGCCCAAAAAAGTTATTGACTGGAATCAGCACAAGGACCGGCAAGGTAGCGGAAACGAGCCCGGATAGCCCACCCATTTGTTCCAATAGGGTGGGTTCGGCTTGAGACTCATTAGCGTCAAGGTTCTTTGCGTCCTGGGAGGACTGCGGCGAGGAAGAATGTGTCACGTGGTTTACTGCTTTGCCTAGTCTTTGGAAGTAGGTGCAGAACCCTCATCGGGGTCCTGCGGGGACGATCCATTCTCCCCCTCCTGTGGGGTGCCGCCCAAATCGCGCAAGTGCTGTTCCGCCTCTGCTTCTGCTGCAGGGTCTGGACCGCCAACGCCGTTTTCTGGGTGGTTCTGGGCATTAGCGGCTGCCTGCTGCTCCTGCTGGCGCTGGTCCATGGCCTGCTTGACTTGCTCTACGAGCTGCTCGGGCATGATGACCGGCAAAGCGTTTCCGGCCAAGATGGGGTCTTCTCCACGGTAGACAAAGGTGCGCGCGGCTACCTCGCGGGCCATTTCTGCCAGGTCAGCTTCCATTCCTGCCGGTGCCGCCAGCGTCATGCGCAGCATCCACCGTGGGCCATCTGCACCGATGACGCGAACCTGGCCATTGTCGTTTTTACCCACGACCTCAGCACCCCACGGGCCTGGCTCGGTAGTAACGGTGAGACCGTCGCGGCTCATGCCTTCCCTGATCTCCTCGACGGATTCTGCCCACTGGCCCGGCTTGCGTGGGGCGGCAAAGGCTACGGGGGTAATTCGGCCCACCTTGGTTACGATGTGCAGCATTCGCGGGCCTTGCTCGCCCATTTCTACTTGTACCTGGGACTCCTTTGGCAGTGGGATGCGCAGAGAGCCCAAATCTAAAATGCCGATGGAAAAGTCGCTGAAATCGAAAGTTTCGATATCTACGGAGTCACCATCAAAGGGGCCGGTCTGACCGTTGATAGCGTCATGGGCAAATTCGCGTGGTTCATTGCCAGAAGCTACCGCAGCATCGGCTGCGGTATCTTCTACCGGAGCATCGGCTGCGGTATCTTCTACCGGAGCATATGATTCCTGGGCATCTTTATCCACGGACTCGGGGCCCGCCGGCTTTTCGCCCTTTGCTGCAGGCTGTGCCTGCTCCTTCTTCGCATCCTCGTTCTTCTTGCCAAAGGGCCAGATTCCCATGGTTGCTACATCCTTTCTAGAAGTTTCGTTAAGTCTCTATTGCTTTAGCTACACGCCGGTAGAGCCATAGCCACCGGCTCCCCGGTCCGTGTCCTCCAATTCTTCGACCTCAGCAAATCCCACTAGCTCAACGCGCTGGACCACGAGCTGAGCGATACGCATTCCGCGTTCGATTTCGATAGGGGTATGCCGGTCATGGTTGATAAGGCAGACTTTGATTTCCCCGCGGTAGTCAGCATCCACTGTCCCCGGAGTATTAACTACCGAAAGCCCTTGTTTTGCAGCCAACCCGGACCGTGGATGAATCAAACCGACTGTTCCTAGTGGCAGCGCAATTGCAATCCCGGTGCCTACAAGGGCGCGCTCGCCGGGTTGCAACGTAAGTGCTTCTGCTGCGTAGAGGTCCGCACCGGCGTCGCCGCGATGGGCGCGTTTCGGCAGCGGAAGCTCCTTGTCTAGACGCTTGACTTTAATATCGCCGAAAGGGCTTTCTGGCTGAGAATATGGAAACGAGTCAGTCACCTGGCCAATCCTACCTGCCTTAGCAGGTTCATTCTGTGGTGCGTGTGGACTAGACTAGCTAGACGTGTCTGATACATCTGCTTCTTCCGCAACTCCGGCACCGTCGAGCTCCGCTTCTGCACAGGGCACGATGGCCCCTCAGGTGCTCTACCGCGAACGCCAATGGGTGCCTTGGTACTTTTGGCTTTTTGCCGCCGGCATCGTGGCACTTACTTCTGCTACCGCCGGGCTAAACCGCTCCATGTGGTGGACCATTATTCCTGCAATACTCCTTGGCGCCATCGCCGTGTGGGTACTTATTACGTGGTCCAATACGGTCATCGTGGTAGAGCGTGACCCAGACGGAACGCGTTGGCTCTCAGTCAAAGACGCCCAACTACCCAACGACGTGGTCTCGCGGTCTATCACGGTTCCCAAATCTGCACGGCGTAATGCGCTAGGCCCGCAATTCGATCCCGCGGCGTTCTTGGTCTCCCACGCTTGGGTGGATGAGCACGCCATGATGGTGCTCAATGATCCTGAGGACGATACCCCTTATTGGCTCATCGCTTCGAAGGACCCAGAAGCTTTACTCCATGCCTTCCTGCCGGAACAGCACTAAATTTTAAAGATTTTGTAGGCATCCTCGAACCGGCAGATTCGAGGCGGCCACAACACCAAACCCCGCACTCGGCTTTAAGCAAGTTGCCGTGTGCGGGGTTTCTTTACTGCTGCGATTTTTCCTTTAAGCACAGTCCTTACAGATAGGCTGGCCATCCTCATCGTGGGAATAGCGCTTATTGGACTGCACTAGGAAACAAGAGCCGCAAGTAAACTCGTCTTCTTGGCGGGGAACTACCTCAACATTGAGCTCCTCACCGGTAAGGTCAACTGTTGGCGGCTGGAACGATTCGACGATTTCTCCGTCATCGTCCATGCCGTTGTTGTCGCTTTCAGCGGCTTTGAGCCCCTCTAGGGAGTCAGTTTCGGGTTCATCTTCCGCGCGCCGGCGCGGTGCGTCATAATCGGTGGCCATAATGCACGCCCCTAATGGTCAAATTGCTTTAAGGAATGGGTAATTATCGATCGCGCATAGTAAAGCACAAATGGCTAGATGTCATCTCACCGGCCGTTAGCGTGGAAAACTATTACCCCCGCAACGCGCCTGTGGCGTTGTGTGCTGCCAAAAGTTCCTCAAAGGCGGGGGCCAAATCTGCCCCCGCGGCCCAGGTAAGTTCGCCGTGAGCGGACCCCTTCTCAAAGCCTGGATGGTGCACCACCGCGCCTGCTTCGCGGGCAATAACTGCCCCGGCGGCAAAATCCCAAGCATTGATGCCGTGCTCAAAGTAGGCATCAACCGTGCCCTCAGCTACGCGGCATAAATCCAGCGCGGCAGCACCGATGCGGCGAATATCTCGTACCTGGGGCAAGAGCTTGGTGAGCAGCTCGGCTTGCGCTGCTCTCCGTTGGGCATCGTATCCGAAGCCAGTGGCTACCAGTGCCAACGCGGGATTTTTGGTGTGGGCGCACTGCAATGGGTGCACCTTCCCGTCCGGGCCGGTGACCGTGGCGCCTTGACCGGCCGCGGCTGCATAAGTGCGCCCGCGGGCCACGTTGACCACCGCGCCAGCTACCAGGCGCCCCTGATATTCCGCACCGATAGAAACTGCAAAATCCGGCACCCCGTAGAGGAAATTTACGGTGCCATCAATCGGATCCACTATCCAGGTAACACCGCTGGTGGATTCCACATTGGCGCCTTCTTCCCCAAAGATTCCATCCCCTGGGCGTTGGGTACGAATGGTGGTGGCAATGAATTCCTCTGTGGCGGTGTCGACCTCAGTTACCGGATCCACATCACTGGACTTGGTGCTGGTATGCGCCGCGATGCCATCACCGGCGACAAGCTCTGCGCGCCGGGCGGCAATTAGTTCGGCCGCTCGCGTGGCGGTAGAGACGGCAAAATCCCGCAATTGGAGAAAATCGATGTGCTCAGTCATGCCAACTATTGTGCCTTCTTCTACACTGTCGGGCATGACTACTCTTTCTGGACATTCTTTTGGCGTCGATGTCGGCGGTTCGGGCATTAAGGGCGCAGAGGTGGACCTTGCCACCGGCGAATTCGTGGGCGAGCGTATGAAAATCGCCACGCCGCAGCCATCGACTCCGCACGATGTTGCCAAGGTGGTAGCCCAGATCATCCAGGAAAAGCAGTGGGAAGGCCCAGTAGGCATTACCCTGCCTTCCGTTGTCCGCAACCAAGAGGTAGAAACGGCAGCGAATATTTCCAAGGAATGGATTGGCATTAATGCTACAGAGCTATTCGCTGATTACTTGGATGCGGATTTTGCCGTGCTTAACGACGCCGACGCGGCGGGACTAGCCGAGGTTGCCTACGGAGAGGACATCGCCAAGCAGGGCTCCGTAATCTTTTTGACTCTGGGGACCGGCATTGGTTCGGCCTTCTTCTTGAATGGTCAGCTCTTTCCCAATACCGAGCTAGGGCACATGCTGGTGGGCGATGATGAAGCCGAAAGGATTGCATCTTCGGCCGTCAAGGACCGCGAAGGGCTCAAGTACAAGCACTGGGCTAAGCGGTTAAATAAGGTCCTTGCGGAGTATGAAAAGCTTTTTAACCCGCAGGCTTTCCTCATTGGGGGTGGTATCTCGCGCAAGTTTGAAAAGTGGGGCCCGCACCTTGACATTGCCACCCCCGTCAGGCCTGCACAATTGCGCAATCGTGCAGGGATTGTTGGTGCCGCAATGGCGGCGGTAGAGGGCTTGAAACCATAAAATTTATGCACTGCTGGTGACCCTATCCACCGGCAGAGTAGAAAGATCCTCTATACTGGGCGGTCGATCCTAAGTTAAATAGCTCTAAGGCGTGTCTGGCCTGCATAAGGCCACAGCGCGTTAACATCACAGTGATGGACGAGCGCCCAGCTAGGGCGCACTGAGCTGTTTTAATCAAGAAGTAAGTCGAAAGGGCGTACGTGGCAGCCACTGAATCTTCAGACCAGGCACTCGGCGAGGGCGAAAACGCCGCCGGGGCATCTACTCCTGCAAAGAAGACCGCCAAGAAGACGGCAAAGAAAACCGCGAAGAAGACGGCAAAAAAGACGGCCAAGAAGACCGCTAAGAAAACAGCCAAAAAGACTGCGAAAAAGACCGCTAAGAAGTCGGCCAAGAAGACCACTAAAAAGTCTGCTAAGAAGGCCACGAAGAAGACGGTCCGCAAGTCCGCGGCGAAGAAGCAGGAATCCCCCGCTGAGTCCGAAAAGCAAGCACAGCCGGAGGTAGAAGAAGAGCTCGACGAGGACGAGCACGACGAAGACGTCGACTTCGATCCCACCAATGCGGACATCGAGGAAGATGATGACTTCGCAGGCGGTGAAGATCTCGAGGACGAGGACCTCGAAGAGGACTTGGACGAAGACGATGAGGACGATGACGAAGAAGAGGACTCCTCCTCCGTCTGGGACGAGGAAGAATCCGCTGCACTGCGTCAGGCACGCAAGGATGCGCAGCTGACTGCCTCTGCTGACTCCGTTCGTGCCTACCTCAAGCAGATTGGTAAGGTGGCCCTGCTCAACGCCGAGCAAGAGGTTTCCTTGGCCAAGCGCATCGAGGCTGGTCTTTACGCACAGCACCGCATGGATGAGATGGAAAAGGCCCGCGCCGAAGGCGATAAGGCCGCTAAGCTCTCCCCCATGGAAAAGCGCGACCTGCGCAGCATCGCCCGCGATGGCCGCAAGGCCAAAAACCACCTACTGGAGGCCAACCTGCGTCTGGTGGTTTCCTTAGCCAAGCGCTACACCGGCCGTGGCATGGCTTTCTTGGACCTCATTCAGGAAGGCAACTTGGGCCTTATCCGCGCCGTGGAGAAGTTCGACTACACCAAGGGCTACAAGTTCTCCACCTACGCCACGTGGTGGATCCGCCAGGCGATTACCCGCGCCATGGCGGACCAGGCTCGTACCATCCGCATCCCGGTTCACATGGTGGAAGTCATCAACAAGCTGGGCCGCATCCAGCGCGAACTCTTGCAGGACTTGGGCCGCGAGCCTACCCCGCAGGAGCTCGCGAAGGAGATGGATATCACCGAGGAAAAGGTGCTCGAAATCCAGCAGTACGCCCGCGAGCCCATTTCCTTGGATCAGACCATCGGTGACGAAGGCGATTCCCAGTTGGGTGACTTCATCGAGGACTCCGAGGCCGTCATTGCGGTCGACGCCGTATCCTTCACCTTGCTGCAGGATCAGCTCCAAGACGTGCTGACTACCCTGTCCGAGCGCGAAGCCGGCGTGGTTCGCCTCCGCTTTGGCTTGACCGACGGCATGCCGCGCACTTTAGACGAGATTGGCCAAGTCTACGGAGTGACCCGCGAGCGTATCCGCCAAATCGAGTCCAAGACGATGTCGAAGCTGCGCCACCCGTCGCGCTCGCAGGTCCTGCGTGACTACTTGGACTAGTTGCATGTAGCCCTTGCGAAAAAGGGAGAGCGGCGAGGAGATTACGTATCCTTCGCCGCTTTTGATCTAAGCTCCTACAGGATGGACTGTAGAAGATCCGCCGAAAGCACGACAACTGTTACCGCGCTTATAGGAACCTGCGGGATTCCCTCTACGGCGAGCATCGAAGGCGAACACAACTTCTCTCGTGAGATCTTCCCCGTCTACGCCGACGCGGAATTCGTGAAGTAAGAGCCGGCCTTGGGCCGGCTCCATAAGCATCCGCATGAGGCGCGTAGTAGGAACTTGCCGGTGTTGCCATACCGATTCGCTGGATTTGGTTGGTTCAGGGTTTTGCGCTTTCACGGGAACTTAGCTGCGTTCCACCTCAACCGCTATCCAACCAGTCAGGGCACGAAACCACCACGGGCGGGCCATTTACCCCTCATATCATGGCACCCGTGGAAGTACTCTTGACTTACTCGTCGAGTCCCTGAGCGATACCGTCAGCAATCTGGTCGACAAGGGCAGAGTCACCAGCTTCTCCGCTGACGGTGACTGACGCGCCATGAGGCGCGCCGAGAGACATCAGCATCATTGCTGAATCTGCTTCAGCGTCCTCACCATCGTAAGTAATGACGATGTCACCGTCTGCCGTCGCCGCCATTTCAGCGACTTTTGAAGCGGGCCGGGCATGCAGGCCCGCTGCGTCCGCAACAGTGACGGTTCGCTTATATGACTCTCCCGTTTCTGATGTTGCACTCGCAGTGCTTTCGTCAGTTGTCGCCGAGCGGGAAGAATTCGATGCGACAAAGATATCAATGGCCTGTGCTGCTGCCGTGGCTACGGCGGCAAGGTCATCTCCTTGTTGCGCAGACGTAGCCGCGGCAATGGCGGCCTCCACCAACGGTGCATCAACGAAAGTCACCGGATCATCTTCTAGGAACTCCAGTACAGACTCCACTGTCATCGTGGCTGAGCCTAAGTCAGTGAGAACAACCACACCGAGCTCCTGACTTAGGAGGTCGTTGATGGCAGATTCGATGAGGTCATACGAGGTTCCAATTCCCCCGTCTTCGAGTCCACCAGCTGTGCGGATGGTGACGTCCGAGGCCATCTGGGCTGCGAGTTCCGCGAGACCTTCGACAAGTTTGGCCGAATGAGAAACGAGTACGAGGCCAACGTGTGGTTGTGGCATCGTCTAAGCCTCCTCTGCTTTGTTGTTGCCGCTGTCTTCAGCCACTGCGCTCGAGGCTGCGTCGGCAGCCGCTGCTAGAAAGAGCGCGGTGGACGCCGCACCTGGGTCCTTGTGCCCTACGGATCGCTCTCCCAGATAGGAGGCACGTCCCTTCGTCGCCACCATTGAGATGGTAGCCTCGGCGCCTTCGGCTGCGGCTTCGGCAGCCGCGCGCAGAACCTCAGCTGGGCTGCGTCCGGCATTTGCTGCTTCACGGGCAGCACGGGCAGCAGGAGCCCAAGCATCAACCATCGTCTTCTCCCCCTCCGTGGCCTTGCCTCGCGAGGTGATTCCTTCAGCGGCGGCTTCGATAACTGCAGCCGCTGTAGAGGCATCGAGATCACCAGAGCCGGCTGCCTTAGCAGCACGTAAGAACGCGGTGCCCAACAGAGGCCCGGAGGCACCACCAACAGTGGACATCAGAGTTTTGGCGGTGAGCTTGAGCACGTCCACAACGGTCGAGCCGTCTTCAGTGGTTCCGGCAGCAACCTTGTCCACCACGGCACGGAAACCGCGGTCGACGTTTTCACCATGGTCGCTGTCACCAATCACACGGTCTAGCTCGATGAGCTCATCACGATGGTCATGGGCGGCTGCAGCACAGTTCTTCATCCAGTCCTGTGCCCAAACAGTTGAAAGGTTAGTCATGATTACATTCCTTTGCGTAGAGCGGCGGTGTGGCAGGGGGCGTCGAACAGCGCAATATCTTGATCATCAGCGCGCATCACGGTGACAGAACAACCCTCCATATCCAAGCTAGTAACGAAGTCACCCACGAGTGATCTCTCGATGGTCACGCCCGCGTCCTTGAGACGTTGAGCCACACGGCGGTAGACCACATAGAGTTCCGAAGCAGGCGTAGCTCCCATGCCGTTCACCACAACGATGGTGCGCTCGCCTTCACTCAGTTTAAGGTCCGCCAGGATGGGATCCAGCAGGTGATCCGTTACGTCGTCAGCAGAAACAATCGGGATTTCTTTCCGGCCGGGTTCACCGTGAATACCGACGCCCAACTCGACCTCGTCCTCCCCCAAATCAAAGGAGGGCTTTCCCACATGGGGCACGGTGCACGCAGACAATGCTGCCCCCATAGTGGCAGTGTTCTCCACTACTTTCTTTGCGACAGCAGTAACGGCAGCAAGGTCATCGCCTCGCTCGGCGGCCGCGCCCGCCAGCTTCTCCACGAGAAGGGTTCCAGCCACGCCGCGGCGGCCAGCGGTATACGTTGAGTCCTCAACGGCGACATCGTCATCTACGATGACCTGGCTGACCTCAATGTCATCAAACTCGGCGAGTTCAGCCGCCGTATCGAAGTTGAGGACGTCCCCCGTGTAGTTCTTAACAATGTAAAGCACGCCCGCGCCGGCATTGACGGCGTTGGTTGCTGCTTGAATCGCATCCGGCGTCGGTGAGGTAAACATCGCACCGGGAACAGCAGCGTCGAGCATGCCATGGCCAACGAATCCCGCGTGGAGCGGCTCGTGTCCCGAACCGCCGCCAGAAACGACGGCGACCTTGCCGCTCTCCTTTTTCTCTTTGCGGCTTACGAATAGAGGGTCAGTTGCACGCGTGACGATGTCTTTGTGTGCCTGCGCGAATCCTTCAACAGATTCAGCAACAACGTTTTCCGGCGAGTTGATGAGCTTCTTCATCATCCATCTCCTTGGATCTTCTTAAGCCAAAGGCCTACGGGCAGGATGATATCGAGCTTACTCTTCCTAAAAACATTTACACCGTTCACATTTTCAGACGCACGTTCGGCGCACCTCCGCTGAGACTCAGCGGACGCTTCTCGAAGCGTTTACCACTTGCGCAGGTAGTCGATGCGCTCGCGAAGCTGCTCGGCGTCGCACAGCGCGGTGGGCGGCCCGCCGCAGGCCTTGCGTGCTTCGGTGTGAATGGCGCCGTGCGGGCGTCCGGTGCGCTGCGCGGTGATAGACACGACGGTGTTGAGTTCCTTGCGCAGCGCCGAGATTTCATCCACCGTTCCGGCATCGGAGCCGGCAGAGCTTGGTGCCGCCCCCGCGGCACCCGCCTGTCCCCCACGCTTCGGCGCGTGCGGGGTGCCGTAGAGCTTGCGACGCTGTTCCTCGGCTGCCTCTGCAGCCCGGCGCGCCTTCTCCTCGGCCTCGCGGCGGTCCATCTCTTCCGACTGCTTCTTGCGCAACAGGTCCTTGACCTGGTCGGCGTCGAGAAGCCCCGGAATGCCCAGGAAGTCCTCGTCCTCGTCAGTGATTGCTCCGGTGCTGAACTGGGAGCCGTTGTACAGCAGGCCGGAGAACTCTGCCTCCGCGCCGAGGGACTCATAAGAAGGCTCGAGCATGTCGGGCTCGGACTTCTTCTTATTGGCATCCTCAAGCAGCTCGTCGTCCCAGCCCTCCTTGTCGGGGTTCTTCTCCCCGCCGAGGACGTGATCGCGCTGCTTTTCCATATTCTCCGCCAGGCCCAACAAAACCGGTACGGAGGGCAGGAATACTGAGGCGGTCTCTCCCGGCATGCGGGAGCGGACGAAGCGACCGATGGCCTGCGCGAAGAAGAGCGGGGTGGACGCCGAGGTGGCGTAGACACCCACGGCGAGGCGGGGGACGTCGACGCCCTCAGACACCATGCGCACGGCCACCATCCACTCGTCGGTGGATTCAGAGAACTCGGCAATGCGCGCGGACGAACCCGGGTCATCGGACAGGATGACGGAGACCGGGGTGTTGGAGATCTGCTTGAGGATCTTGGCGTAGGCACGCGCCGTCGTCGTGTCGGTTGCCAGCACGAGGCCGCCAGCATCCGGCATGTTGCGGCGCATCTGCATCAGCCGGGTGTGCGCCGCCTGCAGCACTGCAGGGATCCATTCGCCCTTGGGGTCCAACGCGGTGCGCCACGCACGGGCGGTTTGCTCCGCATTCATAATGTCACCCAAGCGCGCGGCATGTTCCTCGCCAGCCGAATCCCGCCAGCGGGCCTCGCCGGAGTAAGAGAGGAAGACAACGGGGCGCACGACGCCGTCGGCAAGCGCATCGCCATAGCCATAGGTATGGTCCGAGCGAGAGACCTTGTGTCCCTCCCCATCGTCTACATACTGAACAAAGGGGATGGGCGAGTCATCGGAACGAAACGGCGTACCCGTCAGCGCCAAGCGATGGTTAACGTCATCGTAGGCCTCCTTGACACCATCACCCCAGCTCTTGGCATCACCGGCGTGGTGAATCTCATCCAGGATCACCAAAGTGCGCCGGGCTGAGGCCACCGCGCGGTGCTTGAAGGGGTGCATTCCTACTTGCGCATAGGTCACCACAATGCCATCCATCGAGGGATTGACAGCAGAGGAATTGCTAAACGCAGGATCCAACGCCAAACCTACTCGCGCGGCAGCGCTGGACCACTGGGTCTTGAGGTGTTCGGTAGGCACCACCACGATGACGCGCTCGACCGTGCGGTCTTCCATGAGCTCGGTTGCGATGCGCAGCGCGAAAGTAGTTTTGCCGGCGCCCGGAGTCGCCACCGCCATAAAATCCTGCGGCTTAGTGGCGAGGAATTTATCAAGGGCGGATTGCTGCCAGGCGCGAAGGTTAGTCTTTTTAAAAGTCCTCACTTGCGGCGCAGACCCTTATACACACGCTCACAATCGGGGCATACCGGAGAACCCGGCTTTGCCTGCTTGGTCACCGGGAAGGTCTCGCCGCATAGGGCAACGACATACTTCCCGTTGACCGCGGAATCGAGGATGTGATCCTTTTTGACGTAATGGAAGAACTTCGGCGTGTCATTATCCGTCGTCGAAGTGTCTTCACGAATATCTGGCCGTTCAATTGTCTTCGTAGTCGTAGTCACGCCCTCTATTTTGCCGCATCGGCATCGAACTTTGCGAGTCATGCGTCTACCCTTGGAGAACATGGACACCTCATGCACGCCAGCCACTGCGCCCCTTTCCCCATATCGAGGGATGACTACCGCGCGCGAGGGGAGCCGAGTTTAGGTTGTTTGGCAAAAAAGAGCGCTACCTCATCACAGATGCCAAGCTCACGCCTGGCCAGGACCGTAAGCGCCGCGAGATTCAGTACGGAATCTTCCAGTTCTTGCGCGTTCCTTCCTTGCTCATCGCCGGCTTTTTCCTCTATATGCATTGGTGGCTGCTAGCCGCAATCGTTGTGGGCGTGACTTTTCCCCTCCCGTGGATCGCCGTGGTAATTGGGAACGGCCGAGGAGAAAAGAAGGATAAGCGCGAAAAGAATGTGTACAAGCCAGCCATAAATCGGCAGCTTTATGGCCATACACACGCACCACAGGTCTCCAGCGGCACGGCGCGGCCGATTGAGGCTAAACACGACATCATCGACCACGAAGAAGAGTAAAGGAATCCTGCCCACATGACGACTACTTTTGGACCCGATTTCGATGCCGCGGCACTGGCCACGTTGGCCCCTGAACTTGCGGACGTCTTTACCGCCGCAGGCTTTACCACCGATGGCGTGGCCGGGTACCTAGGGCCGGAGGTTACTGAAGCCCTATTCCGCGGCGAGCCGGCACCTGTTTCGCTAGCCGCGCACAGCGAATCTCAGATGGACTTGTTGATCCGCTTTTTCCTCCTGCACGAGCACCTGCCTGCCACGCTTTTGGGTGAGGCCGTAGGAGCGCGCCTGGCTACCCAGTTGCTGGATGCCAAGGTTGCGCTTGCCGACGCCCACGGCATGGCCTACATTGCCCTCGACATCCGCCCCCACACCATCGTGGGCGCTAACCGGCTCATCTTCTCCGACGTCGATGCCTCCCTCGTGGATCACGTACCCGGCCCTGACCATGTGCTGGGAGTAGGCGCGGCGAGTCTCTCTTTGCTGCAGTCCACGCCAGTAAGTCCAGTCAGCAGCGTTCTCGATCTGGGCACCGGCTCGGGTGTTCAATTGCTGGGGCAAATCGAATGCGCAGAAAAAATCACCGCGACCGATGTGCATGAGCGTGCCTTGGATTTGGCCACGGCCACCATCGCGGCCGCTGGTGAGGGCGACAAAGTGGAATTGCTCCCTGGGTCATGGTTTGAGCCCGTAGCTGGTCGCCGCTTTGACCGTCTAGTAGCTAACCCGCCTTTTGTTGTAGGCCTTCCCGAAGTGGGCCACGTCTACCGCGATTCCGGATTAAACCTCGACGGAGCCAGTGAATTGGTTGTCTCTCAAGCCACCGATCACCTGACGCCCGGCGGAACCGCTCACCTTCTGGCTGCATGGGTACACACCAGTGGCGAAACATGGCAGCAACGCGTTGCTTCCTGGTTGCCGGATAAAGGGATCGCCGCCTGGGTCATTCAGCGCGACGTTGCCGATCCCGCACTTTATGTGTCCACCTGGCTCGAAGATGAATCCCTCGATATTCGCTGCCCTGAGGGGCAAGAGCGCTCTCGCGCCTGGCTCGAACATTTCCAGAAACACGAAGTAAACGGCATTGGTTTTGGTTTCGTAGCTATTCAACGCATCGGTGACGATGAGCCTGCAGATATCTTGGCCGAAGAAATGCCGCAGGCCTTCAGCGATCCGCTTGGCCCCGAAGTAGAAGAATACTTTGCCCGTGTGGCGTGGCTGCGCGATCTTGTGCCGGGAGAACTGCAGGGAAAGCACTTCCAAGTAAGGCCCGGCTTGGCACGCGAAGATATCGGCACCCCAGATGAAGATTTGGGACAGGGATTCACCCGCGCCGCCTTGCGCCTAACCCGCACAGACGGCCCGCGTTGGAGCCACGAGGTAGATGAACACATTGCCGCAATTGTCGCTGGTCTCAACCCACAGGGTCTGAACCTAGAAGAGACAATTGGGCTGTATGCGGCGGCGCACGGATTCGATGAGGAAGAACTCACCGCCGCTGCCCTCCCCGCAGTCATCGATATGGTCCGCCACGGTCTGCTTATCCCAGCAGATCTCCTCTTGGACACCGGTTCAACGAACCTTAGCTGATACCGCATTTTCAACCCACTGGATAGATAAGGAGAAGTAAGCGGTGCGCGCAGTTTTGACTCGAGTTTCAGAGGCCACAGTAACCGTCGATGGAGAGACCGTCGGGGCCATTGATTGTCCCGATACCGGCGGTCTTCTCGCGCTCGTCGGCGTCTCGCGCGAGGATATGGATGATTGGCAGCCTCGAGCAGAGAAAATGGCGCGCAAAATTGCAGAACTGCGCATTCTTGACGGCGAGGTCTCGGTGATCGATGCCGCAGCTCCGGTACTAGTAGTGAGCCAATTTACTTTGTATGGTCGCACTGCCAAGGGGCGACGCCCTTCATGGGCGGATGCCGCGCCAGGTCCGGAAGCTGAGCCGGTTGTTTCAACGATTATCAACCACCTCAAGGAACGCGGCGTGTCAGTAGAAACAGGCCAATTCGGGGCTAAAATGCGCGTCTCCTCTGTAAATGAAGGCCCTTTCACCGTTTTAGTTGAGACGTAATTTGCGCGCCCTTCTCCCGCCCCAACGATCCTCAAAACGTATTAAGCAGTACTTTCATTAGAGCACTTGTGACTGGTGCCACTCTCGGTGAAATTATATGGAACAAGCCATAAA
Organism: Corynebacterium nasorum; assembly: GCF_022347325.1. NCBI lineage: Bacteria > Bacillati > Actinomycetota > Actinomycetes > Mycobacteriales > Corynebacteriaceae > Corynebacterium > Corynebacterium nasorum. Next base: position 136,239 of record NZ_JAKRDU010000001.1, read on the forward strand.
GAACGGCAGATTGCAAATTTTTCGAGAGTGATAAATGCCCTACCTGTAGTGCAATAATTTATTATCATCCTGCAAGTTTCTGTTCTATACTGAAGGCACAGCGAAGCAAAAGGGCTGGACAAGCAGGATGAGAGAACTTTTCTCAAGGTCCTACTAACGCAAAGTTGAATGAGAATCTTTTTCTCAGTCACGGTTGCAGAAGCCCAAACGCTTCGGCCGACCAACTAGATGTAGGAAAGAAAATGTCCCACTCACTCAAGCGGCGCAATTCAGCCCAGCACCCAGAAAACAGGGCAGAAATGCCCGAAACCCCCAAGACAGCCGCACCGGCTCCTGGCATCGACACCCCCTTCGATGGCCAGAAGGGCGCACCGAAGTGGAATAAGGAAGACACCGTATGGATGCTCTCCCTGTTCGGCACCGCCATCGGCGCCGGCGTCCTCTTCCTCCCCATCAACGCCGGTATCGGCGGTATCATCCCGCTGCTCATCATGACGGTCGTAGCACTGCCTATGACCTACTGGGCTCACCGCGGAATGACCCGCTTGGTACTGTCCAGCTCCAAGCCAGACGGTGACCTCACGGACGTCGTCGAAGAGCACTTTGGCAAGAAGGCCGGTGTTCTCATGAACATCCTGTACTTCCTGTCGGTCTACCCCATCCTGCTGGTTTACTCAGTCACCATCACCAACACGGTCAACTCTTTCCTGGAGCACCAGCTCGGCGTTACCCCGCCGCACCGCTGGCTAACCTCTCTCTTGCTCGTTGGTGGACTCATCTTGATTGTCCGCATGGGCAAGGACGTCGTGGTTCACGTCATGTCCTACCTGGTATACCCGTTCATCGGCATCCTGGTTCTCCTTTCCCTTTACCTCATCCCGAAGTGGAACACCGCACTCTTCGATTCCTTTGACCTAAACGTTGCTCGCGAAGCCTCTGGTCACGGCATGGGCGTTACCCTGATGCTCTTGGTTCCGGTTATGGTCTTCTCCTTCAACCACTCCCCGATGATTTCTTCCTTCGCCGTTGACCGCCGCCAGACCTACGGCAAGTTCGCAGAAGCCAAGTCCCGCAAGACCCTGCTCCGCGCTGAGATCCTCATGGTCGTCGTGGTTATGTTCTTCGTCTTCTCCTGCGCCCTGAGCCTCTCCCCGGCTGATATGGCAGAAGCTAAGGCACAAAACATCACCATCTTGTCCTACCTGGCCAACCACTTCGATACCCCACTTATCCAGTGGATTGCTCCTATCATCGCCATGATTGCAGTTGCTAAGTCCTTCCTTGGCCACTACCTCGGCGCAGCCGAAGGCTTCGAGGGTCTCATCGTCAAGGGCAGCAAGAACGCAAGCAAGGATGACGCACAGTCGGCTCACAAGCTCGACACCATCACCCTCATCTTCATGCTGGTTACCGCTTGGCTCGTCGCTTGGGCTGACCCGTCCATCCTGGGCATGATTGAAACCCTGTGTGGTCCAACGATTGCCATCATGCTCTTCATCATCCCGATGGTCGCTATCCACAAGGTTCCTGCTCTCCAGCGCTACAAGGGCAAGGCTTCCAACTACTTCGTCTTCTTCATGGGCCTCGTCGCCCTAGCAACCATCATCTACTCCATCGTCCACGCCTTCTAAGCACCGCCGTAGACGAGAAATTCGCAGAGGATTCAAGGAAAGAACAATGTTCATCAGCATCTTCGATATGTTCAAGATTGGTATCGGCCCCTCAAGCTCACACACCCTAGGGCCAATGAAGGCCGGCAAGGCTTTCGTAGACGAGCTCAAGGAAAAAGACCTCTTTGACAAGGTCACTCGAGTGCAGGCAAATGTCTACGGTTCCCTCTCCCTCACGGGTATCGGCCACTCCACCGACAAGGCCATCCTCCTCGGCTTGGCCGGTGAAGAGCCAGAGACCGTTGATATCGACGGCATCTCCGAATTCATGAAGAACGTCCGCAGCAGCGAGAAGCTCATGCTGGGCGGCACCCACGAGGTAGAATTCCCCAAGGACGGCGGCTTCTTCTTCCACGACGAATACCTCCCGATGCACGAAAATGGTATGTGTCTTATCGCCTTCGCCGGCGAAGAAAACATCCTGCACAAGACCTACTACTCGGTCGGCGGCGGTTTCATCGTCAAGCAGGAAGACTTTGCAAAGCGGCAGGACGTCAAGGTTGATATCCCCTTCCCATATGCCAGCGCTGCAGAAATGCTCGAACTGTGCGAAAAGAACGATATGACCCTCCCCGAGCTGGGCTTGGCCAACGAATTGGCACTGCGCTCTGAAAATGAGGTCAATGAGCACCTGCGCAAGGTTCGCGATGTCATGTACACCGGCATCAAGCGCGGTTCCTCCACCGATGGTCCGCTGCCTGGTTCCCTGCTCGTTCCGCGTCGCGCGGCTGCCCTTAAGCGTCGTCTTGAGCAGTCCGAACCGCACGATGGTTTGAACATCCTCAGCTGGGTAAACATGTTTGCACTGGCTATCTCCGAAGAGAATGCAGCCTGCGGCCGCGTTGTTACCGCTCCTACGAACGGCGCCTGTGGTGTCGTCCCCGCAGTCCTGGCTTACTACGACAAGTTTGTCGAGCCAGTTACCACGGAGATGTTCGCTGACTACATCTTCGCCTGCAACCAGATTGCTTCCCTGTACAAGATGAACGCTTCCATCTCTGGCGCTGAGGTCGGCTGCCAAGGTGAAGTTGGTGTGGCGTGCTCCATGGCTGCCGGCGGACTCGCCCAGCTCATGGGCGCTACCCCAGAGCAGGTATGCATCGCAGCTGAGATTGGCATGGAACACAAGCTTGGCTTGACCTGTGACCCAGTCCTCGGACAGGTTCAGGTACCCTGCATTGAGCGTAACGCCGTTGCTGCGGTCGACTCCATCACCAGTGCTCGCATGGCGCTAGAGCGTGAGAGCAAGCCGTGTGTTTCTTTGGACGAAGTCATCTGGACCATGTACAAGACTGGTAAGGATATGAATGCCAAGTACAGGGAGACCTCACAAGGTGGTCTGGCCCTAGCAGTTCACCCACCAGTCCCGGTGTGTGGATAAAGAACACCCTGTAATGAAGCGATGAGCCGGGTGAGCACAGCGCTAAGCCGCTAGTGTTCACCCGGCTTTCTTCGGACTATTCCCTTTCTTCCACCGAGTCGCTTCCATGTGGTACCTTCGCTATAACCTGACAGGAATTAAAGGACATGCTTCAGCTAATGAATTTTCCTAGCGGCAGTGCCTCCGAAGAAAACTTCCTCGAGCAGTATATTCCCCTCGTCGAATTCCTCGGTAAGGCAATGGGCCCCAACACCGAAATCGTCCTCCACGATCTCGACGTTCCCGATAAATCCATCATGGCCATCGCCAATGGGCACATCTCCGGCCGGCAACTTGGCGGCCCGGTGACCGACTTCGCTCTATGGTTTATGAAACAGGGCGATGCCGCAGCAATCCCCATGATGACCGGCTACCGCGCCGTCAATGCGGAAGGCAAGATTTGCCGCTCCTCTAGCTACTTCATCCGAGACGACTCCGGGCATATGCGCGGCATGCTGTGCATCAATGTTGATGTATCCGAATTAGTACACATTCGCGATGCGGCCGCAGCACTCATCGGCAAGGCCGATGATCCCGCATTCGATAAGTCAAAGGCTTTCGGCGGCTACCCAGGTGAAACTGAGCTACCCAACCGCCCCGTTGCAGTACCAGACCCAGTTCCAGATAAGGAACCGGTAGAGGAAGAAGCGGACAAGGAAGGAGTCAGCGAGTCTTTGCGTTCCAACGTGGAACACCTTCTGGACTCAATGTTGGACTCCGCCATTTCTAACCAAAACACCCCTGCCCCTCGCATGCAGCGCGAGGAGCGCCTCGAGGTGGTCTCAGATTTGGAGGATGCGGGATTCTTCCTTCTTAAGGGAGGAATTGCCGCAGCGGCAGAGCGGCTAGGTGTTTCCGAACCCACCATTTACCGCTATCTCGTACAGGTACGCGGATAGTACTCCTACGTACCTGCCCCATCGCAGAGCGCGGCGTTCTCCGTGGCACATCTCCCCCGAAAAGGTGGAGTCGTACCACGGGGAACGCCGCGTTTTATCAATTCTTTCCACATTGGGAACTAAATCTCTAAAGACTCCGTTGTACTTTGTGAAACCGGCGACAAATTCAGGAGGCTTCACTATGACGAAGACATCTGCCACCACCGCCAAGGGCGCTTCAGCTGCCACTACTAATGAAGAACAGGAAGTAGATCGCGGATCTCGCCGCAACCAAACCAACGACAACCCCTCTGCCGACCTCGTTCGTGTTTATCTCAACGGCATTGGCAAGACCGCACTGCTCAGCGCGGAAGATGAGGTAGAACTCGCTCAGGCCATCGAAGTTGGACTGTACGCGGAGTACAAGCTCAATAACGCTGAAAAGCTCACCCGTGCAGAAAAGCGTGACCTTAAAATCCTCGCCCGTGAAGGCAAAAAGGCACGCTCCCACCTGCTTGAAGCCAACCTGCGCCTCGTGGTCTCGCTGGCAAAGCGCTACACCGGCCGCGGTATGCCATTGCTGGATCTCATCCAGGAGGGAAACCTCGGCCTCATCCGCGCGATGGAAAAGTTCGATTACGCCAAGGGCTTTAAATTCTCCACCTATGCCACGTGGTGGATCCGCCAGGCAATTACCCGCGGCATGGCTGACCAGTCTCGCACCATTCGCCTCCCAGTCCACTTGGTAGAACAGGTCAACAAGCTGTCCCGCATTAAGCGCGAGATGTATCAATCCCTGGGCCGTGAAGCTACCAATGAAGAGCTTTCGGAGGAATCAGGCATTGACGAAAACAAGATTGAGATGCTGCTGCGCCAGTCGCGCGACCCAGTCTCTCTCGATATGCCGGTAGGTACCGATGAAGAAGCTCCTTTGGGTGACTTCATTGAAGACGCCGAAGCTACCGATGCAGAAACCGCGGTCGTAGCCTCCATGCGCCATTCCGATATTCGCGGAGTGATTGACACCTTGGAAAAGCGCGAGCAGGACGTAATTCGTCTGCGCTACGGCCTCGATGATGGTGTTCCGCGCACCTTGGATCAGATTGGTCGCCGCTTCGGTCTTTCGCGCGAACGTGTACGCCAAATTGAGCGCGAAGTTATGGCAAAGCTGCGCGATGGCAACCGCGCCGATCGCCTGCGCGAGTACGCTCTTTAATCTGGGCTGGCAGCGCTCCGCGCCCAGTCCTCCTCCCCGAGTCCATTCGGCACAATACTGCCACGGGCTCGGGGTTTGGCGTTAGAAAGGCAGCGGCTTAGTTCGACGCGGCGAGCAAGGGCTTAGGTAGGCTAATCTGGACTGCAGAGTCTAGAAAGCGCTTTCCCGTCCTTGGTCGGGAGATTAGCCGCGAAACTGTATTCACACAGAAAGGTATGCCCACGTGAGGGACCTAGTTGATACAACGGAGATGTATCTACGCACCATCTACGAGCTAGAGGAAGAAGGTATTACTCCCCTTCGCGCCCGCATCGCGGAGCGTTTGGAGCAGTCTGGGCCTACGGTTTCTCAAACTGTAGCTCGCATGGAACGCGACGGCCTTTTGCACGTGCGTACCGACCGCAGTTTGGATCTCACGGACAAGGGCCGCGACCTGGCTACCGCAGTCATGCGCAAGCACCGTTTGGCAGAGCGTTTGCTTACCGACGTCCTCGGGCTCGACATCGCAAAAGTTCACGACGAGGCCTGCCGTTGGGAGCATGTGATGAGCGAAGAAGTAGAAAAACGCATGGTCGCGGTTCTCGATGATCCAACCCGGTCACCATTCGGCAACCCTATCCCGGCGCTGTCTGCACTGGGCTTCGATGCTCCGCAGCCGGACCAGGGCACCCGCGCAGTCGATCTCCCCAATGGTGAGGAGGTCTCCGCCACCGTCATCCAGGTCAATGAGATTTTGCAGGTTGATGATGGCACCTTCCAGGAACTCACCGCTGCCGGAATCCGCGTGGGAGCAAAGGTATCGGTAGTCAATAACAGCGGCACGATTACGTTGTCGACACCGGATGGCGGCAGCGTCGTGCTTTCCGACGACTTGGCGCACGCAGTGCGCGTGGAGGTATAACCATGAAACTTCTTGTCACCGGTGGCGCCGGCTATGTCGGCAGCGTGTGCGCCGCTGTATTGGTCGAACAAGGCCATGATGTAACCATCATTGACAATTTCTCCACCGGAAACCGCGAAGCCGTTCCAGAAACAGCCCGCGTCGTCGAGGGCGACGTGGCGGATAAGGCCGCCGAGGTCCTGGGAGAAGGTGGTTTCGAGGGTGTCATCCACTTCGCGGCGCGCTCGTTGGTGGGCGAATCCGTGGAAAAGCCCGATGAGTATTGGCAGCACAATGTCGTTACTACCCTGACGCTGCTCAATGCCATGCGGGATAACGAGGTCAAAAATCTCGTCTTCTCCTCCACCGCTGCAACCTACGGTGAGCCGGACCAAGTGCCGATTACAGAGGATATGCCAACCCAGCCCACCAATCCCTATGGTGCAACCAAGCTTGCCATCGACTACATGATCACCTCTTTCGCCCACGCCTATGGATTGGGGGCGACCTCCCTGCGCTACTTCAATGTGGCTGGAGCCTACGGAAACATCGGTGAGAACCGCGAGGTAGAAACCCACCTCATCCCCATCGTGTTGCAGGTGGCCTTGGGCCACCGCGATAAGATCTTCATGTTCGGTGATGACTGGGATACCGCAGACGGCACCCCAGTGCGTGACTATATCCATATCCGTGATCTGGCCGATGCCCATGTGCTTGCTCTCGAATCGAATGAGTCTGGTAGTCACCGCATTTACAATCTGGGTTCTGGTGATGGCTACTCCGTCAAGCAGGTCATTGAGATGTGCCGCAAGGTCACCGGCCACGACATTCCTGCTGAGGTGGCTCCGCGCCGCGCAGGCGACCCAGCCACCCTCATCGCTTCCTCAGAGAAGATCAAGCGGGAGCTCGGATGGAACCCCACCCGCACGGATCTGGAAACGATCGTTACCGATGCATGGAATTTCACCCGCCAACTAGGTGATAAGGCACATTCAGCGAAGCGGGCCTAGCCTCCAAAGCTACTTTGCGGGGCATCAGCGCCAAGCCCCGCCGCTTCGCGGGCTAACTCACAGCCATGGCAGAGGCTCGTAACCAACCGCCTTCCCATGCCGCTGCGATACCCCTGCGCTATGAGGCGCCCCAAATTATGATGGGGCGCCTCTTCTACTAGTACAGAAAGCGCCGGACCCGCATAAATTCCGAATTCATGGTATACCTGGCTAGCTGCGTATAAGGCTAGGGCGTTATAGCGGATGGACCCCTGGAATGTACGTGCCACCGCTAGGAGGAGGTCCCCTGCTTCCCGCGGCGCAGACACCAGCTCTGTGATGACCAGGTCACGGGTCCACGTGGTAGACATCCACATGGCTGCTGCACACAGCAATTCCTCATTTTCCAAAGTCTCCTCCAGCGATTCCACCTCACTGAGCACGAAGCGGACATCAGCGATAAGGCGCTTGACCACCTGCACTGGATCTGAAGTTTGGTAACCGCGCCCGGCGCGCAGTTGGCGGGCGATTTCTCTGCAGCATCGCTCCATTGCGCTAATTTCTTCTTTCCCAAAGTATGGGTTGTGGTCCTTAAAACGCTGAACCAAGTCATTGCGGCTGAGTTCAGGAAGCATGCCATTATTCACGCACTCACGCATGGAGTGGCTCGTCGATATGGCGGGAATGGTTCCTTCCATCCAATTCTGCAGCGGGCCCTCGCCGTCCTCGGACGCGTGGCCAAAAATGAGGTCGTAGGCGGTATCAGTAGATAGCTCTTCGGCCAGCCAACAGGCGTCAATGCCCACACCAGAGCGATCCTGAAAGCGGTAGAGGGAGTGCAAGATATCCCATAAATCTTCTTCTTGGCGTTGAGAGAGAACGAAACCAAAGATGCTTTCGGGGTTGCCGCAGTGAAATGCATCCATCACTTCTTGCAAGGCGGCAGGGACATCGTTCAGATTGAGGCGGGCTACCGGCCCCATACTGAATCCGTGTGGGCTGGGCTGAATGGAGATGAGGATGACTGATTCGGAGGGGAAGAATCCGAGAATTCCTGGGATATTGGCGAGGATATCGCCGGGCGTACGAATGGGCTGAGTTGGTGTTGAGATGTTCATGGCCCCAGCTTCAGCCACGCGCGCAACCATGTATAGGACAAGCATCAAGAAGTGGTAAGAATCTGGGGATAGGCGGGGTGAGGGGGCGTCGGCAAGCGGCTTGTCCACACCCCGCCCGGGATTGCGCTGGCAATGTGCGGCGATTTGGGGCACAATCAGTTATTTAACCTCCCAGTGCGCGCGGGAATACTGAGCCCGCCTGCGGCGTTGGGGTAGGTAAGAAAGCAAGGAGGTAACACAACATGCACGAAGAAGATCGCCGCATGTATGAGCTGGAGTATCCAGCCCCGGTGATTAGGGATGATTCCGGTGACGGACAAGGCCCCACCATGATTGTTGCCATGCACGGCTATGCAGACGCCGGCCAGGCCATCGAGGCTAGTGCGGACCATTTGAAGGCAGCTTTGGAAGGCCGCCAACTGGCCTCGTTTAACTCTGATGAGCTGATTGATTACCGCTCGCGCCGGCCAGCCGTCACCATCGATAAGGATCGGGCGCTAGAAATTGAATCGATGGATCTGGGTATCAAGGTCCTGCGCGATAATTCCGGCAAAACCTTCCTACTGCTGTCTGGCCCAGAGCCCGACATGCGCTGGGAGGCTTTTACCACTGCTGTGGTCAAGCTGGTGGAAAAGTTCAATATCAATGACACCATCATGCTCTATGCAGCACCTATGCCGGTTCCGCACACCCGCCCCACGGTGGTCACGGCGCATGGCACTTCCTCCCGTCTGACTGAGCATATGTTGTCGATGGATTCCACCATGATGGTCCCAGGCTCTGCTGCACTGTATCTGGAAAAAGCACTGGCGGATAAGCAGCGCACCGTAGCCGGATATACCGTCCACGTGCCGCATTATCTTGCGGCTTCGCCCTACCCGCAAGCCACGTTCCAGTTATTGGATTCGGTAGCTCGGGCCGCGCACCTCAATATTCCTTTGGGCAGCATCGAGGCTGATATTTCCCGCGTAGAAAACCAATTGGAAGAACAAGTTGGTGGCTCGGATGAGATAGAAAGCGTGGTTCAGCAACTCGAGCAGCAGTATGACGCCTATATGGAGCGCTACCGCAAGGAACACCCGCAGGCTATCATGCCCGGCGAGGAAGCTATGCCTACCGGCGAGGAAATCAGCGAGGAGTTCCAAGCCTTCTTGGCTTCTTTGGATAAGGAAGAAAGCCAGCAGATCATTAACTCTGACATAGATGACCGCGAAGATTCCGCCGATGGCGAGGGCTCTCAAGCCGATAACGGCAAGGATGATCCAGATTCCGCTCAGGGCGATGGCGACTTAGGTGACGATATCTAACTAACCCACCCTTATCACCGCTAAGGTGGTGGGGGTGAACTTATCTCAGCTGCTGCCAGATTTATCGGAAGTGCCCGAGTCCCTCGTAGATGAGGCAATCTGGGATACCTTTACCTCGTGGACCACCGGCCGGGGCATTAATTTGTATCCAGCGCAGGAGGAGGCCTCGCTGGGGATCTTGACCGGCGATAATGTCATCCTCGCTACCCCGACTGGCTCCGGAAAGTCCATGGTGGCCAATGCCGCACACTTTATCGCCTTGGCCCGTGGCCAGCGCAGTTTTTATACGGCGCCCATCAAGGCTCTAGTAAGTGAGAAGTTCTTTGCTCTCTGCGATATCTTTGGCGCGGAAAATGTGGGCATGATGACTGGTGACGCCACCGTCAACGGCAATGCCCCCATCATCGCCGCTACGGCTGAGATTGTGGCTAATATTGCGCTTCGCGATGGCGCCGAGGCCAATATCGACCAGGTGGTGATGGACGAGTTCCACTACTACTCCGAACCGGACCGCGGCTGGGCCTGGCAGGTGCCGCTGCTGGAATTGTCCAACGCGCAGTTCTTGCTTATGTCCGCCACCCTGGGCGATACCACATGGTTGGAAGAAGACCTTAGCCGTCGTACCGGCCGCGCTACCGACCTGGTTGCTGGTACCACGCGCCCCGTGCCGCTGGATTTTTCCTATGTCTTTAGTGCGGTACACGAGACCATCGAAGAGCTCTTGGCCGATAAGAAGGCACCCATCTACGTGGTGCACTTCTCGCAGCGTGAAGCGGCCGAGCGCGCCCAGGCGCTCACCTCGCTTTCGGGGATAATCACCAAAGAAGAAAAAGAGGCCATTGCCCAGGAAATCGGCGGCTTCCGTTTCACCACTGCCTTTGGCAAGGATCTATCTAAGTTGCTGCGCAAGGGTATTGGCATCCACCACGCGGGTATGCTGCCCAAGTACCGCCGCCTAGTAGAGCGTTTGGCACAAAAGGGCCTGCTCAAGGTTATCTGCGGCACCGATACCTTGGGCGTGGGCATTAACGTGCCTATCCGTACCGTACTCATGACGGGGCTGGCTAAGTTCGATGGACAGCGCCAGCGCATTTTGAAATCGCGCGAATTTCACCAGATTGCTGGGCGTGCCGGCCGCGCCGGCTATGACACCGAGGGCACCGTGGTGGTTGAGGCCCCCGAGCATGAAATCGAAAACGCTAAGGAACGCCGCCGCATCGGTGATGACCCCAAACGCTTGAAGAAGCTAAAGAAAAAGTCCGCTCGAGAGGGCGAGGTTTCGTGGTCCGAAAAGACCTTTGCGCGCCTTACTGAGGCTGAGCCTGAGCAGCTGACGTCTCAATTCCGCGTCTCTAACTCGATGCTGCTTAATGTATTGGCACGACATGGCAACGGCTATGAACACATGCGCCATCTGCTGCGGGACAACCACGATAATCGCAGCAAGCAGAATAAGGACATTCTCACAGCCCTCGACCTTTTCCGCGGGCTGGTGGATTCTGGCGTAGTGCAAAAATCCACCAAGGGCTTGGATATCTACGGCCGACCCTATCATTTGGTGCGAGAACTCCCCCGCGATTTCGCGCTTAACCAACCGCTGGGACCATTCGCCCTAGCCGCGCTCTCGCTGCTGGATCCGGAGGCGGACACTTATAACTTGGACGTTATTTCCGTATTCGAGTCCATCCTGGATGACCCGCGCCAGGTACTCATCGCCCAGCAGAAACAGCACCGTGGCGAAGAGATCGCCGCGCTGAAGGCGGACGGGGTGGACTACACCGACCGCATGAATATCGTGGAGGATATCACCTGGCCGAAGCCGCTCGAGGAGCTATTGGAGCAGGCCTACGACACTTTCGCTGAGACCAATGCGTGGGTCAAGGAGTTTGAGCTGCGACCCAAGTCCGTGGTGCGCGACATGCTCGAGAATGCAATGACCTTCTCGGATTTGGTCGCCACCTACGGCTTGGCCCGCTCCGAGGGCGTGATTTTGCGTTACTTGACCGATGCCTGGCGTACCCTCAAACAATCCATCCCCGATGAGTACAACACCCCGGAGCTCGAGGACATCGTCATCTGGCTGGGTGAACTTATCCGCCAGGTGGATTCCTCGCTTGTCGACGAATGGGCGCAGATGGCCGGCGAAGACTCCCCCATCGACCAAGACACAGTGGACCGCGAGCTGGCCTTTGGCGTGGAGGACCCCTCCGCGCTCACGGCCAATCGCCGCGCCTTTACCATCATGGTGCGCAATTACATGTTCCGCTTGGTGCAGCTCTTTGCTTTGGAAAAGGAAGACCGCTTGGCGGAGCTGCTTGATTATCTGGACGAGGTACCGGACTTCGGCGCTATCCTAGATGATTACTTCGATGAGTATGATGACATCGATTCCGGCCCCGAGGCCCGCGGCCCGGAGTTTTTCCGTCTAGGCGATACTGACTCGCGTGCGTGGTCCGTGCGCCAGATCATCAAGGACCCAGACGGCGACCACGCCTACCAGTTCGTCGCTACGGTAAATCTCGATGCCTCCGATGAGGCTGGCGAAGTCCGACTGTCGGACCTGCGCGTGGAGTACTAGCCAGCCAAAACGACAAAGCCGCCCTGGCTGCCTCGCCCCGAAGTAAGGGGACGTCGGCAAGCGCGAGGGCGGCTAAAGGCCGGCTATTTTAGCGTGCGGCCTCAATCTGGACAGCCTGTGCCACAGCCTGAACTACGGCAGCGACCTTGACGGCCTCCCAGACCTGTTCCTTGCTCAGTCCAGCCTCGTTGAGTTCCTGAGCGTGGGCGCCGAGGCAGTGCTCGCAACCATTGATGGCAGAAACTGCGGTATTCCACAGCTCGAAATTAGCCTTGTCTACGCCCGGCTTGGAGATGATGTTCATGCGCAGGCCAAACTTTACCTGTGCGTAGTCATCGCCCAACCAGCCCTTGGCGCGGTAAGCAACGTTATTCATCGCCATGACGGTGGCTGCGCCGTAGGCTGCCTCAATAGCCTCCTCGGAGAGGTGCTCTTTTGCTTCCTCAGCGATTTCTGCCAGCACGGTGTCATTGCGGGTTGCTGCGGCCGATGCCAGCAGGCAGCCCCACAGCTGCTCTTCGTCCAAGTCCTTGGAACGGGTCAGCGCACCGAGGTTGAGCTTCTGGTCCTTGGCGTACTCCGGCAGGGAAGACTTCAGATTATCAATAGACATAGCTTTTCTCCTTTGGGATTTTGATAGGAATTTGCTGTGCTGGATTTAAAAGGAAACCCCGCCACGAAAGCGGGGTAAACCTGCATCTCAGTGAGATTTAGAGCGCGGACTGAACGACGTCCATCTTGTTGATATTCTTGGTGGGGTCGTTCTTCTCCCAGTTGCAAGCGCAGACCTCTTCGGACTGCAGAGCGTCAAGCACGCGCAGAACCTCGTCTACATTGCGGCCGACAGCATCCGGGGTAACGGAGACGAACTGGATAACACCATCCGGGTCGATGATGAAGGTAGCGCGGTCAGCAACACCATCAGCGTTTTCTACGCCCAGTGCGCGGATGAGGTCGTGGCGCACGTCAGAGAACATCGGGAAAGGAACTTCCTTCAGCTCCGGGTGGGTTGCGCGCCAGTTGAAGTGAGCGAACTCGTTATCGGTGGAGCCGCCGAGGATCTGGGTATCGCGGTCCTGGAACTCCTCGTCCAGCTTGCCAAAGGCAGCGATCTCGGTCGGGCAGACGAAGGTGAAGTCCTTCGGGTAGAAGAAGACGACCTTCCACTTGCCCTCGTACTTGTCCAGGGATACCTGCTCGAAGTAGTCCTCCGGCTGGTTAGCGTTGACGTCGTGCAGATCGCCACCGGTCAGGGCAGTGAGGTTGAACTCTGGGAACTTCTCGCCGACGGTCAAAATAGGCATAGTCTTCAACTCCTTTAGCAAAGGCTTTTCCTCTAAGTTTCCTGCCGCTTGGCGTACAAGCAGCGGGGCCGGACCGTGTCCGGCCCAACACGATCAGTTATACCATCTTTTCGGCTCGCGTCAATAGCAAATCCTATAGGTAAGTGTTAGAGTGATAGGCATGCATAATAAAGAGTATCGCCCTACACTTGCTCAGCTGCGTACCTTCGTCACCGTTGCGGAAAACAAGCACTTTGGTACCGCAGCCGCCAAGCTCGAAATTTCCCAGCCCTCCCTCTCCCAGGGCCTCGTTGCCCTCGAGCAGGGCTTGGGCCTGCAGCTTATTGAGCGCTCCACCCGCAAGGTCATCGTCACCTCGGCTGGTGAGACCCTCCTCCCCTACGCCAAGGCAACGCTTGAAGCAGCCGATACCTTCCTCGCCCACGCTCGCGGCGCCAACGGCACCCTTGCCGGCCCACTAACGATCGGCGTTATCCCCACCATCGCCCCCTACATCCTCCCCGATCTGCTCTCCATGCTTGCCGAGGCCTACCCGGATCTCCAGCCGCGCTTCGTCGAGGAGCAAACCCAACACCTCATCACCCGCCTGCGCAACGGCAACCTGGACCTAGCCATCATGGCCCTTCCTTCCGAGGCCACCGGCATGGTCGATAGCCCGCTTTACACCGAGAAATTCTCCATTGTCTGCCCGCCCGATCACCCCATCGCCGGCCGTGAGGACGTCGAGCTTGCGGAACTCAAGGACCTGGATTTGCTGCTGCTTGACGACGGCCACTGCTTGCGCGACCAGGTAGTCGACCTTTGCCGCCACGCCAATATCAACCCGGCCGAGGCCACCAATTCGGTCACCCGCGCCTCCTCCCTGACCACCATCATGCAGCTGGTCATGGGCGGGCTGGGCTGCACCCTCGTCCCAGAATCCGCCCTGGCAACCGAATGCCACGGCAAGGATGTAGCCGTAGCCCACTTCGCCCCCGACGTCACAGCCGAACGCGAGGTCGGCCTCGTATTCCGTTCCTCCGCCGCCCGCGCCGAGGAATTCCGCGAATTCGGCACGCTCATCACCGCCGCCTATAACAAGGCGATTGAGCGCTCCCGGCAGTAATCGTTCACGGCAAGCCCCACGGGGGCGTCGCCAAGCACACCAAAGGCCACCGCCCCTAACTGGAACGGTGGCCTTTAACTGTGGTGCGCTACGCCTGCGGGAGAGTATTGCGCCCCGCGCACTGGCGGAACATGTGCGCCTGTGCCAAGAGCGTAACCGGATACGCCACGATAAGGCCGATGCCCAAAAGCAAGAAGCCGGCAACAATGATGAAAAAGTTCAAAATGGCAAGCAGCAACATCTGGCCATAGTTGTCCTTGCCTGCCTTAAAGCCATTCTTTACTGCTTCGCCAACGCCATCGCCGTCAGCCGCAAACCACTGCATCAGTGAGAAAAGTGGTTGAATAAAGAAACTAATCACCAAAAGTACGCCCATGATGCCCATGACGCTTAATACTGCCGCAACTGCTTCTTCCTCCGTGAGATTCTCGGCGTCACCAAGCAGCCCAGTGACGGTTCCACCTACTACAGAGAATACAATGAACATCGACACCGCCCCGATGACGAGCATGATGACCAGCGGCTGCCACCAACGCACGTTCTTAAACAGGTAGCCCCAACCGGTGCGAGAGTCATCAATCTGGAAAAGCGCCAGGCGCATAACTACCAGCGACAAAACAAGGCTTAGGACAGTCGAAATGAGTTGAGAGACCAAAGAGCCCGCGGTTGCCTGACCCGTTCCGGAGTCGCCCGCAGCATTGATGCCAGCTGCAATAACAACAAAAACAATGCCTAGCGCAAAAAGCGCTAGGGATCCCAAAATCCATAGCTTCCAATTGCTAAAGACGGTCCTAAACGCCCAAGAAACGGCGTCTACGGCAGAGACCTTGCCGGTATATGGGCGCTGGCCGGCTTGGTAGCCCACATAGCCCCGGGTGTTTTCTTCGTGGCTGCCGTCATAAGACGGAAGCTGGCCATAGTTGGGTCGGTCTTCGGGGTGATCTGTCGGTTCGTAGCGCGGAAAATCATCATTTCCGCCCGAATACGGGTTCGTCATAACCGGGGCTCCTCCTTAAGGAATGCCAATCAGTGCATGAATAAGTATTGCCACTTTAACAACTTTTTCCTCATTTCAGGCGGGCAGGTAAACTCTGTGCCTAGTCATGACTATGAATGAAACCCCTTCCCGCGACGAGCTTTTCGCCGCACTCGAAAATGTCACCTTGGCCGAAGCCCGCTCCTTCCGCCGCCGCCTGAAAAAGGCCCGTGCCCCGAAAGCGCTCCAAGAAATCGGCGCTGAAATCCACGCTGCGGCTGAGCGCGTCGCGCTTACCGACGCCGCCGTCCCCACCATCACCTACCCCGACGCCCTCCCCGTCACAGCCCGTAAGGACGACATTGCCGAGGCCATCCGGGATAACCAGGTAGTCATCATTGCCGGCGAGACCGGCTCCGGTAAGACCACACAGATCCCAAAAATCTGTCTTGATCTGGGCCGCGGCCGCCGCGGACTAATCGGACATACCCAGCCACGCCGCATTGCAGCACGCACCGTGGCCGAACGCATCGCCTCAGAACTGGACCAAAAGATTGGCGAATCCGTCGGCTACGCCATCCGCTTTGATGATCGCGTCTCTGAGACCACCGCGGTGAAACTCATGACCGATGGCATCCTACTCGCCGAGATGCAGCGTGACCGCTTCCTCAACAAGTACGACACCATCATCATCGATGAGGCCCACGAGCGCTCCCTCAACATCGACTTTTTATTGGGCTATCTCAAGCGTCTTTTGCCCAAGCGCCCCGATCTCAAGGTCATCATTACCTCCGCAACCATCGATCCGGAAAGCTTCGCTGCCCATTTTGCCGACGCCGACGGAAACCCTGCCCCCATTATCGAGGTCTCCGGCCGCACCTACCCGGTAGAAATCCGTTACCGGCCCCTCGAGTTCGAGGCCGGCGGAAAGGTGGTGGACCAAGACCCGCTCGACGGTTTGACCGAGGCAATCGAAGAGCTGATGCACGAAGGCGACGGCGATATCCTTTGCTTCTTCCCTGGCGAACGCGATATCCGCGATGCCATGGAGGCCATCGAAGGCAAGAAGTGGAAAAACGTCGAGGTCACTCCCCTCTTTGGCCGCTTATCTAATCAAGAACAGCATCGCGTTTTCAGCGAACACCGTGGCCGCCGCATCGTGCTGGCCACGAATATTGCAGAAACCTCGCTTACTGTGCCCGGCATCCGCTATGTGGTTGATACCGGCACTGCCCGTATCTCGCGCTATTCCACGCGCACCAAGGTCCAGCGCCTGCCTATTGAGCCCATCTCGCAGGCCTCCGCCAACCAGCGCTCCGGCCGCTGCGGCCGCGTCGCTGATGGCATCGCCATTCGCCTCTATAGCGAACAGGACTTTGAAAGCCGCTCCGAATTCACCGACCCAGAAATTCTGCGCACCAACCTCGCCAGCGTCATCTTGCAGATGGTATCGCTCAAGCTAGGCGACATCGAACAATTCCCGTTCATCCAACCGCCCGAGCACAAGGCCATCCGCGATGGCCTTAACCTCCTGCACGAGCTCGGCGCTCTCCACGACAAGCAGGATAAGCCCACGCTGACCGCTACTGGCCGCGACCTAGCGCGCATCCCGCTAGATCCGCGTATGGCACGCATGCTCATTGAGGCCAATACCAACGGATGCCTGGATGATGTCATGGTCATCGTCGCCGCCATGACCATCCAGGACGTTCGCGAACGCCCCCTTGATTTCCAGGCCCAGGCCGACCAAGCCCACGCCCGCTTCAAGGACAAGTCCTCGGATTTCTTGTCCATGCTTAAGCTCTGGGATTACATTAAACAAACCCGCAACGAGCAATCCGGCAATAAATTCCGCAAACGCATGAAGCAGGAGTTTCTCCATTACATGCGCATTCGCGAGTGGTTTGACCTGGTACGCCAGCTCAAGGACGTCGCCAAGCAGCTGGGCTGGACATACCAGGAAGGTACCGAGCGCCGCGCCGATGATATCCACATGTCACTCCTGTCAGGCTTGCTATCCAATATCGGCGCCCGCGATGGCAACTCCAAAGAATTCCAAGGCGCGCGCAACACCCGATTCCTGGTATTTCCTGGCTCCGCCTTGGCCAAAAAGCCGCCGGAGTTCCTCATGGCCGCCGAGCTGGTGGAAACTTCCCGCCTCTGGGCACGCGACGTCGCCACCATCGATCCCGCCTGGGTAGAAAAGCTGGGCGCAGACCTGCTCAAGCACAACTATTCCGAGCCCACCTGGTCCCGCAAACGCGCCGCCGCCATCGCTCACCAGAAGTCCACACTCTACGGTGTACCCATTGTGGCCGACCGCACCGTGCCCTACCACCGCGTCGATCCCACCGCCGCGCGCGATATGTTCATCCGCAACGCGCTCGTTGCCGGCGACTGGAATACCCACCACGCCTTCTTCAAAACCAATGCCCAAGCGCTTGACGACGCCGCCGCATACGAAGAAAAAGCCCGCCGCCGCGGCCTCATCGTAGACGAAGACACCCTCTTCGACTTTTATGACCAGCGCATCCCAGCAAATGTAACAACCGGCCGTCATTTCGACTCGTGGTGGAAAAAAGAACGCCGTCGCAACCCTGAATTGCTGGATTTTGATCCGACAAAGCTCATCGATGACTCCCACGAGGTCACCGAAGAATCCTTCCCCGACCACTGGAGAAAGGGTTCCATCGACTACGAACTAACCTATAAATTTGAACCCGGCGATCCACTCGATGGCGTTACCGTGATGGTACCCATCCCCATGCTCGCCGGCTTAGATACCGAAGGCTTCGATTGGCTCGTCCCTGGCCTGCGTCTCGAGCTCGTAACCGAACTCATCCGCAGCTTGCCCAAGGCCCTGCGCCGCACCGTTGTTCCCGCGCCCGAATTCGCTGAGCGCGCCATCGACCGCCTCGTCCCTTATGAAGGCACCATCACCCAGCAGCTTGCCGACGTCCTCCGTGAACTCGGCGGCCAAGGCATCAACGCCACCGATTTCCAGCCCAGCAAGCTACCGATGCACCTGCGGATGAACTACGGGGCCATCGACAAGCGCGGCAAGATCGTCGACTCCGACCGCGACCTCGCAGCGCTTATCCGCCGCCAGTCCGGGCATATCAAATCCTCTGTGTCCCGCGTCTCTCGCACCGCTGAGTCCACCGCTGTCAGCGAGTGGACCGAAGATACTCTAGGTGCCATCGATGACACGGTTACCACCAACGTCGACGGCCACGAAGTCACGGCTTACCCCGCCCTCGTCGCCACAAAGGACGGCGTTGAACTCAAGGTACATCCCACCAAGGCCGCAGCCGATGCCGCTATGGTTACCACCACCCTTACCCTGCTTATGCGCGACATTGCGGTCAATACTGCACAAATGGTCAAGGGCCTGCCGCTGCAACAACGCGTCGCCGTCGACTCCTATCCCCACGGCGGCGCCGATGGCCTGGTCAACGACGCCCGCGTCGCGGCCATACGCGACCTGATGCTAGAGGCCGGCGGACCCGTCCGCACTCCTTCCGCTTTCCAGAAGCTCAAAGACACCATCAAGCCCCAGGTTCCGGGCCGTGTGCGTCAAGCGGTGGTGGCTATCGCCCCAGGACTCGCCGAGTATTCCAACCTGCGAGCCGAACTCGCCCACTGGGACGGTGCGGCCATCGATGACATGCGCGAGCAATTGGAGTTCCTCCTACCCCGTAATGCCATCACAATCCATGGCATGTCCCACCTGCGTCATCTACCACGCTATATCCAAGCCACGCGCATTCGCTTGGAGGACATGAACCTTGACCCTGACCGCGACGCAGACCGCCAGGCCGAGGTAGATAACGCCAAGGCCTACCTCGCCAACCGGCTGCGCAGCCTACCACCTGGCCGCGAAAAGACGCGCGAAGTCAAGGACATTCGCTGGATGGTGGAGGAACTTCGCGTTTCACTATTCGCCCAACGCCTCGGCACCGCTCACGCAGTGTCACTCCGCCGCATCCAGAAGGCCGTTGACAAATTGCGCTAGAAATCCTCTCGGTCGCGCCTTCGCATGAGACGAATTTCAGATTCGAAATCATCAGCGCTTTCAAAGGACTTGTAGACCGAGGCAAAACGCAGATAGGCCACCTCATCAAGATCGCGAAGCGGTTCCAAGATGGCCAGGCCAATCTCATTCGCGTTGACCTGAGAGGAACCATGCCCGCGTACGGTTTCTTCCACTTCTTGCGCCAGTTTTTTCAGGGCATCGTCACCCACATCTCGCCCCTGACAGGCGCGCCGTACGCCGCGAATCAGTTTATCTCGACTAAAAGGTTCCGCGAGTCCGTTCCGCTTGACCACCAACAACACGGCCTTTTCGACCGTGGTAAAACGCCCCTTACACGAAGCACACTCACGCCGGCGCCGAATCGACGCTCCAGCATCGACGACGCGGGAGTCAATGACACGGGATTGCTCATTATGGCAGAAGGGGCAATACACAGAGGTCCTTTCACTGACGTTGTTACCCCAGTAGTTTACTCGCCCAGCAGTCCGCCCAACCACCGAGCATAAGGCCACCGCCTCACTAATGCACTACAGCAGCCTCGACCTGTTGAATGTCTGAGGTCGGCGGTTGCGGTGCACTACTTCCTTCCGCCCCTCCCAATCCGCCTAGGAGCGTGCCCAAAAAGACCGCGATTCCAAACACGCCACCTAAAACGTAGTTACCTGTGTTCGACTTCACCGCGCTACGTTGAGCTCTCTGTGAAAGACCGTCGCCCCCGCCAGATTTCACTCGATTCGAACGATATGTCGTTCGATCTTCCACGCGGAGAGTTCGAACATACCGCGAATCACCGCTCCCTCGCGCCGCGCGAGAGGCATATCGATCCACGTCCCATACAGATGCGGGAGAAACCACTAGAGCGTCTGCAGAATTACGCTTTGCCAGGTCATTTCGAGAATTAATAAGTAGAGACATGTTTTTCCTTTCGACGACCGAACTCACCATAGGCATCCCACTGGACACTTAATTTGAAACAGTCGCCATAATGTTCGATTTAGTTGGTACGTTCGATTTATAGCACCGCTTCGAATACTTGTCCACCCGTGGACACAAATCTCGAACATCTGTACTTTTCGTGCTACAAATGACTTGTGGCACTCTAAATCCGCCCACTAATAGACCGACAACGAAGTCACCCGACCCTACGTAGGAGCCAGCAATGGGCCGCAAGCCAAAAAAGTCCGCCGAGAAGACCGATTACGCATCCCTATCCGACCGCCAACGACGAATCCTCAATGTCATTAGTGACGCCGTCATGCTGCGTGGCTACCCACCAAGCATTCGCGAAATCGGCGATGCAGCTGGCCTGCAGTCCACATCCTCAGTTGCCTATCAGCTGAAGCAATTGGAAGAAAAGGGATTTCTCCGGCGCGACCCAAATAAGCCGCGTGCCGTAGATGTTCGACATCTCAACACAGACGAAGGCACCAAGAAGCCTGGCCGCAAGCCCGCTAAGCCCGAACAGCAGGTTCCCGAGGACGCAGGCGCTGTGTCTTATATTCCTGTGGTCGGTCGCATCGCTGCGGGAGCACCCATTACCGCTGAGGAAAACGTCGACACGTACTTCCCCATGCCTGACGAGGTTGTCGGCAGCGGCGACCTATATATGCTGCAGGTAGTCGGCGATTCAATGAAGGATGCAGGGATTCTCGACGGTGACTGGGTGATTATTCGCTCCCAGTCCGTTGCTGAGGAAGGCGAGTTTGTCGCAGCGCTGCTGGACGGTTCTGAGGCCACGGTTAAGGAATTCCACCGCGACTCGTCGGGCGTATGGCTACTTCCCCACAACGATGCTTACTCGCCCATTAATGGCGATGATGCAGAAATTATGGGCAAGGTTGTATCCGTGTTCCGCAAACTTTAAACACTCACCCAGCATCACTCCGCCCCGCAACGGCCGCCCCAGGCCGTGCGGGGCTTATTTGTGCGCATTTCTCATTAATATAGCTTCTCCGCCAGCCACCCCCATTTTGGCGCCATTTTGGACCCAGACAGCAAAGGAGAAGAAAATCCCACTTTCCCAATTTTTGCCCTGACCAGTTATTTTCGCACTTCGTAGCGCGGTGATAGCTGTGCAAATTTTTGCTTTAGTCCGGTTATTCCCGATTTTTGAGACAATGGACTAAGAAAAACAACATCGCGGGACTTTCCTATCCACAGAATCCGGGAATTTTTACCCCCGCTACTCCCCGCGGTGTGCTTAAGTCCAAGGAGGAATAATGTACGCAGAAGAGCGGCGCCGCCAGATAGCGTCTCTCACCGCCGTTGAAGGTCGCGTCAACGTCACTGAGCTATCCGAGCGCTTCGAAGTCACGGCCGAAACCATTCGACGCGATCTAGCGGTGCTGGATCGAGAGGGCGTCGTCCATCGCGTGCATGGCGGCGCAGTAGCATCCCAGTCCTTTCAAACTGCGGAACTTACCCTAGACACTCGGCAGCGTTCCGCCTCCGGCGCGAAAGCCGCCATCGCCCGAGCTGCGCTGGATTTTCTACCCCACGGCGGCGGCAGCATTTTCCTCGACGCGGGCACTACGATTAATGCATTTGCTGAGCTGATAGGACAGCAATACCCCCAAGGCCAGTTCAACATCGTCTCCAATAGTCTGCCCATCGCCTTGTCCTTAGCAGGCAGCGGAGTACCGGACGTCCAGCTGCTTGGCGGCACGGTTCGCGCGATCACCCAAGCTGTCGTCGGCGACACCGCCCTGCGCACGCTAGCGCTCATGCGCGCCGACGTCGCCTTCATCGGAACCAATGCCCTGACCCTGGATCACGGACTTTCCACGGCCGATCCCCAAGAAGCAGCCATCAAGTCTGCCTTCGTCACCAACGCCCACAAGGTCGTAGTGATGTGCGATTCCAGCAAGCTGGGCAATGACTACTTGGTAAGCTTCGCCCCCGCCGCTGATATCGATGTCGTCATTACTGACGCCGCAGCCCCCGATTCCTTCGTGGAGGCGCTGCGCGAGCACGAAATTGAAGTCGTGCTCGCCAGCGAATAATCCCCGCTCCTTTGCCCCAAGCTAGGCGAAGGACGCCATGGTTTCTACCACTGCAGTACGGGCAGCGTCAGGGCTTTCCGCATCCAATGCCACCTCAGCGAGCTGTTGACACTGTTCCAAGGTAACGTCTGCCAACTGTGCGCCTACGCCTGCTACTGCAGTAGACGCTGCGGACAGCGAATTCACGCCCAAGCCCGTAAGCACGCAGGCCAGCATGGGGTCGGCGGCTGCTTCTCCGCATACGCCTACCGCAACGTTATTGGCCTGGCCCACAATGCAGGTGTGCTGGATAAGTCGCAGCACGGCCGGCTGCCACGGGTCGGTCAGGTAGGCCAACTGCGGGGACAGACGGTCTGCAGCCATCGTGTACTGAGTCAGGTCATTGGTGCCGATGGATACGAAGTCGAGGTGCGGCATGATTTTGTCCGCCATCAGCGCTGCGGCGGGAACCTCAATCATGGCGCCAGCAGTCAGGCCGCGTTCACGACACAAGTTGGCAAACCACTGAGCTTCGGTAGAAGTGGCAACCATGGGAGCCATCACCCACGTAGAGGCTTTATCATCACGGGCTTCGGCAGCCTGCGCAATTGCATCAAGCTGGCGGGTCAGCAAAGCTTCATTGTCGCGCGCGATACGCAGACCGCGAACGCCCAATGCCGGGTTTTCCTCAGAGCTTAGCGTGGCATAAGAAATTGGCTTATCGGAGCCTGCGTCCAATGTGCGCACAACTACCTTGGATTCGGGGAAGGCCTTGAAAACCTTTCCGTAGATCTTTGCTTGTTCCTCCACGCTGGGCTCTTCGCTGGCCGAAAGGAAGGACAACTCCGTGCGATACAGGCCGATGCCTTCTGCCTGAGACTCCGAAGCGATGCGGGCGGCATTGCCATCAGCAACATTTGCCAGCAGCTGCACGCTGTGACCGTCCTTGGTCTTAGCTGGTCCGCGCCACTGAGCAACGCGTGCTGCACGCTCACGGTATTCAGCAACGGCCTTGGTGGAGGTCTCCGCATCAGCACCACAAGTCACGGTTCCTACTGCGCCATCGACAAATACCAGCGTGCCGCTTTCAATGTCGCCAAGCGAAGCGCCCACCGCCACGATGCACGGAATGTCCAATTGGCGCGCGATGATGGCCGTATGGCTAGTGGGGCCACCGAGCTCCGTAACAAGGGCTTTAATGTGTTTGGTATCTAGCGTTGCGGTATCGGCCGGGGCCAAATCATCTGCAAACAAGACGGCCTCGCCATCTACCAAAGGGAGGCCTGGCTCATCCTCACCACGTAGCTCAGCGATGACGCGGTCGCGTACGTCCTTCAAGTCGGTCGTGCGCTCGGCCATCACGCCACCAGCGGCTTCGAACATGGTGACAAACTTGTCAGTCGCGCCAACAGTGGCAAATTCCGCATTCCTACCGGTGCGGATATTCTTGCGCACTGTTTTGTGCCAGCCACGGTCCTTGACCATACCGGCGGTTGCAGTGAGAACCTCGGCCGCTTGGCCCTCTGCGGATGCCGCGCGCTTCTCCAATCGATTAGCAACCGTATCTACGGCCGCAAGAAAGCGGTTGTACTCGGATTCACTCGCTTGCTCTGGGTCAATGCTTCCCTCGGTAGGCAGGGCCGGGCGAGGGCGGACCCACACGGCTTCGGCGTAGGCGACCCCGGCAACGACACCGGTGCCTTTGATTGTGGACTGAGACGCGTTTTCCATGAGCATACTTCCTTCGAAGATAGCGGTTATTGACTTCCAGAACACCACAAAACGGATAGAAAAGCAATGTATACCACAGTTTTCTGTTGACTTTCGGACACATTCGGACAAGAATCAACATTAAGGGCGGGCCATTCCCAAAGGTTCTCTCCAGCGGCGTTCGGCCCCAATATATAACCTGCGAAAGGGACAACTTGATTCTCACGCTGACCCCCAATCCCAGTATCGACGCCACCCTCGTACTCAGCGGGCCTTTAACTTCCGGTGGTGTCCACCGTGCCAGCGAGGTCACACAGGTTGCAGGCGGCAAGGGCGTAAACGTCACCCATGCCGTGCACCTAGCCGGCGAGCAAACCCTGGCACTTTTTCCGTCCCACGACTCCGATTCCTTCCTGAATCTCATCCACGCGGCCGGATTGCCTTCTTCGGCTACTGCTATGGATGGCTCCATTCGCGTCAACACCACCATCACCGAGCCCGACGGCACCACCACCAAGGTCAACGGCCCAGGCCCCGTGCTTTCCGACGCCGATGCCCAAGCCATTACCTCCACCCTCACCGCCCGCGCCCTCACGGCCGACTGGGTGGTGCTGGCAGGTTCCTTACCGCGCGGCGTGGACACCGATTGGTATTGCGAGCTCATCTCCGCTGTCCGTGCGGCCGCACCACAGGCCCGCATCGCGGTAGATACCTCCGATGCTCCGATGCTGGCCATCGGGAAAAATCTCGAGTCTTCGGCACCCGATCTTATAAAGCCCAATGGTCTAGAGCTCGGCCAACTCACCGGCACCGACGGCCGCGAGCTGGAAGCACAAGCTGCACGCGGTGACTATTCGGGAGTGGTTAGCGCGGCACGCGACGTCGTCAAGCGAGGCATCGCAGAAGTGCTCGTCACCCTCGGTGGCGCCGGTGCCGTACTGGTTACGGCTGAAGGAGCATGGGCTGCCACTCCCCCTCCAGCCACCGTGAAATCCACCGTAGGTGCTGGAGACGCAGCGCTCGCCGGATACCTTCTCGGCCGCACCGCTGGTAAATCTCCGGCCGCAAGCCTTGCCCGATCCGTGGCCTACGGGACCGCGGCTGCATCCAAGCAAGGCACGCAATTTCCTCGTCCTGAAGAAATAGATATCGCTAATACCACCGTTAACTCGCTGGCCTAAGGAGCGCCCCAAAATGGCTTCCGAACTCATTACTACGGAACTTGTCGCCCTTGACGCCGACTTTGGCGACAGTGTTGACTCCGTCATTACCAACCTAGCCACGCTAGTCCACGACACCGGCCGAGCCACCGACGTCGCCGGATTGTCCCAACCCGCCATCGACCGCGAGACTAAAGCCGGCACCGGCGTACCCGGCGGTGTTGCCATCCCGCACTGCCGTTCCGAGGCTGTCACCGAACCAACCCTCGCATTCGCCCGCCTAGGCCGCGGTGTAGATTTCTCCGGCCCTGATGGAGACGCCCAGTTGGTCTTCCTCATCGCCGCTCCGGCCGGTGGCGGCAAGGCTCACCTAAAGATTTTGTCCAAGCTAGCCCGCGCCCTTGTCCGAAAAGACTTCCTCGAGGCACTGCGCAGCGCCCCCACCAAGGAAGAAATCGTTCGCCTTGTCTTGGATGTAGTCAACGCAGAAAAGCCAAAGAAGAAACCGGCCACCGAGTCGGCTGCCCCCGCCGCTGGTGCCGCCGGTACAGGCTCCTCCTCCGCCTCCAACGGCTCGTCCTCGGCCGCGACCCCAACTACCGCGGATTCTTCGGACAACGTCACCCGCATCGTGGCCATCACCGCCTGCCCTACCGGCATCGCCCACACCTACATGGCGGCCGACGCCCTCACACAGACCGCGGCCGAACGCGATGACGTAGCGCTGACCGTAGAAACGCAAGGTTCGTCGAATAATGAGTCCGTCTCCCAAGCCGCCATCGATGCGGCCGATGCGGTCATCTTCGCCACGGACGTTGGCGTACGCGACCGGGAGCGATTCGCTGGCAAGCCGGTAATTGAGTCTGGTGTCAAGCGCGCTATCAACGAGCCTGGCACCATGCTCGACGAGGCCGTCGCCGCCGCCCGAAACCCCCACGCGCACAAGGTATCCGGCACCGCTACCCGGGCCGATGCAGAAGAAGAGGGAAAGTCTCTCGGTTGGGGCAAGCGCATCCAGCAGGCCATCATGACCGGCGTATCCTATATGGTTCCATTCGTCGCGGCCGGTGGTCTTCTGCTTGCCCTTGGCTTCCTTTTTGGCGGCGCCGATATGGCAAACGGTTGGCAGGCATTGTCAACGGACTTTTCACTAGGCAATCTTCCTGGTCATGACGTAACCGTGGACGGCGAACTTATGCATTTCGAGCGCTCCGGGTTCTTGCTGTATCTCGGTGCTGTTCTTTTCGCCATTGGCCAAGCAGCGATGGGCTTTATCGTTGCTGCTCTTTCCGGTTATATCGCTTACGCGCTCGCCGGCCGTCCAGGCATCGCCCCAGGCTTCGCGGGCGGCGCGATCGCGGTTACCCTAGGTGCTGGTTTTATCGGTGGCCTGGTAACTGGTCTTCTGGCGGGCTTCGTCGCTTTGTGGATTGGCAATTGGAAGGTACCACGCTGGCTGGGCTCGCTTATGCCAGTTGTCATCATCCCACTACTGACCTCGCTCGTCGTCGGCCTTGCGATGTACCTACTGCTGGGCGCACCGCTGGCAGCCATCATGGATGGCCTGCAGAATTGGCTTTCGTCGATGTCCGGTTCCTCGGCCGTGCTCCTAGGAATCATCCTCGGCTTGATGATGTGCTTTGATTTGGGCGGCCCTGTCAATAAGGCGGCTTATCTCTTCGCTACGGCCGGACTTTCTACCGGCGACGAGTCCTCCATGCAGATCATGGCCGCGGTTATGGCCTCCGGCATGGTTGCACCGATTGCGCTCTCCCTGGCCACGTTCATCCGCAAGTCGCTGTTTACTCCGGCCGAGCAGGAAAACGGCAAGTCCGCTTGGTTGCTGGGCCTGTCCTTCGTCTCGGAGGGTGCCATCCCGTTCGCCGCGGCCGACCCCTTCCGCGTTATCCCTTCGATGATGGCCGGCGGCGCGGTGACAGGCGCGGTTTCGATGGCCTTGTCGGTCGGCTCCCGAGCTCCACACGGCGGTGTGTTCGTCCTCTTCGCCATCGACCCGTTCTGGGGCTATCTCGTCGCTATCGCGGCCGGTGTGGTTGTCTCGACCGCAGCGGTGCTGGCAATGAAGCAGTTCTGGCCTAATAAAGCCGTCGAAGAAGCTGCTCAGAACGTGGCGGCATAAACCAAACACTCGTACACTGGATTGCAACAATCCCCATAAGAAAGGATCTTTTCCATGGCTTCCAAGACTGTAAAGGTAGGTTCCTCTGTAGGCCTACACGCACGTCCCGCCTCCATTATCGCGGACGCAGCTGGCGAGTTCGACGAAGACATCTTCCTCAACCTCGTTGGCGATGACGATGAAGATGAGACCGATGCGGCCTCTTCTTTGATGATTATGGCTCTTGGCGCAGAACAGGGCGATGAGGTTACTGTTACTTCCGACAACGAAGAAGCGGTAGAAAAGATTGCTGCCCTCATCGAAAAGGACCTAGACGCTTCCTAAGCCCTAAAACGGTTCGCTTTAAAGCTCCCCGCCTGTGTGGTGGGGAGCTTTTCGCTTGCCGACGCCACCTATCCCCACGGTGGCACCCAGCTCACCTGCCCGTTCACCCGGGCCAGCCGTCCTCGGCGAGGCGGGGCATTGGGGCCATCGTCATTGACTCCATTATGGTAGGGACAACAAGTCGCGAGGTTCGCAGCGTTAGTCTCTCCGCCGTGCTTCCACGCCTTCAGGTGGTGGACTTGGCATTCATCCGCGGGAAAATTACAGCTCTCCCACGGGCACACCGGGTTTAGCGCAGCCGCCATCAGCCGCTGCTTGTCGTTGGCTAGCCGCGAGGTTCGATAGAGGTTTACCGGCCCCTCGTGCGGGTGAACGAGTGTGACATAGCCGTGATCGCTTAGTGTCCGCGCCACGAGCTCCGCTCCCGTCATTTGAGCGCCATTGGTCAACTGCAGGGTAATTTCTTCGCCCCCACCGTCGACTATTCGGTCGAGCTCATCGAGGGTGAGCACTACCTGCGTCGCTACCGTGGTGCGTGCCGCATTCGCTTTCCCGAAAAAGAGGTCTTTGGCAGATTCCAGCGGCTTATTGGCATCCAATGCGGCGTGCATATCTGCTACATCGGCTGAATCCCCAGTAATGGTCAGCGACCACGGGCCGCCGGAACGACGGGTAATGCGCACGCCTTTTTCCGGTGTGCGGCGCGGGCGCAGCTCGCGGACCAAGGCCCGAGCACGCTTTTCTAGTGCTGTAGCACTGCCACGAAAGGCACACAGTTCGCAGCGTAGGGTCCAGGCATCTCGCTGCGTCGGCAAGCGCAGGGCGTATTTTTAAATGAGCAGCAGCACGTCGAGGGAATGAGTAGTCTGTCGCGCTGCTCGCTGTTTGGCAGAAAAGCCGCACTTGCCAAAGTAAGTATCGCACAGTCGTAGCAGGTCACGCGCGGCAATGTCGGAAGCACCTTGCGCGATGAGCTCGCGATCACTGAGCCCTTGAGCGGCGGCGACGATGTCCATTCCGGCGCTCATGGCGTCTAAGTATGCGTCCAATGCGGTCATGCCGCTGAGTTAAACAGCCTGCGCAAGCCCACGCGAGCCAGGTACAAGAGCGGTGTGGATAACCCGCGTTGCCCCGTCAACAAAATAGCCCGCCGCGGGCGCGCGGCGGGCAATTATCCACAGCAGAAAAATTAGTACTTGGCGGCGTAGCCTTCGCCGACGGAAGCGTATAGCTTCTTCATGATCGGATAGGCGACGATAATGCCCACTGAACCCCACGCGATGCCTTCCAGGGAAACCCCACCAACGCTGAGAGTCAGGTTGCCGATGCCCGCGATGAGCGCCACTGCGGCCGCGGTCAGGTTAACCGGGTTATTGAAATTGACCTTATTGTCCATCCAAATGCGCACACCCAACATGCCGATGAGCCCGTAAAGGACGATGCAGGCCCCACCGAGAACGCCGGTAGGAATGGTGAAAATCAGCGCGCCAAACTTCGGCACGAAAGCCAGAAGGATGGCGGTAAAGGCTGCTACCCAGTACGCGGCGGTGGAATAGACGCGGGTAGCGGCCATCACGCCAATATTTTCAGCATAGGTCGTGGTGCCAGAGCCGCCGAAGCCGCCAGCGAGGGTGGATGCGAGGCCATCGGCGATAAGAGCGTCACCGGCCAAGTCATCCAAGTCGCGCTTGGTCATCTCGGAAACGGCCTTGACATGGCCGACGTTTTCCGCGATGAGGACCACCAGCACGGGAAGCGCGACGGCAATGGCGGAGACGTTGAAGGAAGGTGCGTGGAATTGCGGCAGGCCCACCCACGGGGCGGCATCAATGGCCGCGACGGCGTCATCGCCGAGGTTGCCGGTGAGAGCGGCGAAAATCCAGCCCACGACCACGCCGAGGAGAATGGACAGGCGCGAAACCATGCCGCGGCCGGCGACGGTGGCCAGCAGAATTACCAGCAGCGTCACCGCCGCCACGAGCGGCTGGGAGGCGAAGTTCTCGGCCGAATTCGGCGCCAAATTCAGGCCGATAAGTGCCACAATCGCACCGGTCACGGCCGGCGGCATGACGGCGTCCAACACGCGGCGGCCGGCGAACTTTACGGCGACGCCCACCGCGGCAAGGACAAGGCCAGTAACCAAAATGGAGCCGGCCTGCGCGGCGATACCGTACTGCTGCGAAGCAGAAAGCGGGGCGATGAACGCGAAGGAGGAACCGAGGTAGGACGGCAATCGGTTGCGGGTAATAAGTAGGAACAAAATGGTTCCCAGGCCGGAGAAAAGTAGCGTCGTGTTGACTGGGAATCCGGTCAGGGTGGGAACTAGCAGCGTGGCGCCGAACATGGCCACCACGTGCTGCATACCGATGCCGATGGTGCGGCCCCAGCTGAGTCGTTCTTCCGGCGCCACCACCGCGCCTGGGGCAATCTTTTTACCGTCTCCGTGGACGGTCCAACCTTTTAAGCTCACGAGCCTTAATTATGGATCACCGGAGCTGGTTTAGGAAACTTCCTCCACGATGAATTCAGCGAGTTCACGGGCGGTGGGTGAGGGAAGGCGGACGTCGACAAGCGTGCCATCGGCCGTATACTCCTCGTGGCGCACCGTGCCCTCGGCATGCACGCGTGCCACCACATCCCCGCGCGTGAAGGGAACCTGCAGCTTAACGTGACTATCGCGGGAGTTGAGGAAGAGTTCCACACGCGCGGTAAGCTCGTCGATTCCCTCACCGGTACGGGCAGATACGTAGACGACGTCCTCATGGTCGAGGACGTGGCGCAGCTCAGCAAGCACCAGCGGATCGGCCTGGTCGATCTTATTGATCACGATAATTTCGGGCGGGGCCTGCTCCCCTGTCTCAGAGACGATGTCATAGATGACCTGATTGACCGCCTCAATCTGTTTTAGTGGGAACGGGTCTGAGCCATCGACCACGTGCAGCATAATATCGGCGGCTAGTACTTCTTCCAGGGTGGATTTAAAGGCCTCCACCAGCTGCGTAGGCAGGTGGCGGACGAAGCCGACGGTATCGGTGAAGACGACCTGGCGGCCGTCGGCAAGCGTGGCACGGCGAGTGGTGGGGTCCAATGTGGCAAAGAGCGCGTCTTCCACCAATACCCCGGCGCCGGTCATGGCGTTAATGAGGGAGGACTTTCCGGCATTGGTGTAGCCCGCAATAGCTATCTGTGCAATGGTTGAGCGTTGGCGCTTGGAACGCTTGACCTCACGTGCGGTCTTCATGGCGCGCAGTTCCTTGCGCAGGCGGGCCATCTCCGTGCGGATGCGGCGACGGTCTGTCTCAATTTTGGTCTCACCGGGACCACGCAGGCCCACGCCGCCATTGGAACCGGCGCGGCCGCCTGCCTGGCGCGAGAGGTTGCCACCCCAACCACGGGTATGCGTATACAAGTATTCCAACTGCGCCAATGAGACTTGGGCCTTACCCTCTTTTGATTTCGCATGCTGGGCAAAGATGTCAAGGATGAGCATGGTGCGGTCAATGACCTTGGTGTTAAGCGCACGCTCGAGTGCGGTGAGCTGGCCGGGGTTAAGCTCACCATCGCAGACCACGGTATCGGCACCGGTGGCCTCGACGATATCGCGCAATTCCTTCACCTTGCCGGAGCCGATGTAGGTGCCGGAGTCCGGCTTATCGCGCTTTTGGTAAATCATCTCCACTACCTCGGCGCCGGCGGTTTCGGTAAGCGCGGCCAGCTCGTCCATGGTGGCTTCCACTTCGGCCACGGTGCCTTCGGTCCACACGCCGACCAAAATGACTCGCTCGAGGCGCAGCTTTCGGTACTCCACCTCGTAGCCATCGGTAGTGTCCTCGGCGCGGATGGTGGTCTCACGGGTAATGCGGCGGAAGGCATTGCGCTCTGCCAGATCAAGGTCACCGGTGGTGGGCGTCGCCTCCGGCGTGGCCGGGGCGTCGTTATCGCGAAAGGCGCGGGCGAGGAGATCGTCGTTATTATGCTGGGGAAATTCGGTCATACTACCTTTCATTTTTGCATGTTGCGGCCGAAAGCGGGAATTTCGGATTCTTAGCTGGGTGGACAAGGCGATACAATGGCGGGCATGAACGTTAAGGACACTGGGGTGAAGCAGAATACCGAGATGCAGGCCATTGGCCTCAATTTCGAGCGCTGGCAGGATGCGGTCGAGGCGGCCATCGCCAGCGACCGCTTAGCCGTTACCGGTGAGGTGCGCGGTGGCCAGCTCATTCAGTTCACCGATCCGTCGGGCGCGCAGCTTAATATCCTCGCGGTAGAGCCTTTTGCCACCTTCATCGGCTTCGATGCCGTCACGCAAGGGTTTGCCCACGTGGAGATGGTCAACGATGTCCTGGCCCTGCTGGAAATCATCGATCCTTTCGGCACCACCATCGCCCAGGCCACCGCAAACCTGGCGCAGGGGCCTTTGCTTGTCGACGAACCCTTGCAGCAGTGGCAGCAAATTTCCCTAACCGCCATGGGGCTGGATGTGCGCACCTACGATTCCGCCGCTGCCTATGAGGCGGCCGAGGGCGAGTTCCCCGCGCTCTTCGAATCCGCGGGGGCCAAGGTTATTTCCTCCGGCTCCGGTGCCAAGGTCCCGACCCCTGCCGCCTCCTTTGCCGCACGCGTCATGGAATCTGAGTGGCGCACCAACGAGCTGACCGGGGAGAAATTCGCTCACCTCGTCATAGATGGACTATTCCCCTTCGACCTCTGCCTGCCAGTGGGAGCCGGCGAGCTGCCGGCGAAGGACTCTATCGTGGCCGGTACCGCGATGCTTACGGCGTCTATTGAGCTGCCCAGCGGCGGTTGCGGCGATGGCGCTGGCTGCGGTTGTGGCTCCGGTGGCTGCGGCTGCGGCGGCCATTAGAACGGACATAAAGGCCTGGTGAAATAGCTGTGTGGATGCCCTTCCCTGAAAATGCGAGGAACCGGCGGGTAATGGTTCTCGTGCTGATCCTGGTGGGATCAGTGGCGGTTGTGGCAACCCTGAAAGTCTCCGGGGTTTTCATTGCAGCGCTGCTCATCGCGGCGGCGCTGCTTATGCTGCATACCCGGCCGGATGCCTCAGAGCAGGCAGCCCTGCGCAGTTCTATTCGCCTTTCGGCGGAAGACATCGAAGATGTCGTGGCGGAATACGAGGACTTCCGCTCCTCCGCGGACGCAGAGAAAATGGCTGACCGCACGCTCTATCGGCCGGCGCTTTTAGATTTGGATTGTTCCGACCCCACCATCCAAGCCTTCCATTACGAGCTTTCCGGCGCCCGGCGGTTCCTGCGTCGGTTGAACTTGCGCGTTAATGCGGAAGAAATTAGCACCAACGAGTTGGAATCTTTGCTCAGGGTCACCGATGAGCGCGCCCGCGAACTGAAAGAAACGTGGTTGTCTGCCCGCCGTGCTGCCTTCGCGCTCGGGCCGAAGTATGAAAAGAACGAAGTAGAAAATCGCGCGCTGCGCCGCCAAGAACTCGAAGAGCAAGCCTTCGAGGAAGGCGAAGGGCGCAGCGCCTAAACACTAGCCAGACACGAGGCGGTCTACAGCGAGGTCTCGCCGGTAGCGACGATCGCGGAAGGTCCGGTCAAGCGCGAGCCGCCCTCGTAAATATCGACGATAACTTCCCCGCCCGGTACGTGTACGTGCACGGTGCCGTGGGGGGTGCTGGTGTGGTCAACGGCGGCGTCGGCAAGCGCGGCGGTCGCTGCCGCCACAGTGCCGGTGCCGCAGGAGCGAGTCTCTCCTACTCCGCGCTCGAAGACACGCATGTGCACGTGGCCGTCGCACAGTGGAGTCACCAGCTCGACGTTTACGCCATCCGGGAAGAAAGCCGCATCGACAACGGGTTGCTCCAGCGTCTTTGCCGCGAGCTCCTTAGCCTCCAGCCCCGGCAACACGGCCGCCAGGTGGGGATTTCCCATGTCTACGCCCAAACCGGCATATTTTTCCCCCGCCATGGATGCGGTGGACACGCCAATTACTTCGGCCGGGCCCATCTCCACCGTGACCTCGGCCGCGTGTGCATCACACGAATGGACAGTAACGAGCTTGGCGCCCGCCCGAGTGCCGATGGTGAACTTATCTTCGTCCACTAGGCCTCGCGAGCGCAGCCAGTGGGCGAATACGCGGGTGCCGTTGCCGCACATTTCGGCCACGGAGCCATCGGCGTTGCGGTAATCCATGAACCAATCATAGGGCGCAATGCCCTCGGCCAGTTCGGCGATTTCACCTGCTGCGAGCAAAGCATCGGCGCGCACGACGCGCAGCAAACCATCGCCTCCGATACCGGCGCGGCGATCGCACAGCGCCGCTACGCGCTCGGGACTAAGCGGCGTGGCAGCCGCGTGGTCTTCCACGATGACGAAGTCATTTTCAGTTCCATGACCCTTGGCAAATTTCATGTTCCCTACCCTAGCGCGCGCAACGCCTGGGCGGCCGTATCGCTTGCAGCATCCAGCCATGTAATGCGCTTATCGCGGTTGAACCAGGAGCGCTGACGGCGCACATACCGCCGCGTCCCGGTAATGGTGCGCTCTACCGCCTCATCCCACGTGAGTTCGCCGCGCTGGGCTTGAAATACCTGGGCATAGCCGATGGCGCGGCCAGCGGTGGAATCAGCCACCAAGCCTTGTCCTTGGAGATTCTCCACTTCCTCGATAAGCCCACGCTCAAACATCTGGCGCGTGCGCAGCTCAATGCGCGGATTCAACCAGTCCGCGGTGGTGCGCAGCCCCAAGAGGCGGGTTCCCCACCGCGGCGGGGCATCCTTCGGCGGCTGGCTGGCTTTAAAGGGCTTGCCGGTTAGTTCAATGACCTCGAGCGCGCGGACGGTACGGCGCGGATCCTTATCCTCGATAATGGCGGCTGCGGCCGGATCCACCTGCGCCAGCTCCTCATGCAGGGCATCGGTACCGATTTCCACGCGCCGTGCCTCGTACTTGGCACGAACGGCGGGGTCGGTGGGTGGGAACTGCCAGTCGTCGACAAGCGCTTGGGCATAGAGCATGGAGCCACCGACCAGAATAGGCGTTTTGCCGCGGTCCATGATACCTTCCACGTCCGCGATAGCATCGCGCTGGTAGCGCGCCACGGAAGCGGTCTGGGTCACCTCCCACACATCGAGCTGATGGTGCGGGATCCCCTCGCGCTCGGCCGGGGTGAGCTTGGCGGTGCCAATATCCATGCCGCGATATAACTGCATGGAATCGACGTTGACCACCTCTCCGTCTAGTTCATGCGCAAGCGCCAGACCTAAGGCAGATTTTCCGGAGGCGGTGGGACCAAAGACTGCAATCGGGTGCATTAGACCTCCCATCCTGCGACATAGCGGCCAACGCCCAAGGTGGCATCGGTGGCCAAAAGCTGCGCTTTCTTTGGCCGCAAGCCCGCCAATTCCTCCCACAGTGCGGGTTCTATGACGCCGCGCTGGGAAAGCCACTCACCTGCCCTGCTTGCCGACGCCCCCATCAGCACCTCCTCGCACCACTCGTGCGCCGCCTGGGCGTCTGGAACAAGCGCCAAAGGGGCGCGCTCGGTTAGGCCTGCACTGCCATCTGCCACGACGATGGTCAGCGCCGCTGGATCCGGCTGGCCGATAGCCTCCCGACTACCGCGGACGCTAAGCTGCGGCACGCTGTGTAGTACGTAGCGCGCCATTATCTCGGGCAAAAAATTGCCGCCGCCCAGGTCCGTGGCTGCTCCCCAGGCCTGTAAACTGCCGGTATGGGCGGTATACCAGCGCTGGTCTTGGCTGCCAACGATATCCACGGCTGTGATACCGGCCGCGGCAGCCTCCACCGCAAGGGAGCGAGCAGCGGCGAGCAGTGCACGAGAGGCAGCGTCATGAGCGGAAAGCTCCACGGCCAGCGCTGGTGAGGCTGGCATTACCATGAGATTGAACATTATTTCTCCATACTATCTACCCAAGTGGAGGTAATTAAATAGAATCTGGGCGCGCGCGAGATATTCGCGGTAATGTATCCAATGATTTTATCCGGCAGCCGTGACGCGCGGCGATCTATGCATAGGAGGGCTTGTCATGTCTCCCATCCCTACCCCAGGTTCCATGCCCAAGAAGGGCCCTCGCCCCACTGCAAAGCCTGTTCCCGTTCAGGCCCCACGCAACATTGACCCGACCAAGTGGGGCCGGATCGACGCAGATGGTTCCATCTTCGTTTCTGCTCCAGAGGGCGAACGCAAGATCGGCGAGTGGAAAGCCGGTACCCCCGAGGAAGGCCTTAAGCACTACGGCGCGCGTTATGACGATCTATCTACCGAAATCGAGCTGCTCGAGGCACGCCTACGCGCCAATCCTGATGAGGCCGCCGGCATTAAAAAGACCGCAGCGCAGTTGCGCGAAACCCTACCTACTGCTGCGGTCATCGGAGACATCGCTGCCTTGGATCGGCGCCTTAGCGCGGTGATTGAACACTCGGTAGAAGCCGGCGAGCAGGCGCAGGCCGATAAGGAGCGTCGCCGCGAAGAAGCAATCGCTGCCAAGGAAAAGCTGGCGGCTGAAGCAGAAGAAATTGCTGAAAACTCCACCGAGTGGAAGGCCGCTGGCGACCGCATCCGCGCCATCTTGGAGGAGTGGAAGCAGATTAAGGGTATCGACCGTAAGACCGATGATGCCCTGTGGAAGCGCTACTCTCGCGCCCGCGATTCCTTCAACCGCCGCCGCGGCTCCCACTTTGCCGAGCTGGACCGCGCCCGTGCGGTTGCCCGCAAGAAGAAGGAAGAACTCGTCGAGCGTGCCGAGGCCATCCAGGATTCCACCGAGTGGGGCCCCACCGCTCGCGCCTACCGCGATTTGATGACCGAGTGGAAGGCCGCCGGCCGCGCCCCGCGCGACGTGGACGATAAGCTTTGGGCCCGCTTCCGCGCCGCCCAGGACAAGTTCTTCAATGCCCGCAATGCCGTCAATGACGAGCGCGACCGCGAGTTTGCAGAAAATGCCAAGGCCAAGGACGCCTTGATTGCGGAATACGACGGCCAGATCGACCCGTCCAAGAGCATCGAGGGTGCGAAAGCCAAGCTGCGCGAGCTGCAGGAAAAGTGGGAAGAGGTAGGGTTCGTTCCCCGCAAGCAAGTACGCGAGTACGAGTCCAAGATTGAGGCGTTGGAGCAGCGCGTCACCGAGGCTGAAAAGTCCGAGTGGCGCCGCACCGACCCTGAGGCGCAAGCACGCGTGGCGCAGTTCCAGGCTAAGGTCGATGAGTTTAACTCTCAGGCCGAGGCAGCTGAGGCCAAGGGCAATGCGAAAAAGGCCGCTGATCTGCGCGCACAGGCCGAGCAGTGGCAGGCTTTTGCCGACGCCGCCGCTAACGCCGTCAACGGTAAGTAGTGCACCTCGTCCACATTGCTCGGCCACCGCGGCCGCACTCGCCTACCGCCCACGCCCGGCCCAGCGAACCTGCGGACTGCATTCGCAGCTTCGTCTTTTGGGCCAACTTGGCGGCCCAAGAAGCAAGCGGTGATGCCGCGGCATCGACGTCGCCGGGCCGCGTGGTCCAGCGCCTGCAGGGTTCTAGCGAATCACAGACCCATCTTTTTGCTGTAGTGGACGGCGACTCCACTCTTGGTGAGGTTTCTGAGCTGGGACTGCCACAGATTCCCGCAATAGAACCCAGCTCGGAGCTGGATTTCCTCGGGTTCATCCACATTAGCCTGCCGCTTTTAGAAGAGCGCGAAACCGCCGAGATCGAATGCGTGCTGTGCGATCTGCCTCTCCCTGGGCAAGAACTCGAGGAGGAAGGGCAGAAAGTAGCCGAGTGGATGGGCATAAAGGCGCTGGAGCTTGCCCGGAAGCTCGGCCGCACCATTGCGCACGTCGGTCTTCTGCATCCACCGGGGACGGACCCAGACTACGATGTCATGGGAAGCGTCTACCGCCAGCTGGGGTTTAAGCACCGGCATGCAGAACACCAACTCGTGATGGACATCCCCGAAAGCCCCGTGGCGGCACTCCTTCCAGCGGGAATCACCTCGCAAGCGTGGGCTGATTACGACATCCCAGAAAGCCACCTCGACGAGGTCATGCGGCTGCTTACCCTAGCCTCCCAAGACGCGGAGACCGGGGATTTGACGGTGGAGCCCATCGTCTGGACTCGCACGCGGTTGCGCGAAGCCCACAGCCGGCTGCGTTCTCGCCGCGGACATACGTTACTTATCGCACTCACCAGCGAAGAGGGGAAAATCCTCGCGCTGGCAGAAGTAGCCAGGCACGAGGATGCGAATCCTGAGGTAGCCGAGTGGACTTTGACCGTCACCGATCGTCCGCACCGGCGCCGCGGACTCGCGCAATTAGCCAAGCTCACAGCGCTTCACGCCGTTGCACGCCATTGGCCACAAGTACGTCGTTGCTACGGCTCCGTGGCGGACAAAGACGAAGCGATGAATGCCATCTACCGTAGATTGGGTGCCCGAGAGCTTTCCCGCTCTTGTGCATGGGAGTTGCGATTGCGAGACTAGAGCCGCAGGCGTCACAGATAAAGGCGCGGCGGCGCGCTTTTTACTCGCCGCGTTGGGCGCGGTGACGCTCAGCAGCTTGCTTGCGGCGATTATCCACAATTGGCACCTGCCGCGGCGCCGCGTTAATAGCAGGTTGGAATTCGCCCACCTCATCGAGCTGTCCGGCGGTGGCACGCACTTGAGCCTCGGCAGCCTTTTGCTCTGGGCTGCGGCGCAACGCCACTAAGCAATAGGCCAAAAATGCTAGGAAGGTAGCCAGCATTCCTACCCACATTCCCAGCGATGCCCCGTCAGCGGTAGACCCGCGGAACCAGAAACCCCACAGGTTGGCAAAGAAGGACACAGTCACCAGCATCCAAGCGACAAGTCCAGGCGTAGCTCGGCGGGTAAACAGTGTCACCGGGGTGAGAACGCCCAATCCAAGGAGAGCGAGCCACGCGGAGACGGTTTCCATGAGGGATATTCTGACTCCGCTGGACGTGGTACCGAAGGTCAACGCTTCCCAACCGTGTGAGGGGCCGGCGTAGGGCAAAACCAGGTAGAGGATATAAGCCACCACCGCGATGCACAGTGTGACTTTGTGGCCGCCGAGGTCCATTGTTTGTGCTGCGCGGCGCTCCGCGGTAGCTGCTTTCTGGGCGGCGGTGGTGGGCTTTTCCTCAGTCATGGGTCCCTAGCCTACTCCCCTCTTAGCAACCGCAAGAATCGCCGGATTCAGCGGCCGCTGGCTTTCCAATAGACGGCAATCCCAGACCCACGCCGATGGGCGCCGTCGTCGGGGTCTCACCGGCGGCCGACATGTCGCCGGCCTTGGTGCGGGTGTGGGAGGTAACGGCGGCGTCGGCAAGCAAGAAGAAAGAACCCGCACCGGTGACCTGAGTATGGACCACATCGCCCGGGCGAATCGCGGTGGAGATGTCCGCGCCGTCAGAATCAACCGGGGTGAAGTGCACCAAGCGCCCATCACGAGCGCGACCAGTCATGCGGTGGGTCTCATCGTTCTTGCGGCCGCCCTCTGCCTGGACCAAAAGTTCAACGTCTGTGCCGATGAGCTTCTTGTTCTCCTCGGCCTGGATGCTATCTTGCAAAGCAACGAGGCGCTCGAAGCGATCTTGGACGACGTCCTTGGGAATCTGGTCCTCCATTTCCGCGGCCGGGGTGCCTGGGCGCGGCGAATACTGGAAGGTAAAGGCAGAGGCAAAGCGGGCGCGGCGCACCAATTCCATCGTGTCTTGGAAGTCTTCCTCGGTCTCGCCTGGGAAGCCCACGATGATATCCGTGGTAATCGCGGCGTGCGGAATCTTCTCCCGTACCTCATCCAAAATCCGCAGGAATTTCTTCGTGCGGTAGGAACGGCGCATGTCCTTGAGAACCTTGTCGGAGCCGGACTGCAGCGGCATGTGCAACTGCGGGCACACGGACGGGGTCTCCGCCATGGCGTCGATAACGTCAGAAGTAAACTCCGCCGGGTGCGGGGAGGTAAACCGCAGGCGCTCAAGGCCTTCGATCTTGCCTACCTCGCGCAGCAGCTTAGAGAAAGCGAAGCGGTCGCGCGGCATCTCCGGATCGGCGAAATTAACGCCATAGGCATTAACGTTTTGTCCCAGCAAGGTGACCTCAGATACGCCCTGATCCACCAGCGCTTGGACTTCGGCCAAAATGTCGCCCGGCCGACGGTCCTCTTCTTTACCGCGCAGGGAAGGAACGATGCAGAAGGTACA
The DNA here is from genome assembly GCF_022347325.1 of Corynebacterium nasorum. NCBI lineage: Bacteria > Bacillati > Actinomycetota > Actinomycetes > Mycobacteriales > Corynebacteriaceae > Corynebacterium > Corynebacterium nasorum. The sequence continues at coordinate 176,213 of NZ_JAKRDU010000001.1, forward strand.
GGTGTTATTGCAGCCTACTGAAACAGAAACCCAGCCGGCATAGGCAGACTCACGCTTGGCCGGCAAGACGGACGGAAACGCCTCGAGGGAATCGACAATCTCCACTTGGGCTTCATCGTTGTGGCGAGCGCGCTCTAGCAGGGTCGGAAGAGCCGCCATGTTGTGGGTGCCAAAGACGGCATCGACCCACGGTGCATTATCAAGGACAGTGTCCTTGTCCTTCTGCGCCAGGCAACCGCCCACGGCAATCTGCATGCCTGGGTGGTTTTCCTTGGTTTTCTTCAAAGCGCCCAAGGTGCCATAGAGCCGCTTATCGGCATTCTCACGCACGGCGCAGGTATTAAAGACGATAAGGTCTGGCTCTACACCTTCGCCGGCGGCCGAGTAGCCTGCCTCCTCCAAAAGGCCAGAGATGCGCTCGGAATCATGCACATTCATCTGGCATCCGAAGGTTCGGACTTCATAAGTACGGGTATCTGCGATTGTCTGCTCCACGTCGGCATAGTTTAGCCATGTAGTTAGGCATCTCATAACTGCCGGACTTGGCCATTCCGGCGCTACCCTTCCTTGGCCGTATCAGTCCTCTGCGCGCAGTTCCGCGCACCGCGCGTCAAGCGCTGCGATTGCGATCTGCAATGACATTCCTTCATTGAAGCCGCGGCGTGCCAGCACACCCACGATGCGGCGTAGGGCCTTGTCGCGCTCCTTGCGATCCGGCGGGACAGTCTTAATGGAGCGAGCCTTCTTTTCCGCAAGGGCCTGCGCCATGGCTTGTTCATCGGCAGGGTCAATTTGCTCGAGGGCCTCAGCACGGTCGGCCTCGCTCACGCCCTTTTCCCGCAATTCCCTGTTGAGAACCGAGCTGGACTTGCCGCGCCGCTTATGCCGTTGGCGCACCCACTCGTGTGCAAAGGCTGCGTCATTCACCAGCCCCGCGTGGGCTAAATCATCTAGCACGTCCTCAACGACATCTGGCTCAAACTCGGCCTTTACCAGACGATCATAGAGCTCTTTCCGGGACCTAGAACGCTGATCCAAAAGGCCCAGCGCCCGAGAGCGGACCTTGGCCTTGGCTTCCTCTGCCTCTCGATCAAAAAGCCCGCCCCCAGCTGCTCCATTCTCATAGGCCTCGAGGGCCTGACGGAGTTGGGCGAGCTTTTCGGGGGCGGGCTGATTCATGATGCAGATTCAAATGGTACGCGGTGTGCGGGTGCGGGTTAGACGATTCTAGTCGTCGTCAAAATCGACGTTTGGAACGAGATCAACGGACTCATCGGTCAATGGGTCATCGGCGCCAGGAACATCCATCGCGGCAGCCTCTTCACCCTCGGCCGCAGCCTCGCCGATGCCAAGCTTCTGGAAAATCTTCTGCTCGATTTCATTGGCAAGGTCCGGATTATCCTTCAGGAAATTACGCGCCTTCTCCTTACCCTGGCCCAGCTGGTCGCCTTCGTAGGTAAACCAGGACCCGGACTTGCGGATGAAGCCGTTTTCGACGCCAAGGTCGATGATGGACGACTCGCGAGAGATGCCTTCGCCATACATGATGTCGAACTCGGCAATCTTAAATGGTGGCGAGACCTTGTTTTTTACTACCTTGAGCTTGGTGCGGTTACCGATGGCATCCTGGCCATCTTTTAAGGTCTGGATGCGGCGGATATCGCAGCGCACGGAAGAGTAGAACTTGAGCGCCTTACCACCGGTGGTGGTCTCTGGCGAGCCGAACATCACGCCAATCTTTTCGCGCAGCTGGTTAATGAAGATAGCGGTGGTACCGGAGTTGTACAGGGCACCGGTCATCTTGCGCAGCGCCTGCGACATCAGGCGGGCCTGGAGGCCGACGTGGCTATCGCCCATTTCACCTTCAATTTCCGCCTTCGGGGTAAGTGCAGCAACGGAGTCAACGACAATGATGTCAATTGCGCCAGAGCGTACCAGCATATCGGCGATCTCCAAGGCCTGTTCGCCGGTATCTGGCTGGGAAACCAAAAGGTTATCGGTATCCACGCCAAGCAGGCGAGCATACTGCGGGTCGAGCGCGTGCTCGGCGTCAATAAACGCGGCAATGCCGCCGTCCTTTTGTGCAGATGCAATGGCGTGCAGCGCAACAGTGGTCTTACCAGAAGACTCCGGGCCATAAATTTCTACGATGCGCCCGCGCGGGAAACCACCAATACCCAGAGCAACATCGATTGCGGTATTACCGGAAGAAATGGCCTTAATCGGTGGGCGGTTGTCATCACCCAGGCGCATCACAGCGCCTTTGCCGTAATCCTTCTCAATCATGGCCATTGCGGCATCGAGGGCCTTTTGGCGGTCATCTCCCTTAGAGGCGGCAGAAGAAGACTTCTTTTTGGTTGCCATTAACTTTCATCCTTATCTTTAACGACGATGTACTAACGCATTATTAGACTGCCGTGGAACTCAAACGGTTCCCTCCGTCAACGCCATCCCACTGTAGACGACTGCATCGACACCTCCGCCATATTACATACATCTGTTCGAATTTTGAAAGTGAACACGCCAGTCCGCCAAATTCGACGGCGCTATAAAGTAGGGTAATCGACCCCCAACCTGCGCTCCTTCGGTACATCAAAGTCATCGCACAGGCTCAGCCAGACGCGACGCGGATCGACGCCGCGTTCGATAAGCTCATCGGGCGTTGCCCCGAGGTCGGGCAAGGCATGGGAGTGACTAATCCACTTTCCCTTAGACTCGCCAAATTCGTCCACAATGAGCTGGTGATACTCAGTCAATCGCATGCGCGCCATCCTACTCAGCACTAAAGCACGGGCGCCAGCGGTCCAGAAAGTGTCGATTGGGAGCCCGCCGCAATGGCCCCACCTCACAATTATCAGCCTCAGATGAACACCGTTCAAAACCCTCAATTGTCTGCAGTTTTCATGCAGTGCTAACCTCTTGAACATGAAAAAGAACTCTCTGGCAACGACCATTGCCTATGTTGCCGTGTTTACCGCTCTCGTCATCGTCCTTGCCTTCGTGTCCATTCCCATCGGTTCGGCCGGCGTGCCCATCGTGTTGCAAAACGCAGCGCTGATCCTCGCCGGCCTTATTTTGGGTAGCAAGCGCGGCGGTTACGTGGGACTCCTCTTTTTGTTCCTGGGCCTTGCCCTCCCAGTTTTAGCAGGTGGCGGTACCACGCTGCGTGCCTTGGCAGGCCCAACCGCGGGCTACATCATCGGCTATGTTCTCTCGCCAGCGGTTGCAGGTGCAATTGCCTACCGCTCCCCTAAGAACAAGGGTGGCATGGCGGTCATACTTGCCATTGCTGCCATTGTCGGCCTTGCCGTCCAATACATCTGCGGCGCCTTTGGTCTCATGATCCGCTCTGGCTTGGAAATTGGGCCAGCCTTCGCAGCCCAATTGCCCTTCATCCCTGTCGATGCCGGAAAGCTTGTCGTTGCCGTCATCATCGCTCTCGGTGTTCACTCGGCCTTCCCCGATCTGATGGGACGAAAGGCCGCCTAGTGCCCACGATCGAATTTTCCTCGGTTTCGGTGGCTTTTGATGACACCGTGGTGCTCGAGGACATTAACCTCACCCTCACCGAACAACGCATTGGCATCATCGGCCAGAATGGTGGCGGAAAATCCACCTTGACCAGGCTCATTAATGGGTTGGGCGAGCCTAGTGCCGGTACGGTGACGGTGGACCAGATGGACGTCGCCAAGCAGGGCAAAAAGGTGCGCGAAAAGGTGGGCTTTGTCTTTTCGGATGCCGAAAACCAGATTGTCATGCCCAATGTGCGCGATGACGTCGCCTTTTCGCTCCGCCGTTTTAAGCTGCCCAAACACGAGCGCCTCGCCCGCGTGGATGCTGCCCTCGAGCGCTTCGGACTCGCCGAATTTGCTGAGCGCTCACCGCATACGCTCTCCGGCGGACAAAAGCAGCTCCTCGCGCTGGCAGCGGTCATGGTCATCGACCCGATTCTCATCATCGCTGATGAGCCCACTACCCTGCTGGATCTGCGTAACCGCGATCGAATCAAAAGAGAATTCGCGCGATTGGAACAGCAACTAATTGTGGTGACGCACGATCTGGAATTTCTGCGCGATTTTAATCGGGTCATTTGCATCGATGACCACCGCATCGCCGCGGATGGCCGACCGGCGGAGGTCATAGATTTTTACCAAGACCTCATGGCCCAGCGGCCGCTGTAGGGAGAATTGTCATGCAACGACGCACGAATCTCCCACTTTCCGTCTATGTTGATGGCACCAGTTTTGTTCATCGCATCAAACCCAGTTGGAAGATCGCATTCCTCTTAGTCTTTATCCTTGTTACCAGCATCTTTTTCAAGTCCATTCCGTGGGCAGCAGGCGGGGTCATCTTCGTTGTCATCCTTTATGCTTGCGCTCGGATCCCACTGGGCATTGCGTGGAGTCAAATCTGGCCGCCTCTCTTTTTCCTAGTCCCGTTGGCAGGCTTTCAATGGTGGGCAAAGGACTTCGACTATGCGGCGGTGATGTTCCTCAATGTCTTCGCCGCTATGATGGCTGCCTTCTTGCTCACGCTGACCTCCACGGTAGATGAAATCATGGAGTCGCTGGAAGAGTCGCTGCAGCCCCTAAAGCGACTAGGAATACCGGTAGAAAACATCAGCTTGGCTATGTCACTGACTATTCGGCTCATCCCGCTGATGTTTGAAACCGTCTATGAAGTCCTAGATGCCCGCAAAGCGCGCGGTGCCGGGATGTCCCCGCTGGCGTTTGGCACCCCCGTTATTATTCGCTCCATCCGGCGAGCGCGCGCGATGGGGGAAGCGTTGCAGGCCCGCGGCGTCGGTGACTAGCAGCGTAAGTTATCGCCTCCCTTGCACCACCAAATGATGGCCAAGGGAGGCGATAACTTTTTAAAAGACAGTCGAGGGTTTTACTCCCCACGCAACTCACGCAGACGGGCCTGTACAGCATCGTTGTTGGCACTGCCTGGCTGGGCAGCGCTGTCGGCAGCAGAGCCAGAAGCTTTATTGCCCTCAATGGCCTGAGCCTTATTGGCTTCCACGGACTTAGAGGAGTTCATTTCACTGCGAATCTGCTCCAAGCGGGAATGACCGGCCATCTGTATGCCCGCCTGCTGAACCTCGGCCATGCGGTTTTCCACGGAGTTCTCAGCAAGCTCGGCCTGGCCTAGCGCCTTGGAGTAACGGCGCTCAATCTTATCGCGCACAGCATCCAGAGACGGCGTATTGCCATTGGCAGTTAGCTCGTTCATGGAGTTCAAAGACTCAGAGACCTTTTCCTGCATTTTTGCCTGCTCCAGCTGGGAAAGCAGCTTGGAGCGCTCATTGACCTTTTCGCGCAGCGCGGCGTTATTACGCTGAACCGCATTCTTGGCCTTTTCTGCCTGCTGTAGTGCCTGGTCGTGCAGCTTCTTGGTATCCTCCACGGACTCCTCAGCCGTAACCAGCTGGGCGGCGAAGGCCTCTGCCGCGTTCTCGTACTCCACGGCCTTATTTTCATCGCCCTTAGCACGGGCCTGATCAGCCAATTCCAGAGCCTGGCGAGCATTGCCCTGCAGCTTTTCTACCTCTGCCAAGCGGCGGTTAAGCTGCATTTCCAGCTGACGCTGGTTACCAATCACGGCGGCCGCCTGCTGAGACAGCTCCTGGTGCTGGCGCTGAGCATCCTCAATAGCCTGCTCGATCTGCACCTTCGGATCGGCGTTTTCCTCGATCTTATTATCGAAGAGTGCCATCAGGTACTTCCAGCCCTTAACAAATGGGTTCGCCATGGTGTGCTTCAACCTTTCTAGGTTAAAAATGTGCGTAATGTTCTGCTGTTTATACTAGCGAAGCGCTGTTTCCACCGCTTGCACTCCCCGCGGTCGCGGGCGCTTGCCGACGCCCCCTTAACCACCACAGCCGACCCTCCTCGCGAGAGAATAGGCCGGCTGTTGACATAGACCGCTGTGTGCTAGAGCTCTGATGCGGCAGGTGCCGTATGGGCTAGCTCCTCATCCATAGAGGGCAGGGCCATGTAACCGGCTGCTTCAATCAATACGTCAGAGACCGAGCAATCTAGCGCGTGGCACACAGACGCAAGGAGCTCAGAGGAGACCTCCTTGCGACCGCGTTCGAGCTCTGAAAGGTAACCCGGCGACACGCGGGCCACCCCGGCCAATTCGCGCAGGGTCACTCCCTTGTCCGCGCGGAAGGCGCGCAGCGTCAACCCAAGAGCCTCACGCAAAAGCGGCTCAGGAGTACGAGCAGTGGCGGGCGCCGCTGGTGCAGTAGCGCCGTTTACCGAGTGTTCGAGGACTGCAGTAGAAGTGTTCATCACTATGGTCAACGCTCCTTGTCTCGCTATTGTTCCCGCAGTGCCGGATTTTCTTCCACAGTTGCGCACAGTAGACGAAAGGCGGCTGCGACCGTGGCCTCTCTAATTTCGTTGCGCTCCTTGCCCAAACCGGATAGCAGCTGGGAGAAAGCGACTCTACCAGGAGAATAGATGCCGATATATACGGTGCCCGCCGGCTTGCCTTCTTGTAGGTCTGGTCCTGCCACTCCGGTAAGGCCTATTCCCCAGTCCGCAGCGGTTTCTGCCACCGCTGCGCGGGCCATTGCAAGGGCGGTCTCCCCAGAAACCACTCCGGCAGCTTCGATATCGGCTACCGGTTGGTGCAAAAAGTGGGATTTCACCTCGGTGGCATATGTTATAAGCCCTCCGCGCAATACAGCCGAAGCTCCAGGGACAGAAGCGACCGTGGCGCTGGCCAACCCAGCAGTAAGTGACTCACAAAAGGACAAAGTCTCGCCGCGCTCGGTGAGCTCGGACACGAGGCGGGTTGCCATGGTGCTCATGAACTACCTAGCTATTCTGCTTCTTGCCGTCAATGAGGTACTGGACGCCGGTAACTAAGGTCACCACTGCAGCCAACAGCATCACTAGGAAGGTAGGAACGTTCATCCACTCCGGCAACGGCCACAGATACAGCCCGACTGCCAAGGATTGCAATACAGTCTTCAGTTTGCCGCCCTTCGAAGCAGGTACCACCTTGCCGCGGCGCAACAACACCATACGCCAGATGGTGATACCGAACTCACGGATGAGAATGACCACGGTAATCCACACTGGCAGCACCCCGATGATGTTGAGGCATACCAGTGCGGTAGTCATAAGCGCTTTGTCCGCGATGGGATCAGCAATCTTGCCAAAATTGGTGATAAGGCCACGGGCACGTGCGATGTCCCCGTCGAGCTTATCTGTGAGCATTAAGGCCGTGAATAGGCCAAAAGCCCACCATTCATGGCCGGCAATGACCAGCCATGCGAAAACCGGAATGAAAAGAATGCGCAGGCTGGTGAGAATATTTGGCAGGTTCCAATTGGACACCTGCGGATTCACATCCGAGGATTGCGCTGACTGTGTTCCGGGTTGATTCACGTTATACATACTACCTGTTAGCACCAAGCACCTGCGCTTGGATGCCCCTGCATTTTAAAATGCGAAGCATGAAGTATTTTGCTGTTAGCTACGACTACAACCCCAATAATCCTGAGATTGCTAAGGCTCGCCCCGCGCACCGCGAGTTTACCGCGCAACTTTTGAGGAGGGCACCATCATTGCCACCGGCCCCTTGACGGATTCCAAGGGCGGCGCGCTCATCATTGCGGGGCTTGCCGACGACGCCGTGGTCGCCGACGCCATCGCCCTCATGGACAAAGACCCCTTCTACCAAGCCGGCTGCATCACCGGCCGCAGCTTCCGCGAATGGAATCCCGTAAACGCCCGCTTCTAGTGTGGTAGCTCTTCCTTGGGCAGGTCTTCGGCCTTGCCCACGAATTCGCCCTTCTTGTTCCGGACGATCTTATTGCCCTCCTCGTCCCAGTCGAAGTGATTGTGCGATACCGGTACTCCGCCTTGGTTCTCATCGCGTTTGTTTTTAATAATCGAGGCGATAACCGTAATAACCAGGACGCCCACGATCACGATAAGTGAGGTGATGGTGGAAAATTCTGGGATCGACTCCACGTTCTCGCCGCCGTTGACAAACGGCAAGTTATTCTCATGCAGCGCATGGAACATGAGCTTTACACCGATGAAGCCCAAAATGATGCCCAAACCATAGGGCAGGTACACCAAGCGGTCCAGTAGGCCATCCAGCAGGAAGTACATCTGGCGCAAGCCCATGAGGGAGAAAGCATTCGTGGTAAAGACCAAGAACGCTTCCGAGGTAATACCGTAAATGGCCGGAATGGAGTCGAAGGCAAACATCACGTCGATAAGGCCGATGGACACCAACGCAATAAAAAGCGGGGTGAACGCGAATTTACGCTTGCCCGAAGAATCTTCCACGCGGTGCGTAAGCTTATCGCCGTGGTAGCGCGGGGTGACGTGGACTACCTTGCGGATCAGCTTGATGATGCCCATGTCATTGGGATCGGTTTCGGGGGCGTCCCGAATCTCGTCGACGATGAGCTTGATTGCTGTGTAGATAAGAAATATCGCGAACAGGTAGAAGATATCGGACCATGCCGCGATGACCGCAGCACCCAAAAGGATAAACACCAGGCGGCATGCCAAGGCAATAACGATGCCGATGAGCAATACCTTTTGCTGGTACTTGCGCGGGATCTTGAAGGCGCCCATGATAAGCGCGAAAACAAAGAGGTTATCTACGGATAGCGCCTTCTCTGTCACGTAACCCGTGAGGTATTGGATGCCGTGCTCGTGGTCCCATATGGCCCATACGCCGGCACCAAAAAGTAAAGCAATACCGACATAGAATAGGGTCCAGAACCCGGATTCCTTCAGCGTCGGCTCGTGCGGGGTGCGCACGTGGGAGTAGAAATCAAAAACAAAGAATCCAAGAATGACGACGATGGAAATCGCCCAGATCCACAATGGCACATGCATTGGTACATCCCTCCGGTCGAAGATACAACAAAGTGACCGGAGGTCTCCCCCGCCCGGCTAGATAGCTGCAGCCGGGCCGGCACGACCGGGAGCATAACGCTTCCGTGCTGACGATCGGTGCCGAAGGATGGGGTACTCCCCTCCAAGACCCGTCCAACTTTACACGATCTTAGAAGGCACCTGTCGAAGGGTTATACGTTGCCTGGACGGTACGAGTGTCGCCAGCATCGCCCTGCGGGGAGGAATCGGAGCCTGCGGAGGAGGCGTCGGAAGTAGCGGCAGCTTCGTCCTCCTCTTGCTGTTGCATCTCCTCCTGAATTTCCTTTGGCGCCTCGGCAGGGTCGGCGCCCTTGATCATCCAAATGATGGTATCGAGCTCTTCCGGCTTCACTAGGACCTCGCGGGCCTTGGAGCCCTCGGACGGTCCGACGACGCCACGAGATTCCATCAGGTCCATCAGACGACCGGCCTTGGCAAAACCGATGCGCAGCTTGCGCTGCAGCATCGAGGTCGAGCCCAACTGGGCGGTGACCACCAGCTCGACGGCTTCGAGGAGGTCGTCCATGTCCTTGCCAATTTCCTCATCGATTTCCTGCTTGGCCTCGGATTGCTTCTCTTCAGTCACGCCCTCGGTGTAGTTCGGCGCGGCCTGCGACTTGGCGGCATCGACAACCGCCATAACCTCATCATCTGAGACGAATGCGCCCTGCATACGCACAGGACGCTTGCCCTGCGGAATGAAGAGGCCATCGCCCATACCAATGAGCTTTTCCGCGCCACCCTGGTCCAAGATAACGCGAGAGTCCGTCAGTGAGGACGTCGCGAAGGCCAAGCGTGAAGGCACGTTGGTCTTAATCAGACCGGTCACCACGTCAACGGACGGGCGCTGGGTTGCCAGGACCAGGTGAATTCCGGCGGCGCGCGCCTTCTGAGTGATGCGGACAATGGAGTCTTCAATCTCCTTCGGTGCGGTCATCATCAGGTCTGCCAGCTCATCGACGACGCAGACGATGTACGGGTACGGGCGAACCTCGCGTTCGGACCCTGCTGGTGCCTGGTATTCGCCGGAGACCACCTTGCGGTTATAGTCCTCAATCTTGCGCACGCGAGCAGCCTTCATATCCATGTAGCGCTGCTCCATCTCCTCCACCAGCCATTGCAGGGCTGCTGCGGCCTTCTTCGGCTGGGTAATGATGGGCGTGATCAGGTGCGGAATGCCCTCGTACGGGGTAAGTTCCACCATCTTCGGGTCCACCAGGATGAGGCGAACCTGCTCAGGGGTGGCTCGGGTTAGCAGCGAGACCAACATGGAGTTGACGAAAGCGGACTTACCGGAACCGGTAGCACCGGCGACCAGCAAGTGCGGCATCTTTTGTACCGAGAACGAGGTGTATTCGCCTTCGATATCCTTGCCCAATCCAATAAGCATCGGGTCAGGAGAGCTAGTCATGCTGGGCGCATCAAGCACCTCACGCAGGTGTACCATCTCGCGGTCTGGGTTGGGAACTTCAATGCCAACAGCTGACTTGCCGGGGATAGGCGTCAGCAAGCGCAGGTTGTCCGTGGCTACGGCGTAGGCGAGATTGGACTGCAAATTCGTAATCTTGGATACCTTGACGCCTGGCCCTAGCTCGATTTCATAACGGGTCACTGTTGGACCACGGCTGAAACCGGTGACTTGCGCATCCACCTTGAACTCTTCAAAGACATCAGTAATGGCCTCGATAATGCGGTCATTAATCTCGGTGCGCTCCTTGGCTGGGGTTCCCGGAGTCAACAAATCCGTAGAAGGAACCGCGTAATTCTCGTTGCCAAACTGTGCGGCGGGCGCGGCGGCGGGCGCCTCAGCTGGCGCGGGCGCACCGGCACTACCCGTTCCCGCTCCTGGTTCGGCCGTCGGTTGAGAGCTATCCACCTGCGCGCCGGTCGTTGCATCGCGTCCAGAACGTTCACGGAAGAGCTGGCGAGCCTTCTCGTGCGCGGACGATACTGCATCCGCGCCTCCTTGTGCAGCGGACCCAGCGGCACCTGCGGCAGCACCTGCTACCGCGGCTCCAGCGGCTCCGGCAGCACCGGCACCTGCAGCCTTAGCTGCGCCACGTGCCGCCCCTGCAGCTCCCGCAGCGCCAGCGGCTGCCCCCGCAGCCGATCCCACAGCGGAACCGGCGGCGGTACCCGCTGCTGAAGCAGAGCGAGCAGAGTCAAATGCGGAGCGCTGGCCAGCGGTGCCCAGAACGCGGGTCGGCTCCGAGTCTACGGAGTCTGGCTGGGCCGGCGAAGACGCAGCAGGACCTTCTACGACTGGAATCTCATCGGTATCCTCAATATCGCGCGAAACTGGCTTCTCCGCCGGAGTGGACACGGACTGAAAGCCGCCACGCGTTGGCGCGCTAAAGGTACGGGTTGCTTCGTCCTCCTCCGCCGCAGCGGGGGACTCTGTGGGATAAGAGGAACCACGCGGAGAGGGGCCTTCAGTGCGGCCTCGGAAAGCGCGCAGGCTTCCACCGCGTTCAGAGGTTCGGCGCTTGGCTGCAGGTCGGGCCGGGCGGGTGCTGCGCTCACGCCCTTCCGCAATATCATCGATATCGCCGGTGACGTGTCCATAGAGGTCATCGCCTTCGTCTTCGTAATAATCTTCATCCGCACCGCCAAAGCGAGAGAAAGCTGCAGCGATGGCATCAGCCACCAACTCATAAGCCTCGCGGATGGTGATTCCGGTGACCAAAAGGGCGCCGTAGATAATGACGAGGAAAAGCAACGGCACTGCAACGAAGGAGGTAAAGGCAGTCTCCAACAGGCCACCAATGGCATAGCCGATTACTCCGCCCGCGCCACCGGCACTTTCCGGGGTAAAGCCAAGTTCAGGGGTGCCAGCAAAGATATGGATCAAGCTGAGCATGGCCAATACAATGACGCTAATTCCGCCCACAATGCGCGGCTTAAAATGCCCCGCCGGGCCGGAGATATCCATCATCAAGGCAATGGCCAAAGCCACTAAGGCCACTGGCAGCACCCATGCGCCCGCACCAATGACATAGCGCACGATATTGCCCACCCAGGCACCTACTTGGCCAGCGACGCCGAACCAGACCGTAGCCGCGAGCACGATGGCAATACCGATGAGCACGAGTGCCACCGCATCGGGATTTTTCACCTGAATGCCGCGCGACTCCGACTCACCCAATTCCATGGTCGAAGGGTGTTCTTCCGCTGCTTCATCATTGGCACGAGTAACCTTGCTTTTCTTTTTATTCTCCCCGCGTGCAGAAATTTCTTCCGACTCCCTTGTCGTCTCGTACTCCTCGGTGTCATATACGTCTTCGCTCGGCTTCAGCCCGGCCATTCCATGGCTTACACCTCGCGCCATGTTTCCCATGCCGCGCGCCGTGGCACCAAACACTGCGCCCAAGCCCTTGCCGACGGCCCGGAACGCACTACCAGTGCGCTCCTGTGAGGTCGCTGCAGCACGCCGATGCGAGGACGTCATAGCCAAGGTTTCCGGCATGCCAGCACCGGACCGGCTGCGGCCAGATGGCCGTGAACGATTCGTCTTTCGGCGCGTCCCGCGCGAAGAGGCATTTTTGACAGACATGCCTCTACCTTAACCTTGACACCCCATAAATCACATTAGCCACACGCGTTTCCCCCGAGGCCTAGGGTCATAATCTAAAGTCACACCCCCAACGGCGCACGACGATTGCGATAATAGTACTAATTCAAGGCTAGAGAGTTGACCGTACGGCGGGTTTGGCATCTCCCTCGAGCGTGACTTCGGCAGCGTCACGTCCGAAGGACCACAGAATCAGTTCGCCTACCTCCCCCGATACTCGGACTACGGCATCTCCCTTATCTGCTACGCCGTGCTTATCTGCGGCGACAATGCGCGGTAATCCTTCGGGCTGCATAATGACCGGGCGAGTCGAGTTTCGCAGGGCCACCTTAGCTAAGAGCTTCAGGTAGCTATGCATCTGCTGTTTGATTCTTGCCGAGAAATCTCGCGGACCCATGCCATTAGCCCGGCGAATGTCCTCGTGGTGAACAAAATGCTCTACAAAGTTTTGCTGTGCATCCACGAAACGAACGGGGTTATAGGTAGCCGGTCCCCTCCCCCAGTCATCAACGAGCTCATCAAAGTCGCGTTCGGAAACCTTGCGCGATTCCTTTTCTAGGTGGCCGGACAATGCCTTGACAAAAATTCCAGCGGCTGCATCGGGGCGATTTTCCCGCACCCACAGATGTACGGCTAGGTCACGGGTAGTCCAACCCTCGCACAAAGTAGGGGCATCAGGACCAAGCTTATGAAATAGCGCGACCATTTTGGCGCGCTCAGCAGAACAAAACGACATAGGCCCCAGCATACCGAGCTAGCTGGCATGCTGGGGCTGCGTCTGCCTTTATACGAAGAACCCTGCTATTTACAGGGACTCACGAGAAGCATCTACGTCTTCATCATCGGTAACCAATGGGCCGGAGTTGGTCGGCACGATGGTCGGCAGAATGACCGGCTCGCGCTTGTACTTCGAATCCATAAGTTTAGATACCTTGCGGCGCAGTTTCTGCACCATGCGGTAGGTATCGTTCTCGCCCTCGGCGGCGAGATCATTCATGGTGTTTTCTACCATTTCTGCGACCTCCGGCACGATGCCGCGGTCATCATCGGAAAAGCCTGTGGTAGATACCGTTGGGTGCTCCAATAGGCGCGAGGTGCGGTTATCAATCACGCACGTGATAGATACCACGCCACCAGTTCCCAGGTTGGTGCGGTCGGCCAAGGTATCGGCATCCACATCGCCCATGGACACACCATCGACGTAGAGGTTGCCCACCTGCATCTGGCCTACGACCTCGGCGCGGCCCTTGCGCAAATCCACGACGACGCCGTTTTGCGCCAGCACCGTACGATCGCGGTCCACACCGGTGGAAATGGCCAGTTCCTTATTGGCACGTAGGTGGCGCCACTCGCCGTGCACCGGCATAGCGTTGCGCGGGCGCGCTGCGTTGTACAGGAATAGCAGCTCACCGGCATAACCGTGGCCCGAGGCGTGCACCTTGACGTCTTGGTTAGTAATGACGTTGGCACCAATCTGAGACAGCATATTAATCACGCCGTAGACCGCTTCCTCATTGCCCGGGATAAGCGAGGAGGAGAAGATGATGGTATCGCCATCACGTACGGTAATTTGGCGGTGCTCGCGACGAGCCATGCGCGATAGAGCGGCCATTGGCTCACCCTGCGTACCGGTGGTGATGAGCATGGTCTTGTGCGGAGCCATCTTGGCAGCCTCATCAATGGGGATAATGGTGCCGCGAGGGACCTTCAAAAAGCCCATCTTTTCCGCGATTTCCATGTTGCGCATCATCGAACGGCCGTTGAAAGCCACCTTGCGGCCATTTGCCACGGCAGCGTCGATAGCAGCCTGCACGCGGTAGACGTTGGATGCGAAGGAAGCCAAGATAACGCGCTGCTTCGCGCCGGCAACGAGACGCTTAAAGTTGGCGGGGATATCACCCTCAGATGCAGATACACCAGGCACGGTGGCATTGGTGGAATCACACAGCATGAGGTCGACGCCCTCATCACCGTAACGAGACAGGGCTGGCAGATCGGTTGGACGATTATCCAGTGGGGTCTGATCCAGCTTGATATCACCGGTATGGATGATATTGCCCGCTGGGGTTCCCAACATGATGCCCAAGGCGTCCGGTACGGAGTGGTTAACTGCCCAGAAGCGAACCCGGAATGGTCCATAAGTCACGTCGGATTTTTCATTAACCTCGACGAACTTCGGCTTCTGACGATGTTCCTTACACTTCGCGGCAATGAGCGCGATGGTGAAGCGAGAAGCAACAATAGGGATATCCGGGCGCAGCTTCAGCAGCCACGGAATAGCTCCGATGTGATCCTCGTGCGCGTGAGTAACGACGAGGGCCTTGACCTTGTGGATCTTCTTCTCAATGGGGCCAAAGTCAGGCAGGATAAGATCCACGCCCGGCTCACCGGAAGACGGGAAGAGCACACCGCAGTCAATGATGAGGAGGTCATCACCATACTCGAAGACGGTCATATTGCGGCCGATCTCCGAGATTCCGCCCAAAGCATAAATGCGAAGTGCATCCTTCGGCTGCTTTGGTGGCTCTGGCAAACGCTTGGTTAGATCCGCACCCTGCATCGACTTGGGCACGTTGCGGCGACCACGGTTATTGCGGCCGCGGCCCTTACCGTTGCCATTTTTGTTGTTGCCGCCATGGTTATTATTTCCACCATGGTTATTGCCGTTGCCGTTACCACCACGGCCACGGCCGCGGCTACCACGGGAACGGGAGCGGCGGTTGTTACCGCCGCCATCATGGTGGTTATCGGAAGAATTCTTTTTGCCAGAGTTGTCCTTATCGCCCTTAGCCGGCTTATCCTGTGCGGAATTGCCAGCATCAGTAGCTGGGGCTTGGAAAACTGGCGAAGCCGCCTCGTTGGAGGCGGTTTCGTTTTCCGCCGGTGGGCCCGCCTTGCGGGTCACCTTGCGGGAACGGTTACGGGGTTCATTCATTCTTAAAGGGCTCCAGATTGTTCCAGATCACGGCGAAGTACCTCGCGTTCCTCCTCGCTCGCAGCGGTAACAGGAAGACGGGTATCGCCAACTTCGATGCCCTGCAGGCGCAGGGCTTCCTTTGCAAACGTCGCTCCGCCCAACCGTGCTTGTGCCCGGGTAAGCGGAAGGAGCGTTGTGGTATTGATTTCTCGGGCGCGGGCCATATCGCCCGCGTCGAAAGCTTCATAAAGTTCTACCAAGGCACGCGGCACAACATGGCCGATGACGGAGATGAAACCAGAAGCGCCGAGGGAAAGCCACGGCAGGTTAATCGGATCATCACCGGAATACCAGGCCAGGCCGGTTTCTTGGATCAGTTCTGCGGCCGCAGGAAGGTCGCCCTTGGCGTCCTTCACGGCTTGAAAATTCGGCAAATCCGCAAGGCGGCGGAGGGTATCCGGCGCCACTGGGATGCCCGAGCGGCCAGGAATGTCATAGACACAGATTGGTAGATCCGTGGCTTGCGCGACTGCGGCGAAGTGCTCATAAACACCCTTTTGGGAGGGCTTCGAGTAGTACGGAGTCACCACCAATAGGCTATCTGCCCCCGCATCCGCGGTGGCCTTGGCCAGCTTGATGGAAGCTGCGGTGTCATTCGTTCCGGCACCGGCGCATAGCTTTGCGCGGTCTCCGACTTCTTCCTTTACGGCTTTGAGCAGCTCCAGCTTCTCTTCAACCGACGTGGTCGGTGATTCGCCCGTGGTTCCACCTAGGATGAGCGAATCAACGCCATTGTCTACGAGATGAGCCGCTAGGCGACGACCTGCTGCAACGTCCAGCGCACCGTCACGGTCAAACGGGGTAACCATGGCGACGCCGATGCGTCCGAAGGTGTCGACGCCAGTCTTTGCTGTCATACCTGTGCTCATAGGCGTCAAGATTACCCTTTTGGCTAACAATTAGCCGCATCGGGGTCTCGCGCGTGTTAGGCGTAGGGGCTTGCCGCCATCTGGGTGCCATCAGCCAACGTGGTGATATTGAAGTCGTTAAAGAGCACCGGCGCCTTGCTCTGCAGCAACTTCAAGCACTCTACCGCGACGTGGCGCAGCTCTTCATCGGCCTGTTCCGCGGCACGTGCACCGATAAAATGCCGCCACGCGCGATAATTGCCGGTGACAACGATGCGGGTTTCTGTTGCGTTGGGAAGCACGGCACGGGCCGCCTGCCGAGCCTGCTTTTTACGCAGGAGTGCATTAGGCTCATCCAGTTTCTCTTCGAGCGCGCTAAGCAGCTCGTCATAGACAAAGCGAGTTTCATCTACAGCCTGCATGACCAACCGGCTAAGCTGCTCGTCTTCGGCCACCAATTTAGGCAAAACCACTTCAGTTTCATCTGGGTGGACAAAGCGCTGGGAAAGCTGCGAGAAGGAAAAGTGCCGGTGGCGTACAAGCTCATGGCTCGCCGAACGCGACAGCCCCGTGATGTACATCGTTGCTGTGGCATGCTCAAGCAATGCGGTATGACCTACCTCCATGATGTGGTGCAGATAGGCTTCATTCGTTGCCGTGCGGGGATTTGGTTTGTCAAAAGACTCGTAGCACGCTCTTCCAGCAAACTCGACTAGTGCTTCCCCATCTGAGGCCGAATCATCCGCGGTCCAGTCCACAGTGCGCGGGGCGTGAAATTGCGTTGCGGCAATGAGCTGAATGTCTAGCTCACTTGCTTTAGCCATAGCTTAAAGCCCCAAGTACTTATCTAGGCCGACGACCAAACCTGGGTGTTGCGCAATCTGGCGCACGCCCACCAGTACGCCCGGGGTAAATGACGCACGGTCATAAGAATCTTGGCGAATAGTCAGAGACTGACCTTGGGCACCGAAAATAACCTCTTCGTGTGCGACCATGCCGCGAGTGCGTACCGCGTGTACCGGAATGCCGTCGACATTGGCTCCGCGTGCACCGTCCAGTTGCTTTTCCGTGGCATCCGGCATCTCGCCTAAGCCTGCCTCCTTGCGAGCTGCTGCAATCCCTTCAGCGGTATGGATGGCGGTACCGGACGGCGCATCCAGCTTTGTCGGGTGGTGGAATTCAATGACCTCTGCAGTTTCAAAGAACTTAGCGGCCTGCTTTGCCAACACCATGGTGAGCACAGCGGAGATGGCAAAATTCGGCGCAATCAGGACATTGCCAGCACCGTCTTTCTTAGTCCACTCCTCTACCTGCCCCAAGCGTTCCTTATCAAAGCCAGTGGTCCCCACCACACAGTGAATGCCTTGGGCAATGCAGAATTCCAGATTTCCCATGACGGAGTCCGGCTGAGTAAAGTCCACGATGACCTCCGCGTGGGCGTCGACAAGCTGCTGCAAATCATCACCGCGGTTGATTTCTGCCACCAGCTCTAGATCATCTTCTGCGTTTACACCTTCGACGATTGCTTGACCCACGCGCCCGTGAGCACCTAGTACGCCAACCTTGATAGCCATGGTGTGTTCTCCTTATTTCAGCCACATCGTTAATACTTTTCTCCCCATCCTAACGCGCATGATAGCTGCGCAATTCCTCGCCTGCTGCAAAGAACGTGTTCTCCTAAACGGTGCCCGAGCTTCATCACTAGGATGGCCTGCATGCAGATATATATCGCTTCCGTTCCCGTAGATGACGTTGCACGCGCTCACGATTTCTATGTCAACACGCTAGGATTCCGCGTTAAGGATGACGTTACCCACGGCGATTTCCGGTGGCTTACCGTCACCAATGCTGATGGCGAGGGAGACACCGAGCTACTTCTCGAGCCGAAAGGCCACCCCGCAGCAAAAGACTATGCCGCGGCGCTAAAGGCCGATGGAATTCCGGTCACCCAATTTCTCTCCACGGACATTGAAAGCGAATACAAGGAGCTCAGCGACAAGGGCGTGCACTTTACCATGGAGCCCACCGATGTTGGCCCCTCCATCATTGCCGCTTTTGATGACACCGTGGGAAACCTTATTCAGCTCGTGCAGTTAAAGAAGTAGGCCTACTTCCCGCTTCCGCAACGCGCCTCTTAGGCCGTTTAACAATTGGATCACTTTCTATCCCCTGCCTCATCAGCCTCAGTAGGATGGGGCTTATAGCACGGTAAGCACCAAGGAAGTGATGAACTTGTCTCGTTCAATTTTCTCTCGCACTCTCGCCCTAGCCACCAGCGCAGGTTGCGCATTAGCGCTTGCCGCTTGTTCCGCAGAGGACTCCACGCAGCAAAGCTCACCGGCGCTTAGCGAGGTTCAGTCAACTGTCGACACGGCTGAGGCCGCAGCCAGCACCACCCCACCTACTACTTCCGCCCCGCAAAGTACCTCAGCGGCGGATGCTGGCCAGCAATCAATCCCACAAGTCGCGTCCCCAGTTGCGTTTGCGGGCATGGGCACAGCCTCGCTCGAGGACCAACAGCATATGCCGGAAGGACTTGGAAACCTCATCCCCACGGGTGTGCGAGTGGGAGCTCATGATGGGTTTACGCGCGTTGTTATCGACTTGGAGGGCGAAGGTGAACCGGGGTGGTTTACCTCCTATACCGATGCCCCCGCCCAACAGGCATCCGGCAAGCCAGTTGAGGTTCAGGGCACTACCTTTCTAAACCTAGGCATTGAGGGAACGCCATGGCCTTCAACCCCTGAGCTCAAGGAAAAATACATGTCCCCAGGCACTACTCCGGGTGCCGGGGTGGTGAGCGAAATCAACTACGCCACCACATTTGAGGCACAAACCCAGCTCATTATCGGCCTTAAGAAAAAGACTCCCTACTCGGTGACTTTTCTGCAAGAGCCATCGCGCGTGGTGATTGATTTCCAGAATTAAAGTTCTGACATCACCGCTCGGGGTACGCAAAAATCAAGAAAGGCCCTGACTTCCAGTGGGTGAACTGGAGCTCAGGGCCTTTTAGGCTTGAGGATTAATCCTCAACCGGAACCAGGGAAATCTTGCCGCGGTTATCGATGTCAGCGATTTCTACCTGAACCTTATCGCCAACGTTGATGACGTCTTCCACCTTTTCGATGCGCTCATCGCCACCCAGGTTGGAAATGTGAATCAGACCGTCGCGACCCGGGGTCAGGGAAACGAATGCGCCGAACGGAACGGTCTTTACCACGGTGCCTAGGAAGCGCTCTCCTACCTTCGGCAGCTGCGGGTTAGCAATGGAATTGACCTTTTCGATGGCAGCATCTGCGGCTTCACCGGTAGCAGCGGAAACATAGACGGTTCCGTCATCTTCGATGGAGACATCTGCGCCGGTCTCCTCGGTGATCTGGTTGATGGTCTTGCCCTTTGGCCCAATGAGCTCACCAATCTTATTGACCGGGATCTTCACAGAGGTGATCTTCGGGGCGAGGCCAGACATCTCATCCGGCGTATCGATGACCTCAGCCATGGTTTCCAGGATGGTAGAGCGGGCATCACGAGCCTGCTCCAATGCCTGAGCCAAGACCTTAGACGGGATACCATCCAGCTTGGTGTCTAGCTGCAGGGCGGTGATGTACTCGGAAGTACCTGCGACCTTGAAGTCCATATCGCCAAAGGCGTCCTCGGCACCGAGGATATCGGTCAGGGCGACAAACTTCTCCTTACCGTTGACCTCACCGGAAACCAAGCCCATTGCGATGCCGGCTACGGGTGCCTTGAGCGGAACACCGGCGTTGTAGAGGGACAAGGTGGAGGCACACACAGAGCCCATAGAGGTCGAGCCATTGGAGCCCAAGGCCTCAGAGACCTGACGGATGGCGTATGGGAAGTCCTCGCGGGATGGGATGACCGGAAGCAGAGCGCGCTCGGCCAACGCACCGTGGCCGATCTCGCGGCGCTTCGGGGAGCCCACGCGGCCAGTCTCGCCAGTGGAGAATGGCGGGAAGTTGTAGTGGTGCATATAGCGCTTGGATTCCACCGGGGTCAGGGAATCAATCTGCTGCTCCATCTTGAGCATGTCCAGGGTGGTAACACCCAGAATCTGGGTCTCACCGCGCTCGAACAGGGAGGAACCGTGAGCACGCGGAACCAGGTCCACCTCAACGGAGAGGTCACGGATATCGGTAACGCCGCGGCCATCGATACGGAAGCCCTCGGAGAGGATCTTCTGGCGTACGATCTGCTTCATCAAAGCGTTATAAGCGCCGCGAATCTGCTTAGACGCATCGGCCTCTTCCAGGTCCTCGAACTGGTCCAAGAGCTTTTCTTCGACCTGCTCCATGTATTCATTGGTGGCGTCGTCACGTTCCTGCTTGCCCGGAATGGTCAGCAGCTTCTCTAGCTTCTTGCTAGCAGCCTTTTCCACTGCCGCGAAGACATCATCGCCGTATGCCGGGAAGAGTGGGAACTCCTGGGTTTCCTTGGCGGCACGCTCCGCGAGACCGTTCTGGGCTTCGCACAAGGTCTTAATGAATGGCTTTGCTGCTTCCAAGCCTTCAGCAACGGTTGCTTCCTGCGGCGCAGGAGCGCCTTCAGCAATGCGCTCTGCAACGTTGGTGCCGGCACCAGCCTCGACCATCATGATGGCCACGTCGTCCTTGCGGCCCTTCTTAACCATGCGGCCGGCAACAACCATCTCAAAGAGCGCGCGCTCGTGCTGCTCGTGGTTCGGGAAAGCCACCCACTGGCCTTCCGGGTGCTTATCGTCGGCGATAAGAGCCATGCGGACGCCGCCTACAGCACCAGAGACGGGCAAGCCAGACAGCTGGGTAGCGGCGGAAGCACCGTTGATGGCAACGACGTCGTAGTACTCTTCCGGATCCTGGGACATGACGGTGACGACAACCTGGACCTCATTGCGCAGGCCCTTGACAAAGGTCGGGCGCAGCGGGCGGTCGATGAGACGGCAGGCCAGGATTGCCTCAGAAGAAGGGCGTCCCTCTCGGCGGAAGAAGGAGCCCGGAATCTTGCCAGCGGCGTACATTCGTTCTTCTACGTCAACGGTCAAGGGGAAGAAGTCGAATCCCTCGCGCGGCTGGTTAGAAGCGGTGGTGGTGGCCAACAACATGGTGTCATCGTCCAAGTAGGTGGTCACGGAGCCGTCTGCCTGGCGGGCTAGCTGGCCGGTTTCAAAGCGCAACGTGCGGGTACCAAAGTCACCATTGTCTAGCGTGGCAATGGCTTCGGTAATGCCGAAGTCCTCGTCAATGTTGAACTCGACGGAGTTCTGAACGCTCATTAAAAAATGTCTCCTTGAGTGGTTTAGGCGATCGTCGGTGCCGCCTGGTTAATTTTGTCTACGACAACGCTGTCAAATTCTAACAGAAAAACCACAAAAGCCCCGCCTAAGGGCGGGGCGAGAGGGCCAAAGCTGAGCCGAAATTAACGACGCAGGCCCAAGCGAGAGATCAGATCACGGTAGCGATCGACGTTGTTCTCAGCCAGGTACTTCAGCAGGCCACGACGGCGACCAACCATCAGCAGCAGACCACGACGGGAGTGGTGATCGTGCTTGTGGAACTTCAGGTGCTCGGTCAAGGTATTGATGCGGGAGGTCAGCAGGGCAACCTGTGCCTCAGGGGAACCGGTATCGGTTTCGTGCAGGCCGTACTCCTTGAGGATTTCAGCCTTCTTCTCAGTGGTCAAAGCCATGAGTATTTCTCCTTTATTTCAGTCCACATTATCGTGACGCATAAGCCTGCGCGGTGCGCGGGACTTGTACGTGCCGCAACTGCTGTGAACCGCAGTCGCTAAGCCAAGGAAACACCTTACAGCGTTCGGACACAGAAAATCAAAACTCCCTGGCCCTTAAGTCTGGCCTGCTAGAGCTCGCTAAAGAGGGTTTCCAGTAGTTCTACAAACTCCCGCACAAAGCGCTCGCTATCTACACCCACAGCTACTTTCGCGGTTGCCGGTGTCGAAAGCCGCGTTTCGTCTGCGATTGTCCGACCGCGGGTAGGGCCGGTGGTATCGGTCTTGAGGTTTATCGAAAGGACGTCGACAAGCGAGGCATCTGCCGCCACCGCCACGGCCAGTGGATCGTGCAGGCCGCAACCGCCCAAATACGGCGACGTAGTGGCATAGGCACCAATATAATAATCGACCATGTCCGCAAAGATACGGCCGGCACGGGTACCTGAAGCGCGCCAACGAGCGGATTCCTCCGCAGTCAACAACGTGCGCAAAGTGACATCCAGGCCCACCATGGTGATATCGCCGGCATGGCGGAATAGGTAATCGGTAGCCTCCGGATCCTGGGAAATATTAGCCTCAGATCACGGCGTGACATTTCCAGGTACTGTGAGCGCCCCGCCCATCATCACCAGGTGCGCGTTCGCGGCAAAACTGGGGTCTTGGCGCATTGCGGCCGCAATAGTGGTGGAAGGACCGGTAGGAATGATGACCAAATCAGCGCCATGCTCGTGGACTGCTTGGATGAGGAAATCTGCCGCGGGTTGAGACTGGACCTGCCCGGTTGCCGGCGGCAGGAGGACCTCGCCTACGCCGTTGCGGCCATGGATAAAGGAGGAAATATCGCTCGGCCGAAAGCCATCCGGGCTGGGGCCGGCAAAAACCGGAATATCACCTTTGCCCAGCAGCTCCAGGAGGGCAAGTGTATTGCGCACGGCCAAGGGCACAGTCACGTTGCCGTACGTACAGGTCACACCGATTAGTTCCAAGTCTGGATGGGCTATGGCATACGCCAGCGCCAAGGCATCATCAATGCCGGTATCGAGATCGAGAATGGCCTTCATTTATTTCTCCCGTAGGAAACAGTCTTTGGCGGTCCAGCCTTGTGCCTTAGCATCGGCGGCAAGCACCTGGCGGGCCTTGGCTACGTCATTGGCCATGGCCTCTAGCAGCTCATCCACGGAATTGAACTTCACCATATCGCGAAGGTGACCGACGAAATGCACCGTGGCCTCATATCCATACAGATCCGCATCGCGGTCGAGCACGAAGGACTCGATGGAGCGCTCCTCGTCACCAAAAGTGGGGTTGGTGCCCACGGAAATAGCAGCCGCGTAGGCCACGCCAGGGCGCATGTCGCCGTCTATGGAAGCGTCAGAGTAGACAATAAACCACCCTGCATAAACGCCATCGGCCGGGATGGCCACCGTATCCGGGAAGTACTGATTGGCCGTAGGAAATCCCAGTTCCTTTCCTCCCCGACCCGCGCCGCGTACCACGGGCCCGGTCACGGTGAAATGGCGGCCGAGCGCCCAATTAGCGGATTCAATGTCCCCGTTTGCAAGACACTCGCGAATATGGGTAGAACAAATACGCACGCCCGCATCATCCAGCAACGGGACGATATCCACGCTAAAGCCAAACTCGGCACCAAAATCTTGCATGGCCCGGGCGGTTCCGGTGGCACCCGCGCCAAAGGTAAAGTTCTCCCCCACCACTATGTGCTGCGCATTGAGCTTTCCCACCAATAATTCTTCCACGTAGGGCCGCGGCTCCACGCCGGCTAGGTCTTTGGTGAAGTCGATGACAAGCACGGCTTCAATGCCTAGCTCCTCGGCCAATTCCAGCCGGCGCTCAAAGCTGAGCACCGCCAGTGGGGCACGCTCCGGTAAGAATACCGACACCGGGTGCGGGTCAAAGGTTACCATGACAGCGCGCTCACCACTGGCGCGAGCGTGCTCCACACAGGCGGAAATGAGCTGCTGATGGCCGCGATGTAGGCCATCAAAGACGCCGATTGTTACTGACGTTGGGCCTACTTCCGCAGGGATGTCATCGATTCCGTACCAAATATCCACGCAGACCATCGTAGAGCATAGACTTAGAGGCTATGACTGATGTGCTCGCAAACTCCGGCCTCGTCATCGTAGACAAACCCGCCGGTATGACCTCCCACGATGTTGTCGGCCGCCTACGCAGGTATTTTCACACCAAAAAGGTGGGCCATGCCGGCACCTTGGATCCCATGGCCACCGGCGTGCTTGTCCTTGGCCTGGAGCGGGGCACCAAATTCTTGGCCCACATGGTTGCCTCCACTAAATCCTACGACGCCACCATCCGGCTCGGCGCCGCCACCACCACCGATGACGCCGAGGGGGAATACTCCTGGGGCGCTAGCGCTGCAGGCGTTGACCGCCCTGCAGTTGACGCTGAAATTACCAAGCTCACTGGCGATATCATGCAAAAGCCCGCGGCCGTATCAGCCATTAAGATTAATGGCCGCCGCGCCCATGAGCTCGTACGCGAGGGCCACGAGGTAGACATTCCCGCGCGTCCGGTAACGGTGGATACATTCGACGTTCTCGCACAGCGCCGCGAGGGCGACTATATCGACCTAGATGTCACGGTAGATTGCTCCTCTGGCACCTATATCCGCTCCCTGGCCCGTGATTTGGGCGAGGCCCTTCAGGTAGGCGGGCACCTTACTGCTTTGCGCCGCACAAAGGTGGGCCCTTTTACGCTTGCCGACGCCCTCTCGCTCGACGACCTTGCCGATTCCCCGCGCCTTTCCTTGAGCTTGGACGAAGCCTTGGCTCGCTGCTTCCCGGTTCTATCCGTCACCGCGGATGAGGCGGCGGCTCTAGCTATGGGCAAATGGCTCGAACCCCGCGGGCTTAAAGGCGTGCATGCTGCCGTGGCTCCCAATGGTCAGGCGGTCGCGCTCATCAAGGAAAAGGGCAAGCGCCTAGCCACCGTGTTTGTCGCACGGCCCTCTACCCTTTAATGGCTAAAGTCTAGGGCCGGAACCGATGTGGACACGATGACGTAGCCATCTCGAATCACCCAGCGCCCAGTGATAAACGGCACCGGAGTGGGCCGGGCCAAAATATAGGAAATGAGCGTGCCATCCTCGCGCAGATCAATTTCAGCTTGATCAAAGTCGAGCCAGCGGAAGGTCATGGGAAACCACGATTTATACGTGGCTTCCTTGGCGCAAAAGAGCAATCGGTCTGGGCAGTTAATCCCCGCCTTACTTAGCCGCAAGAGCTGCGGCATCTCCCCGGCTCGGGCAATCATGGCAAGAACATGATCCGGCAGCGGCTCGGCGGGTTCTGCGTCCAAGCCCACAGATTTTAGGGCGGAGGTCGGAGCAACCACCGCGGCCCGCATTCCCTCAGTATGCGTCATCGACCCGATAAAGCCTTCTGGCCATAGCGGCATGCCCCGCTCGCCGCGCAAAATCGGCGTCGTCGGGTTAGCCCCCAATTCTTGTAAGGCTCGGTGCGCGCACCACCTCGCATCGCCGAACTCCGCCTTGCGTACATCAACTGCCTGGGAAACGAGTGACTTTTCTTCGGCCGCGAGCTGTTCAAAATTGGCCAAATCCGCGTAGCTCGAATCCGTGCGCACATAGCAATATCGCGCACTGTCAGGAAATAGCTCTGGATACATCATGGTGTCCCCTCCTCCTCAAGGAAACGCAGTACCGGATAGGGCCACGCCTGGGCGGTCTCGCGGCCCTGCCACTCTCGGGGATACCCCAACGATGTCTCTATGTGGTCCACGCCGTCCACATTGATGCGGGAGGGCATGTGCAAGTGTCCATAGATTACGGATTCGGCGTTATAGCGGCGCGGCCACGACCGTGTATGCCGCGTTCCGCACCATAAGGCAATCTCGGGAAAGCGCAACAGCATCGTCGGCTCTTGCACCAACGGCCAATGGTTGACCAGCACCGTAGGACCATTCACGCGGGAAAGACGTTTAATGGAATAGGCCAATCTATCCCAGCACCACGCCCGAATGTCTACAAAGGGGGCAATGGCGAACTCATCCGTCATCATCAGTTGCTTTGCACGTGCCGCTGCAATAGCTTGGTCCACGCTAAGACCATGTGGACGGAAGCTATAGTCATACAACGTAAAAAGCGGCACGATAGTAGTCCCGTGGAATACCGGATACGGGTCTTCGGGAGTGATAACTCCGATTTCCCTACACCTATCTACCAGGTGCGTGTATTTGTCTCGGCCTTGATATTGCTCTTGTGAGCGCGAGAAAAGTTCATGATTGCCAGGCACCCAGATGACTCTGGCATAGCGGTCTTTGAGCTGGCGCAGAATACGAATGATGAGATCGGTGCGCTCTGCTACATCTCCAGCCACGATGAGCCAATCCGCGGGATCTGGCGGCGTGAGCTGAGCAATGCGCTCACTATTGGCGCTTACCGCACCATGCAGGTCAGAAACCGCCCACACTGTTGGCATAGGTTCTACCTGCCTTCCAAACAACTGCGCACTGCACGGAGACGTGCATCACCCGCGAATATCAATACGCCCACTTTAGCGCAGCTAGTTCTCTTGTACTACGGCCCATTTCATGGATCGGAACCGGTAGACCACGCCCACCATACGGAAAGCAATGAATGCAGCAAGGCCGCACCACACGCCAGTCAACCCTGTGCCCATAAAATGCGCCAAGATGACGCCTGGCAAAAATCCCACCAGAACCGAAGAAATAGTCAGTGTGCGCAAGAAGGCTGCATCGCCGGCGCCAAGCAGTACGCCATCGAGCGCGAAGACTACGCCACCGCCAATGACCATGGCTACCAAGATCCACCACGGCTGGCCAATGGCATCGAGTACCTCCGGAGCGGAGGTAAAGATGCGTGGAATAATTCCCGCGCCGGCAGCGAAAACAGCGGCCAGCAGTCCCGAAAAAATCGTAGAGTACAACACGACCTTGCTGCCTACACCGCGTGCATGCTTAGCAGAGCCAGCGCCTAGGGCCGCTCCCGTCAAAGATTGTGCGGCAATGGCCAAAGAATCCAAGATGAGGGACATAAAGTTCCACAACTGCATCATGATCTGGTGACCGGCCAGAGAAGCGGTACCCACCCGGGAGACCACGGCCGTGGCGGTGAGGAAGGCCACCTGGAAGCTAGCCGAGCGCAGAATAAGATCGCGGCCCAAAATCAACTGCTCCCGTATTACATGCCATTGAATGTGCCAAGAGCCGGTATGTTCCTTGTGTAATTCGCGGACAAATAGCGCAGCAATAATGCTCATGCCCAGTACCGTGGCTATAGCGGAGCCGGCCAGCCCCCAGAAATGGACAAAGATGGGCACTGCAATCGCGCCGGGAATCATGCCAGCCAAGGTGAAATACAGCGGTTTCTTTGTATCTTGGACTCCGCGCATCCACCCGTTGCCAGCCATTTCCACCAATGTAACGGGAATGGCAAGTGCCGCGATGCGCAGCCACAACGCCGTTCCGGCAGCCGTGGCGGGATCACCAGTTAAAGCACGAGCAAATACGCCGCCGAAAATCCACATGATAACCGCGAGAAGCCCGCCTACTCCCAAGGCCACATAGGTAGCTTGTACGCCCTCAGCAACCGCAGCCTCGCGTTTTCCGGAGCCAAAGAGGCGAGCAGAGCGAGCGGTCGTGCCGTAGGACAAAAATGTCAACTGCGTAGTCACCACGGAGTGAATCGTGGTCGCTGCGGCCAGAGAAGCTAGCTCTTGCGCGCCAAGGCGGCCGACCACCGCAGTATCCAACAGAAGATAGAGCGGCATCGCCGCTAGCACGCCAAGCGCAGGAAACGCGAGGCCAAAGACCTCGCGTGCGGTTACTGTGCCGGCGGTGGAGCGATCCTGGGTGTTCAATCCATCCGTCTGCCCTGTACTCATTGAATAGCGGCCACCAATTCCTTAATGATTTCTTCTGGAGCTCCGTGAGCGGTATACCCTGCGGCTGGAACATGCCCGCCGCCGCCAAAGTTAAGCGCAACGGAGGAGCAATCAATCCGAGAGGAACGCAAGGATACCGCCCATACCTCCGGAGCCTGCTCTTTAAACACCACGCCTATGGTGGTTCCTTCTAGCGCACGGACGAATTCCACCAGTGACTCCACGGCCGAATCTGAGTGGCCGTGGATATCATCCCTTCGCGCGACAAGGATGCCTAGGGTGTGCTCCCCTGCTTCCTCAATACGTAGACCAGCCAGTACCCTACCAATCATCTGTAGATCGTCCGGTGTGATGGAATCCAAGAGGTCAGCGGCGATCTGCTTGGTATCGAGATCGTAATGCATAAGGCGGGTGGCAATATCATGCATTGCCGGCCTACCCCAGCGGAAGCTGCCGGTATCAGTCATCAAACCAGCATAAAGGCAGTGCGCGATATGGCGGTCAACTTGAATTTCTAGAGAATCCAAAATGCTCAGCAAGACCACGGTGGTGGATTCACATTCGGTATCCACCACATTGATGGCACCGAATCCTGGATTAGAAGAATGGTGGTCAATGCACAGAACCCGGCCCTGCTGGGCTAGCTGCTCAATGTGGTCTGCAAAAAATCCCGTCCGGTCCAAGGAACCACAATCAACGGTGACATAAAGGTCGTAGCCTTCGGGCAGTTCGCGGCTGACGATGACGTCCTCGGCACCGGGAATGGTGTATAAGTTCCGGGAGATTTCCCGATCTTGGCCCACGACGGCGCACACGTCTTTGCCCTGTTGCCGCAACGCGAGCAGCAACGCCGCAGCAGAACCGATAGCATCGGCGTCCGGCCGCAGATGCGTGACAATGCAGATGCTGTGGGCATCCTGCAGGGCAGCAACGGCCGGCTGGTATTGCTTTTTAGTCACTTAAGCCTCGTCTTCATCGGAGGTCTTATATGGGTTTGCGTCCCCTGCGGGCTGGGCGTTTTCCTTCAGCTTCGCCAACTCCTCGTCGCGGGCACGGGCACGAGCTAATAGTTCTTCCATATGAGCTGAAGCTTCTGGGACGGTATCGACCTCGAAGGTCAGCGTCGGGGTAAAGCGCACGGAGAGTTGATCTCCTACAATCTTGCGCAGCTGCCCCTTAGCGCGCTTGAGAGCTTCTTCTGCTTGCTGGAAATCCGGCTCGGAGTCAATGTCTTTTCCGCGCACGGTATAAAAAACGGTGGCATCGTGCAGGTCGCCTGTGACTCGAGTATCCGTGATGGTCACCAGCTCAAGGCGGCGATCCTTAATCTGGCGTTCGATGGCGCTTGCCACGATTTCCTGAATGCGCTTGGCCATACGCGCTGCGCGTGCGTGATCAACCATGTGAACCTCCCAGCTCAAAAAGAATCCATCTTTAAAATTACCGCCAACCGGTATAGAACCCACCAGTTTAGTGCGCAATACCGGACAATGAAAACCCGTACCGCTTGCACAGGTACGAAGTGGGCCATGCAAAATCATCGCTATAAACAAGCTGCTAAAGCAAAAGGCCCACTTCCACTCTCCCCAATCCTCCCCACCTGTGTGCTGGAAGCACATTCAGTGGAGAGACGGTGAGTGTAGAAGTGGGCCTTGCGGCGGCGTCATTTAGTCGCGCGGAACCTCGACCTCTTCGTAGGCCTGGATGATGTCGCCTACCTGGATATCCGGGTAAGAGAGCACCATACCGCACTCATAGCCGGCCTTGATCTCGGTTGCGTCGTCCTTCTCGTGACGCAGGGACTCAATCTTGGCGTCGGCAGTGATGACGTTGTTATCGCGCAGCAAGCGAACCTTGCCGTTGCGGACAACCTTGCCCTCGGTGACCATGCAGCCGGCGATGGTACCCACTGCGGAGGACTTAAACAGGGCACGGATCTCGGCCGCACCGGTGTCGCGTTCCTCGTAAATCGGCTTGAGCATGCCCTTAAGCGCAGCCTCGACCTCTTCGATGGCCTTGTAGATGATCGTGTAGTAACGAATATCCACGCCCTCTTGGGTGGCCATCTCCGTCGCCTTGCCTTCCGCACGAGTGTTGAAGGCAATGATAACGGCGTCGGAAGCCGCAGCCAGGGAGACGTTGGTCTCGGTCACAGCGCCCACACCACGGTCGATGATGTTGAGCTCGACTTCGTCCTCGGTCTTGATGTCCAGCAGGGCGTCTTCCAGTGCCTCGACGGAACCGGCATTGTCGCCCTTGAGGATGAGGTTGAGGGCCGAAGTCTCCTGCAATACCTTGTCCAGATCCTCCAGGGAGACGCGCTTGCGCTGCTTGGCCTGCAGGGCAGAGCGCTTGCGGGCGTCACGCTGATTGGCAATCTGGCGGGCAACGCGGTCGTCTTCCACCACGAGCAGGTTATCGCCAGCGCCAGGCACACCAGACAGGCCTTGGACCTGAACCGGGCGGGATGGACCGGCCTCTTCGACGTCGCCGCCGAATTCATCGAGCATGCGGCGCACACGGCCGTGTGCATCGCCCACGACGATGGAATCGCCCACGTGCAAGGTACCGCGCTGGACAATGACGGTAGCAACCGGACCACGGCCGCGGTCGAGGTGTGCCTCAATTGCCACACCCTGTGCGTCCATATCTGGGTTAGCGGTCAGCTCCAAGGCCGCATCCGCGGTCAGGATGACGGACTCGAGCAGCTGATCGATGTTCTTACCCTGCTTCGCGGAGATGTCCACGAACATGGTGTCGCCACCGTATTCCTCCGGAACCAAGCCGTATTCGGTGAGCTGGCCACGGATCTTATCCGGCTGAGCTTCCGGCTTATCCACCTTGTTGACTGCCACGACTACCGGAATATCCGCAGCCTTGGCGTGGTTGATGGCCTCTACGGTCTGTGGCATGACGCCGTCATCGGCAGCAACCACGAGGATAGCCAAGTCGGTGGACTTAGCACCACGGGCACGCATGGCGGTAAAGGCCTCGTGACCCGGGGTATCCAGGAAGGTAATGGTGCGTTCGCCGTCCACGTCTACCGTGGTCTGGTATGCACCAATGCCCTGGGTGATGCCGCCTTCCTCGCGGGCGCCCTCGTTGGTCTTGCGGATGGCGTCCAACAGGCGGGTCTTACCGTGGTCAA
Organism: Corynebacterium nasorum; assembly: GCF_022347325.1. Lineage (NCBI taxonomy): Bacteria > Bacillati > Actinomycetota > Actinomycetes > Mycobacteriales > Corynebacteriaceae > Corynebacterium > Corynebacterium nasorum. The sequence goes on from NZ_JAKRDU010000001.1 coordinate 207,305, forward strand.
CGTGACCCATGACGGAGACGACTGGAGGACGATTCTCCAGCGCTTCCTCGCCGCCTTCGTCCTCACCGAACTGCAGGTCGAAGGACTCGAGGAGCTCGCGGTCCTCATCCTCAGGGGAGACGACCTCGACGTTGTAGTTGATCTCGGAGCCGAGCAGCTGCAGCGTATCTTCCGATACAGAAGCGGTTGCCGTCACCATTTCGCCAAGGTTAAACAGCGCCTGCACCAGTGCTGCTGGATCCGCACCGATCTTCTCAGCGAAGTCCGAAAGGGAAGCGCCGCGACGCAGGCGGACGGTCTTGCCCTTGCCATCTGGCAAGCGCACGCCGCCTACGACATGCTTCTGCTGCTCTTCGTACTCATGGCGCTTCTGACGCTTAGACTTCTTGCCCTTGCGTGGAGCGCCACCTGGACGGCCAAATGCACCTGCGGTGCCACCGCGACGTCCGCCGCGTCCGCCGCCACGGAAACCGCCTGGACGGCCGCTACCTGGCCGACCGCCGCCTGGTCCTCCGTGACCACCACGGCCACGGCCACCGCGTCCACCACCGCTCGGTGCCTTAGACGGCATCGATGCAGGGTTCGGATGGGAAGGCATCATCGCTGGGGATGGACGACGACCGCCGCCACCCTGGCTATTGCCACCCTGGCGGCTATTTCCGCCCTCGTTTTGACCGCCGCGCTTGCCGCGGTTATCTGGCTTATTGCCGCCACGCGGGCCCTTAGAGCCGCCTGGACGTGGGCCCGGCCGGCTATCGCCGCCGCCCGTGGAGAACGGGTTATTGGCTACGCGGCGGGTACCGCCTGGCTTCGGCATCGGGCGAGGCATGGAATTGCCTGGGGTCGGGCGCTCGCCCGTCTTCTTGCCACCAGCCTGGCCGGGCTTAGGCGCGCCCTGGCCGGGCTTTGGTGCGGCAGGCTTGGCCCCCGGCTTCGGAGCCTGTGCGCCCGGCTTCGGTGCGGCAGCCTTTGCCCCGGGCTTCGGTGCAGCCGGCTGTGCGCCGGGCTTAGGAGCGCCCTGACCTGGCTTTGGTGCGGCAGGCTTGGCCCCCGGCTTCGGTGCGGCAGCCTTTGCCCCGGGCTTGGCCGCAGCGGACTGCGCCCCTGGCTTAGGAGCACTTGCCTTGGCAGTGCTCTTAGCAGCGCCCTTGGCAGGCTTTTTGTCTTGCTTCTTCTCGGCGGACTCATCGCCACCGGACTGTGCTTCATAATGAGCTCGCATCTTCTTAACCACCGGCGGTTCGATGGTGGAAGAAGCAGTCTTTACAAACTCACCCTGTTCTTTCAGGGTGGCGAGCAGTTCCTTGCTGGTTACTCCGAGCTGCTTTGCTAGCTCGTGAACACGTAGCTTTCCGGGCACTTGTCTCCTCTTGGTATCGACTAGGAGCCAAGGCCACGGAAACTGGCCTGACCCCTAGTTAGGTTTGTTGGACGTTCATCGCTGATGCTTCATCGTTGTGCGCTCATCAGTGTTCGGTCTTCCTTTGTAACTCTGGTTTGTACGAATCTAACGCGGTGTCTTCCGCCTTAGCTACTTGTCCGCTCTGCGCTTCCAAGTATTGACGTACCTGACCTGTGTCCACGGGTGCGGACGTGCGAAGCGCGCGCTTGAAAGCACGTTTGCGCTCCGCCAGCTCGAGTGCAGAAAGGGTGGGGCTAATCCACGCCCCACGACCGGGAAGCCGGCGGTGGGGATCTGCTACCAGACGGCGGCCATGCGGATCATCTCGGTCGATAACCACTCGTAGCAAGTCCGTATCTGGCAGGCGGCGGCGAGTAGCGATGCAGGTCCGGAGTCTTAGCCTCTCAGACATTCAACTCCTTACTTTTCGCGTCGCCACTATGCCCCATTCTGCAACTGGGCCGTTTACTAGACTACGCTACAACCGCGCAGATCCTTAATTAGCGTCAGCGTCCGAGTGGATATCAATCTTCCAACCGGTCAAACGAGCAGCTAGTCGAGCATTTTGCCCCTCTTTACCAATGGCCAGGGAGAGCTGGTAATCCGGCACTACCACACGGGCGACCTGTGCTTCGTTGTCCACGACGGTGACCTTAACCACCTTTGAGGGGGCTAGCGCATTGCCCACATAGACCGTGGGGTCCTCACTGAAGTCAATGATGTCAATCTTCTCACCGCCGAGCTGACGCATGATGTTGTTGACGCGCTGGCCGCGTGGCCCGATGCAAGCGCCCTTCGCGTTCAGGCCCTTCGCGTGGCCCACAACCGCCACCTTGGAGCGGTGCCCCGCCTCGCGGGCGATGGCAATCATTTCTACGGTCTCATCGGCAACCTCTGGAACTTCCAACTCGAAAAGGCCACGCACCAATTCAGGGTGGGTACGCGAGAGGTTGATCTGCACCTGGGCACCATTGCGATTCACGCCGACAACGTAGGCCTTAATGCGGTCACCGTGCTCCAGCTTTTCACCGGGAATCTGCTCGGCAGGCAGTAGAATGCCGTCCTGGGATTCCAGCTCAGAGCCCAACTGGACCACGACGATGCCGCGGGCATTAGCGCGGGCATCGCGCTGGACGATGCCACTGATCACGCGGCCGGTAAGCCCCGAGTAGGAATCATAGGTGCGCTCTGCCTCCGCCTCGCGCAGCTTGCGCAAGATGGCCTCGCGCACGGCCTGTGCGCCTACGCGGCCAAAGTTCTCTGGGGTGTCATCGTATTCGGTGGTTACTTCCCCAGTTTCCGGGTCGCGCTCCGAGACGATGACGCTGACGGCACCAGTGGTGGTATCGATATCGACGCGGGACTTGGCACCTTCTACCTTGCCGCCAGCATTAGACTCGCGGTAATCCAGGTAGGAATACAACAAGGCACCCGCAATCGCTTCCAGCAAGTCCTTTACCGGGACGTTGCGTTCGGATTCGATGGTGCGAAGTGCCTGCAGATCAATATTCACTTGTCATTCCTCTCGGTTGCCGGTTAATTCTCGGCTTCTTCAAACGTCTTGTGCACTGCCTCTATTTCCTGTTCGGACGGCTGCGCAAATTCAATTTCTACCACTGCCCGGGCAATGTTTTCCAATCGCTCTGCGCGCGTCTGCGCGTCCTTTTTATTTGCCGTGATGAGGATTACGGCATCGGCGGCGTCGTTAAGCGCGCCAATGCGAGCTGTCTGAGACTTGCCATCGCCAAGGTCGAAGGAAACCTTGCGCCCCCGATTGCGGCGCCAGTGGCGTGGGGCGGTCAACGGCAAATCCACTCCGGGGGTGGAAACCTCCAGGGTGTAGCCGGCACCAAAATTGAGCTCGCCTGCTTCTTCCTTGGCGTCAAAGAAAGCAGAAATCTCATTAGATACTTCCTCCAGCACGTCCGAGCTAGGGCGCTTATCACCATCAATACGGATAACCACCTGGGATTTCTTCCCCGCCTTGGTGGTCTTAATGTCTTCTACATCCAATCCCCGCTCAGCTAGCTTTGGCTGCAAGAGTTCGGTCAATTGTTGTGCATCTGGGAAAGCCATGCCCACTAGCCTACGTGCTACCGGGTACAGTCTTTTGCGTGAACCGCCGACGTATAGCTTTGATTCTCGTAGCCACAACCGCCACCCTGCCCGCCTTAACCGGGTGCCAGGCAGTTGATTCCGTCGTCGACTATTTCGGCCCCCGGCCGGAAAATAGGCTGCTCGCGCTTGCCGACGCCGCCGCAACCGACGCCCTTGCTTTAAACGGCGTCGACGACCACGCCGCAGGAATCCGCAGTTCCCAGGCGGATGCCCTCTATGCCGAAATTACGCGCCTCTGCGGTACCGACGATGCCGACAATCCCCCACGCTCGTGTGAGGTAGAGCGCCCCACTAAAGCTAACCGCGCCGCGGATTCTTCCGAGGTTATGGAAAATGCCGCCTCTGCTACGACAGCGGCAGCCGATGAAGTCACCGTTGAATCGCGCACCCTGGTGACCGAGCAAGCCATCGCGCTCAATGCTTGGCTGCCAGGCGATGCTCCCGCTATCCCAGAGCTTTCCCAACCAGAGCAAAAAAGTGCTGCCGATCTCCTTGCCTGGGAGTATGAGCAGGTTTATGCGCTGGATTTCGCCCGGGCCTACGTCGGCGCAGAGCACGAGGGCAACGTGGACCACCGCCTAGAGGTCCACCACCGCCGCATCGATGCCCTGCAGGAGGCCTTAGGCCGGTATGGCACCGTGCCGCAACCCGAGCCGGCTTATTCTTCCGGCGACCAAGAACTTCCCCATGATTCCGCATCTGCGCTGAACTTTTTAGGCGGCCTCGCCGAACAGGACGGCCGGAAATGGTCCGCCGCCGCTGCGCAGGCGGCGCAAGAAGAATCACCAGATCAAGACTGGATCACCTGGCTTATCGGCATCGCGGCCGAATCCCACGGCATGCGCTAGAACGCGACGCCTGTCTGTCAATCCCCTGAACGCCGGACAGTGAAAATGTAGCGAGCTCTACGACGCTATGCATTGCTTCTGCTCTACAAGCGTGCGTAGGTTGGTGCACCATGAGCTTGCAGGAGATACCGCGAGCCTAAAAGATACAAAGAGAAGGAGTTTCCTCTCAATGCGTTCTAAGAAGACCATTTTGACTGTATCCGCCGCCGTACTGGGCCTTGCTGGCCTTGCCGCCCCTGCCGCTACTGCCGCACCGGCTAGCGCTTGGGATCAGGTTGCTGCCTGCGAGTCCGGCGGTGACTGGCATATCAATACCGGAAACGGTTACCAGGGTGGCCTGCAGTTCAACGCGCAAACCTGGGCTGCCAATGGCGGCACCCAGTACGCTGCAACCGCTGACCAGGCAACGCGAGAGCAGCAGATTGCCGTGGCCGAAAACGTTTTGGCCGCCCAGGGCGCTGGCGCATGGCCTAACTGCGGCGGCCCAGTTGCCGGCTAAGTCCTAGGCTCCGGCACGAAAGAGAAAGCCGGCCCCTCCCCACCCTGCGGCGTTTCCGCGGGGTTGAGGACGGGGCCGGCTTTTCTGCTGCGTCTTCCTGGCTAACGCACAGCAATGCCAATTCCTTTAAGCCTCGTGCTTGGCGATATTCCAGGCATACATCATAAGCAGCACCTGCAGCGGCTGACGGATGATGTGGTAGATCTTTTTCGGCCATCCTGCCTTGCGCTCAATCCAGGCGTGGTACATATTGGCTGGCCATACAGCGGCAAAGAGCGCAAGCGCAGAAGCACCGCCGAACCCACGGGTAGCGCGGCGCCGCAGCAACGCGCCAGTGACTATCTCCCAGAGACCAGAAGCAAAGTTATAAAACCGTGCGGGGCCGGGCAGCTGCGGCGGAACGATGGATTCGAAAGTTTGCGCCTTCACAAAGTGCAATACGCCCATGGCGGAAAGCACCGTGGAAAGTCCATTCTTTTGGAAATTCATGCCTTCCACGGTACCCCGACGCGAATCATTGCGCGCTTTTCTAACCGCGAACCAGCTCAAGAATCTTGTCCACGATGTCCTCGGCTGGAACCTCGAGGGTCTCTCCCCCGCGGATGCGCAGTTCAATCTTGCCGTCCTTGAAGGCACGGCCCAAGATAGCCACGAAGGGCATGCCAAGGAGCTCTGCATCCTTGAACTTCACGCCCGGGGAGACCTTTGGGCGGTCATCGAAGAGCACCTCGAGCCCCTTGGCAGATAGCTCTTCTACCAGCTTGTCGCCGGCCTCCATGGCTGCTGCATCCTTGTTGGCAACGGCTACGTGTACCTGGTAAGGAGCGACGGCAACCGGCCAGTTGAGGCCCTTGTCGTCGTGGCGCTGCTCGGCCAAGACGGCCAGCATGCGGGTAATACCAATGCCATAGGACCCCATGGTAGGAACCGCACGCTTGCCGTTTTCGTCCAAAATCTGGACATCGAAGGCCTCGGTGTACTTGCGGCCCAGCTGGAAGATATGACCGAGCTCAATGCCGCGCTCCAAGGTCAAGGTGCCTTGGTTATTAGGAGCCAGGTCGCCTTCTTTAACCTCTGCAGCCTCAATGAACTCATCCACGGTGAAATCGCGGCCAGCCACGCAACCAACCACGTGGCGCTCGCTTGCGTCAGCGCCGGTAATCCACGCCGTACCCTTGACCACGCGCGGATCGGCCAAGACTTTAATGTCATTGGCGTTCAATACGCGCGGTCCAACATAGCCCTTGACTAGGAAGTCATTGTCAGCAAAGTCCTTGTCCCCGGCCAATTCAAACTCCACCGGCTCGAGTGCAGCCTCGAGGCGCTTTTCATCCAGTTCACGATCGCCCGGGATGAGCACGGCGGCCAACTCGGACTCGCGCTTTTCGCTCTCAGCAGCTGGGTGGAAGAGCTTTACCATCATGCATTTGAGGGTATCTGCGGCCGTTGCCTCGCGGCCGTCGATAGTAATGCCTGCTTGCTTTGCCCAGGAAACGAGTGAATCAATGCTCTCTGCATTCGGGGTGTCGTATTCCTGCGCCTCTGGCTGGCCCTCGATGTCCTTCTCCGCAGGTGCTGGGGTAACTACGGCTTCCACGTTGGCAGCATAATCGCCTTCAGTAGAGCGCACGAAGGTATCTTCACCGACTTCAGAGACGGCGAGGAACTCCTCCGAGGCAGAACCACCCATCGCGCCAGAGGTGGCCTTACAAATGGCGTAATCAATCTCTAGACGGTTGAAAATATTTTGATACGCCTTCCGGTGGCGGCCATAGGACTCATCCAATCCTTCATCGGTCATGTCGAAGGAGTATGAGTCCTTCATGGTGAACTCGCGGCCGCGCAGCACACCGGCGCGGGGGCGTTCCTCATCGCGATACTTGGTCTGAATCTGATACAGCGTAACCGGAAAATCCTTATAAGAGGAGTACATGTCCTTTACGGCGCTGGCAAACATCTCCTCGTGGGTAGGGCCGAGTAGCATGTCTGCGTTCTTGCGGTCCTTCAGGCGGAAGAGATTATCGCCGTATTCAACCCAACGGTTGGTCTTTTCATAAGGCTCGCGCGGCAACAAAGCAGGAAAAAGCATTTCCTGACCGCCAATAGCATCCATTTCCTGACGGACTACGTCTTCAATCTTGCGCAGCGTGCGCAGGCCCAACGGCAGCCAGGTATAAACGCCCGGCGCAACGCGGCGGACATAGCCGGCGCGCACGAGCAGCTTGTGGCTGGGGACCTCAGCATCAGCCGGGTCCTCACGAAGGGTACGGAGAAATAGTTCAGAAAGGCGGGTAATCATGGTCAAAAATATACCCCGCTACTGTGTATATATGCTCATTATCCTCCCTCCTTCAGAAACTAAGGACCACGGCGGCACAGGACACGCGCTTGATTTCGCGCAGCTTTCCTTTCCGGGACTAAACGAAACCCGGCGCGAAATTGCAGCTGAGCTGCAGTCTCTTTCGGTAGATGAGGCAATGAAGGTGCTGAAACTCTCAGAAAAGCTGCGCGGTGAAGCCGAGTCCAACCAGGGTCTTTTTACCACCCCCACCATGCCGGCCGTGTTGCGTTATACCGGCGTGCTTTTTGATGCCCTAGACGCTCCCACCCTCCCCACATGGGATCGCCTTGCCATTGGCGACGCCCTTTTTGGCATCCTCCGCGCCAGCGATCCCATCCCCCATTACCGGCTTTCGGGCGGGACAAAACTTAGCGGGCGCACCATGAAATCGCACTGGGGCAAGCAGATTACGCAGACTCTCGAGGGGGTAGACGAGCTTATTGTTGATCTGCGCTCGGGTACGTACCAACAATTGGGCCGGGTGAAAGACGCGGTAACGGTGCGGGTAGAAAGCGTGCAAGAAGATGGCTCGCGCAAGGTAGTCAGCCACTTTAATAAGCACTACAAGGGCCTCCTCGCCCGCGAGCTAGCGCTCTCTCCTGCCGATGCCTATAGCGCCGCCGACGTTGCTGCTATCGCGCGCGCCGCAGGTATGACCGTTGAAGAACCGCGGCCGGGTTCGTGCGAGCTCACGCTCCTGGTCAGGCGCTGAGCCGACCACCGTTTGCCCAGCGCGGTCTGTTTAGCGCAGCTGCGGGTTATATAGCAGGCTATTGCGTTGCACCGAGCACTCCGTCGCCACGCGTATTGAGCCGGAAACATGTCCGGATTCGCGCAGGGGGTAAAGCTGGCCTACTACCCTATCGCGCAGGTCCCAGGGCGAAATGGTGTTGAGGTAGATCTTGGTACCGCCTTCGAATCCAGCGAGCGTAGAAATACGTAACTTGATAAGAATGCGCCATGGTTGGGCAACATCGACGTCGGCGGGCTTGTGGTGCCATTCCTCATTGCAGGGCACCTCGCGGCCTACTGCGGCGTGGGCAGCGTGGACTAGATCGCTCATGGCACGAATTTCTTCTTCCGACTGCAGCCACGGCTCGCAGGTTGCGGACTTGGAGTACACCTCCAATGTGGGATAACGGTGTCCGAAGCCGGCGAAGAGGACAGCATGGTCGTTTTCCGCTATGACGAGATTGCGGCTAGCGGCATAATCCACCGCCCACTCGTTGTACATGTTCATATTGCTGCGCAGCATCTGGACCTCTCGGTGAGAAGCCATACCGCGATCATCAATAGCAACGAGCTGCTTGTGCAGGTGCTCGAAGGAAGCACCGGCTGGCTGCAACCAGTTTTGGAAAGCCACCACGTACGGGGCATAGCGGTTGCGCTCGTAGAGATCCCGCATGGCGTCGATAGTCAGCTGCATAAAGAGCAGGTGTTCTTCAGCGCTTAGCGTGCCCGAAGATGCCAACTGCGAATCATCCTGTGCGCCGCGCTCAAAATGGCGGCCAGCCACGATGACGTCGTGACCGCCGGCGAAGAATCCAGCAGCCTGGTCCACCAGTTCTTCTTCGCTTGTCTCAGGCAAGTGCGCTGCTTTGCGCTTCGTGCGCACTATCTTGAGCACATGTTCCCGGCCGGCCGGATCGCTAAGGTAGTTGTCCATGCGCTGGCGGGTTTCGGCATCCATCTCAAAGCCGTAATTGGCATGCCAATAGTCATAAGAGACGATTTCAAACAGATTGGGGATGCGCCGAAAGGCCGGCACTGTGTGATCGTATTCCTGCAAGGGCAATCCACGCACAATCCCGCCGGAAGGCAGAATGCGTGCCTTTTCCGGCGGGGTATCGGTCAAGCGCCCAGAGCAAAAGGCGCAGCGATGGCTAAAGTCTTCCTCTTGCAGTGGCTGCGGGTTAGCTACTGGTACAGACAGCGGGCGGTTGCCGCGGCCTGGCACGGTCCATACCTCGGTTCCCGAGAACGGGTTGACCTGTTTGACCGTGCCATCCCGCATGGTTTGGATGGGCTCAATGCGGGCAAAAAGTGCATCACTCATGCCCACTAGGGTAGTAACGCCTAGTACCTATTTCGCAACAGAGCGACGACGCGCCACCGCACAGGACCCACCAACGGTGAGCACGATCATCACGATTAGAACGACAGCGGCGACAGCTCGAGATTGCTCATCACCACTGCGGTTGGCGCCCATTACTAGCCCCCAAGCGTTGGCATCAGGTAGCACGCGGAGGATAGCCTTAGCCCAAGGAGCGCTAACGGCATCGAGGGCGGTTTCAATGACGAAATACTCTGCCACGAGAATCATCGCTGCGAATGCACCACTGCGCAAAAGGTAGGCCAAGCTGGTAGCTAACAGGATAAAGACAGTCCACTCAACGTAGGCAAGGATGAACCCATTGTTATCCGGCCAATGCATAAAGCTGTCAAAATTGAAATCACCTCCGAAGGCAGTAATCAACAGCGTGGCTACCACCATGCCCAGTGTGGCCGCGAGCAGTAGCGAAAAGGTGATGATGAAAAATTGGCTCAGCACTATACCTACGCGGCGATTTGATGAGAGGTATGACCATGAAACTGTTCCTTTACTTTGGTCGCCGCCTACCATCATGGCGGCAGCAAACACCATCACGACAATGGCGAGTGAACCGGAAATAGACACATCGACAGCCTCGAACTTGCCGTCGACCGTTCCATTGAAGTCATTCGCCCAAGCCAACAAGACAGCGCCGGCAGCCATGCCAGCTGAAACTACGGCGAGGTATATCCAAGTAGAGCGGAGCGAAAATAGTTTCCGGGATTCAGAAATCAGAGCGTTCATGTGAATCTATCCTTTGCAGATGGAGCGTGTTGTGCAGGTGAAAAACTATGCAGAGCGGTAGGCCACGTGGTCGGCTGTCGCGCCGAGGTAGGCCTCTTCCAGGGAGGGCTGCTTGCGTTCCAAGCTGGAGATGAGAATGCGGTTATCCAGACAGATGCGGCCGATGTCGGAGCCTTCGAGACCGCGCACGCGCAGGACTTCCCCGTCAAAGGAGGTCTCCGCATCGGTGCCGTGCAACAGCCGCAGGAGTGCATCGGGCTGGTCCACAATCACTTCGAGGCTTGCGCCTCCCGTGCCATTGACAAACTCCTCCACGGTGCCCTCGCCCAGCAACTTGCCCTTGCCGATGACCACGAGGCGGTCTGCGGTGAGCTGCATCTCCGAAAGCAGGTGGGAGGAAACCAACACGGAGCAGCCGGCCTCGGCGAATTCGCGGATGCGGGCACGCATCCAGTGCACGCCTTCGGGGTCGAGGCCGTTGACGGGTTCGTCAAGAAGCAAGTGCTTCGGCTCGCCGATGAGCGCACAAGCAAGGCCCAGGCGCTGCTTCATGCCTAGCGAATAGCCGCCCACGCGCTTGGTGGCTACCTGGGTAAGGCCGACGCGGTCCAGGGTGTCATCCACGTGGTTCATGGACACGCCCTGCAACGCGGCCATGTAGCCCAGGTGAGCACGGGCGCTGCGGCCCGGGTGGAACCAGGTGGCGTCCAACAAGGTGCCCACCGTGGTAGCAGGATTGGACAGCCCGCGGAAGGGCGTGCCATCAAAAGTCGCGGTGCCGGAAGTCGGATTCTCCAACCCCACGCACATGCGCATGGTGGTGGACTTGCCAGAACCATTCGGTCCGAGGAAGCCGGTGACTTGACCGTCTGGGACCTCAAAGGAGAGGTCATCTACTGCTTTAAAGGAACGGAAATTCTTAGAAAGGTGTGAAACTTTGAGCATGGTTTCCATCGTGCCGCCTGACCAGCACGAAGTAACCATCCTCGGGAGTGATTTAGCAGGTCATACCTAGGGATGAGACAGCAGCTCCTCCACCGAGACCACGCCATGAGTTAGGGCGTAGAGCACGGCATGCACACGGTCGCGCGAGCTGGTCTTAGTAAGAATATGGCGCACGTGGGTCTTGACCGTGGCCATGGACACGAACTCGCACTCCGCGATTTCGGTATTCGAATACCCCAGTGCCATCAGCTTGAGGACGTCCAGCTCGCGTGGCGTGAGATCTTCGGCCGGAGGGGCGGTAGCTGCTGCCGCAACGGGGGTGGCATGTGAATCGGGCTGTGCTACAGACTGCTCGCTGCGCAGTTGTTGCAGCACCTGGGCGGTAATGCGCGGCGAGAGCACAGCCTCTCCCGAATACACGGTGCGAATGGCAGAAAGGAGCTCTTCGGGTTCTACATCTTTCAGCAGAAAACCGGAGGCCCCAGCGGAAATTGCTCCGTGGACAAAATTCTGGTCATCGAAGGTGGTTAGCATAATGACCTGGGTGTCCGGGAATTCCGGCAGCAGCCTTTCTGTGGCGGCGATGCCATTGACGCGGGCCATCTGTACATCCATAAGCACAATATCCGCCGGCTGCGCGCGGGCAAGCTCGAGCACCTCATCACCGTCGGATGCTTGCCAGATAACTTCTAAGTCCTCTTGGGAGCCAAGAAGCATGGCGAACCCGGCGCGCACGAGGGGCTGATCATCGACTAGGCCGATACGGATGGGGCCAGCGGGCGCACCTGTTGGCTGCTCAGGGTTAGTCATTGGGTACCTCCACGGTAATAAAGAAGTGTCCGGCCTCGGTGCGGGTAGCAACGCTGCCGCCATAGGCCTTGACACGCTCGCTCATTCCAATAAGTCCGTAGCCGGGCTTGTGATTATCCGGCATGCGTGCGGCCGGATTTTCGGCACTCAATACTAGGCCGTTTCCAATAGAGCGGAAGCGCAGCACTCCTCTTTTATCGCGGGAATGCTTGAGCATATTGGTCAAAATTTCTTGCACCACGCGGTAGACGGTGAATTGGTAGAGTTCGTCGCTTTCGGTCGGCAGGTCCTCCAGCCCGTGCACGGTGATATCGAAGCCGCTGCGGCGGGCTTCCGAGATGAGTCCTGCGATATCGCTGGCACCGGGTGCCTTGGTATCGGCGCGGGAATCACCATCTCGCAGCACGGAGAGCAAACCGCGCATCTGTTTGAGGGAATCGCGGGAGGTAGAGGCGATGGTCTCCAAGGCTTCTGTGGCCGCTGCGGGATTTTTGGCGGCGGCGAACCGGGCGCCGTCGGCAAGGGCAATAACGCCCGCTAAATTATGCGCCACGATGTCATGCATCTCGCGGGCAATGCGGTTGCGCTCAACCGCACCGGCCATTTCCGCGCGTTCTTTCAACAGTTGCTGGTCCTCGCGCTTTTTGCGGTCATTGGTGCCAAGCAAGAAGAAAAATCCCATGACCGGCCACGCAATGGCAATGACTGAGCCGAAAGCAGCCAGAGGGCCGATGCTGGCATCTTCCAGACCAAAGTCGATGCCATCTATGAGTCTCCGCCCATAAAGGTCCGCTGCAGTGGCCGCCAAGGTGCCTAAGGCAATCCACCCTATCCAGAACCGTTGTAAGCGCTTGGGTGAATGTGCGCCTATAAGAAATACGCAGTATGCCACTGGGAAGAAGTGAGCGTTACCCATGGCAGCCAGCGGGGTAAAGATACACACCGTTAGTGTTACTGCCATGAAGCCGATGGCGTATTCCTTGAGCTTGGGGTGTAGCCACAATGCTAGTGGAATACCGACTGCATAAAGCACGAGGACCAACTTCTGGAAAGGCGAGGATCTATCAATGGCGCCTTCTGCCGCCGGCACCGAAGAAACCCAGAAAAACAGTGGAATGACAATTCTCCACGGTGGGCCTACCCACGCTCGAAGTGCATCGGGCCATAGCTTCTTCATGGCTTTCTAGGCTAGCGCAGGCTCTAGGCCATAGTCCTCATCCCTGGGGCTGACTAGACTGGCTGGCATGCACCACGAGTTCTTTGAGGTCGATGTTTTTGCCACGGGTGCCTTTAATGGCAATGCCTTGGCGGTAATTGCGAGCGCCGACGGCCTAAGTACCGAGCAGATGCAAGCAATCGCGAACTGGACCAACTTTTCTGAGACTACCTTTTTGCTCGAACCTAACGACGCCCGCGCGGACTACCGCGTGCGCATTTTCACCCCGTACGAAGAGTTTGATTTTGCCGGCCACCCCACATTGGGCAGCGCTGCCGCGTGGCGGGCGCTAGGCAATAACCCGCAGACAGAGGGAACCATCGTCCAAGAATGCGGCGTGGGCTTGGTAACCGTCCGCGAAGAGGGCGAAGTCTTGTCCTTTGCTACCCCGCCGCTGCGCCGCGAAGAACCGCTAAGCCCGGCGGATCTGAAGGAGGCCTGCGGTGGGCTGGGGCTAGATAGCGCGGATATTGTGGACCATGGCTGGGTGGACAATGGCCCGGGCTGGCGCCTGCTCCAATTGCGCGATGCCGAGGCGGTGCGTGCGGTTAAGCCCCATGGCGAGCGCCCCAAGGTCGGCGTAGTGGGCCTTAATCCCAACGCCGCAGAGGGCGAGTCGGCCTATGAGGTTCGGGCCTTTACCACGCAATTCGAAGACCCAGTCACCGGTTCTTTCAATGGCGGCGCCGCGCAGTTTATGCGCGCGCGAAACCTGGTGCCAACGCGTTATACCGCAACACAAGGCAGCCAGATAGGCCGAGCGGGCGAAGTATTTATCAACGATGACGGCACGGATATCTGGGTAGGCGGGCGCGCCCATATTCGCGTGCGCGGAACACTGGAGGTTTAAATGCAGCTACACCACGATTTTGCCCAACGCCTTCCCCACTTGGTTTGCCCTACCGAGGGCGAAGAGCAGCCGAACCCAGAGATGGTCATCCTAAACGAGGAACTGGCCAGGCAGTTGGGCTTTGACCCGGACTGGCTGCGCTCCTCCGAGGGAATCGAGTTCCTCACGGGTCGCGCGGGCGGACACGCCATGGCCTATTCTGGCTTCCAATTCGGTGCGTTTAATCCGCAGATGGGAGACGGCCGCGCCATGCTTTTAGGCGAGGTGGAAAATGACGGCCAGCTGTGGGATCTCCATGCCAAGGGAACTGGGCTGACCCCCTTTTCCCGCCCAGGCTCTGATGGCCGCGGAACGCTTTCTTCCATGTTGCGCGAATACCTAGTTTCCGAAGCCATGCATGCCTTGGGCGTGCCCACCACTCGGGCACTAGCGGTCATCTCCACCGGCCGGCCCATCCAGCGCGGCCACGTACAGCCCGCCGGAATTGTGGTGCGTGTGGCTGCGAGCCATATCCGGGTGGGCACTTTCCACCTGGCCGCGCAGACGGATTACACCCGCCAACTCGCCGACTACGCCATCGCCCGCCACTATCCTGGGTGCGACTACCGGGACTTTTTCCTCCAGCTGATGGATGCACAAATTCGCGCTGTATCCCAGTGGATGCGCTTAGGCTTCATCCATGGCGTGATGAATACGGATAACACCACCATCTCCGGCGAGACGATTGACTATGGACCGTGTGCCTTCATGGAGTCCTATTCCCAGAGCACGGTATTTTCCAGCATCGATACCCAAGGCCGCTATGCCTTTGGCAATCAACCCTCCATCCTGGGCTGGAATCTAGCGCGCTTGGCGGAGTCCCTCCTGCCGCTCTTTGACTTGGATTTGAATAAGGCCATGGATTTTGCTCAAGAGACAATAAATGGCTTTGCAGATCGCTTCGAGGCCCAGCGCAAGGCAGACATGGTAGCAGCATTGGATGCCTCTCCAGACATCCTCTCTGCTTATTCCGCTGCTATGCAGCTCAACGGCCCAGATATTACGCTGGCCCACCGCGCTCTTGCCGACGCCGCCGCGGGCCACCCCACCCCCGCCCGTGAGCTTTTGCCCGAGGGAGACTTTTTGGATGAGTACCTAGCGTCCTCGCCCGATCCATCCCGCGTTAATAGCGCGATGCCGCGGGTTATCCCGCGCAACCTCGCGGTGGAAGCTGCCCTTAACGCTGCAGAACGCGGGGACATGAGCCCCTATCAAGAACTCCTCCACGCGGTAACCCACCCGTGGGAGCCCAACCCCTCATTCGAATCGCCGGACCCCAATGGCTTGGAGGGATACCTCACCTACTGTGGCACCTAGCTGCTGTTCACCGAGCCCAGACCGAATAACCCCCTGTACCGTCTCGGTGCGGTACAGGGGGTTATCTAGGAAGAAGCTGGTTCTAGCGGTCTAGCTTCAAGGTCTTCTGGGTGTACTCCCACATCTCGTCATAGAGCTTTTCATCGTTGCGCAGCTTGATGCCATAAGACGGAACCATCTCGCGGATCTTATCCGCCCAATCGATCATGTGCTCGCCGAAGCAACGCTCCAGCAGCTCCAACATGACGGCAGGGGTAATGGATGCGCCCGGGGATGCACCGAGCAGGCCGGCGATATTGCCCTCCTGGTTATTGACCAGGGTGGTACCGAACTCGAGGGAGCCGAACTGCGGGGCACCTGCAGGCTTGATCACCTGGACGCGCTGGCCGGCGATGACGGTCTCCCAGTCGCTTTCCTTTGCCTCCGGGACGTACTCGCGCAGGGTCTCAACGCGGTCGGAGAAGTTCTTGCGTACCTCGTCTACCAAGTACTTGGTCAGGCCGAACTCCTGGACGGCAACGCCAAGGTAAGAAGTGATGTTATCCGGACGGATGGACTTAAATAGGTCCAGGTAGCTGCCCTTCTTCAGGAACTTGGGGCTCCAGCCGCCGTAGGGACCGAATAGCAGGCCCTTCTCGCCGTCGATAACGCGGGTATCCAGGTGCGGCACGGACATTGGTGGGGCGCCCACAGCAGCCTTGCCGTAGACCTTCGCCTGGTGCTGCTCGATAAGCTCTGGGTTCTTGGAACGCAGCCACAGACCGGATACTGGGAAGCCTGCGTAACCGGCAACTTCCTTAACCTTGGCCTTGCGCAGCAGGTCCAAGGCATAGCCGCCGGCACCCACGAAGACGAACTTAGCCTTGACCACCGTGATGTCACTGGTGTGCTTGTTCTTGGAATAGACCTTCCAGGAAGAGCCATCGCGCTTGATGTCGATGACCTCATGGCCGTAGCGGATCTCGGTGCCGGAGGCCTTAGCTGCGGTCAGGAACTGCTTGGTCAGCGCGCCGAAGTTAACGTCAGTGCCGGCATCGGTCCAAGAGATGGCTACCTTATTGGAGAAGTCACGGCCCTGTGCCATCAACGGCAGCTTTTCCGCAAAGACAGAATCATCAGCGGAGAACTGCATGCCTGGGAACATGTGCTTCTCGCTCAAAACGTCATAGCGACGCTTAAGGTAGTCAACCTGAATTTCGCCCTGTGCGAAGGACACGTGCGGAACCGGGTTAATAAATTCGCTCGGGTCGGTAAGAATACCGTTGTTGAGCTGGTGAGACCAGAACTGGCGAGACTTCTGGAACTTCTCATTAATCCCCAGAGCCTTGGAGATATCAATGCGACCATTCTTCTCCGGGGTGTAGTTCAGCTCGCACAGTGCGGAGTGGCCGGTGCCGGCGTTATTCCACGGGGAGGAGGACTCCAGTGCGGGGCCGTCGAGACGCTCAAAGACCATCTGGGTCCAGCTAGGCTCCAGCTCGCGGAGCATTGCGCCCAAGGTGGCGCTCATGATGCCGGCACCAATAAGTGCTACGTCGACCTCGTCTACAACCTGTGCTGTCTTCTTAGCGGAGGACACTCTGTTATTACCTCTTCGAATTGAAAATAGATATCCATCGGCGCGGTCTACGCCTTGACTTATAGCGCTTAGCGCCCCGCGCCACCATCGTTGCACTAAGACAACCTGGCAGTGCGTCACGCGTTAAGGCCTTACTCTACGCTTTTCTTATGCAATTTGGGATTTCTCCCCCAGACCAGTGACAAAAATGTGGGAATTTCCGCCCCCACTATCTACACCCCAGCACCAGCACCATAAATCCTTTATTACACCTAGAATCGAGGCATGGTTACACACTCCCCGGTATGGGGCCCGGACAAACTCGGCCCCGACTATGAAGCTGCCACCATTGACTTGGGCGCAGACCCCGACGGCGAGGGCAACGTGGTCACCACGCTGGTGCACTACGCGCCCCAGCAGGCGGGCGATGCGGCACGCGAACCATCCGCTGCCTCATCGCGCCCGGCTTTGGTGTGGCTACACGGTATGACCGACTACTTCTTCCACACCCACGTAGCCGAGCACTTTGCCGCCCAAGGTTATGACTTTTACGCTGTCGATCTGCGCAAGTGTGGTCGCTCGCGCCGCTCCGGCCAGTCATGGCACTATGTATCGGACTTGGCGTTCTACTTTGCTGACCTCACCGCTGCACTCGATGCCATCCCTAATGATGAGGTTATCTTCATCGCTCACTCCACCGGTGGCCTCATCGCCCCGCTATGGATGGATCATCTGCGCCGAACCGACTTCGAACGCCACCAGCGCTTGAAGGGGCTCATCCTCAATAGCCCGTGGCTCGACATGATGGGCGTACCCGGCCAGGTTCTTACCCCGCTCAAACCGCTGTTGTACGCACTTGGCCGCATCGTCCCCAGGACTCCCCTGCCCGGTGGCAACTTCACCGCCTACGGCGAGTCTGTTCACCAAGATTTCTACGGCGAGTGGGAATTTGACCTCCGCTTTAAGCCACTGGCTGGCCATAAGAAGTATGTTGGCTGGCTAGCCGCAGTATTCCATGGCTTTGATGCCATCCATAGCGGTCGTATCGATGCCGGCGTACCAATTTTGACGCTGCAGTCCACTCGCACTCAACTGGGCCGGCCTTATTCCGATAGCGCGAACCACGCGGATGTCATCATCGACGTTGCCCAAACGCGCCGCTGGGCAAAGGAACTAAGCGCCCACTACACCTTGCACCCCATCAAGGGCGCTAGGCACGATGTTTTTCTATCCCTTCCGGATCCGCTGCAAGAGGCCTTCAACGCCTGCGATGAGTGGTTGCCCACCGTCTTAGATTCCGCTAAACCCGTCCAGTAATTTACTCCCTATATATAAGGAATAAACGTGACTTCTTCACACCAGAACCATACGCCCGCGGCCGAGGAACATTTTGACCTCATCATCATCGGCACCGGCTCCGGAAACTCCATCCCTAGCCCGGAGTTTGATGACCAAAAAATCGCCATCATTGAAAAGGGTACTTTTGGCGGTACCTGCCTCAACGTGGGCTGCATTCCCACTAAAATGTATGTCTATGCCGCCGATATCGCCTTGGCCGCGCGCGAGGCCGGCCGTCTAGGCCTAGATGCTCAGGTCAATAGCGTGGATTGGGATTCCATCGTGGACCGCGTCTTCACCAACCGCATCGACCAGATTGCCAAGGGCGGCGAGCAGTACCGCCGCGGGGAGGAAACCCCAAATATCACCGTATTTGACGAGCACGCCCGCTTTATTGGCCCGAAGACTATTCAGACCGGCGAACATGTCATCACTGGCGAGCAAATCGTCATCGCGGCCGGCTCCCGCCCGGTCATTCCAGAGGTCTATGCCAAGTCTGGCGTGAAGTACTACACCAATGAAGACATCATGCGCATGGACCATCAGCCACAAAGCCTCATTGTGGTGGGCGGTGGCTATATCGCCATGGAGTTTGCCCATGTCTTTGACGGGCTCGGCACGAAGGTCACCGTGGTCAATCGCTCCGAGACTTTGCTGCGCCACCTTGATGATGATCTATCTAGTCGCTTCAATCAGATTGCTCGCGACTGCTTCGACGTCCGCATTGCCAATGGCACCCAGCTCGAGAAGACCGACAAGGGAGTGCGGTTGGAGCTAGATGATGGCACCTCTATTGAGGCAGAGGCCATTCTGGTTGCCACTGGGCGCACCCCCAATGGCGATCAGATGGATGTGGATAAGGCAGGCATTGAGCTGCTTGCCGACGGCCGCGTAAAAACCGATGAGTTCGGCCGCACCACTGCCGAGGGCGTATGGGCGCTTGGCGACGTCTCTTCGCCGTACATGCTCAAGCACGTAGCCAATGCCGAGATGCGCTCCGTACAGCACAACCTGCTGCACCCAGAAGACCTCCGCCCGCTCCCCCATGACAATGTCCCTGCCGCCGTCTTTACCCACCCGCAGATCGCAACGGTGGGCCGGACCGAAAAGCAGGCTCGCGAGGAAGGCTTCGATGTAACCGTCAAGGTGCAGAACTTTGGCGATGTTGCCTACGGCTGGGCCATGGAAGATAAAACCGGTATATGCAAGCTAGTGGCAGATCGCGCTACCGGGCAGCTTCTCGGAGCTCACTTGATGGGACCGCAGGCTTCTACCCTCATCCAGCAATTGATTACCGCGATGGCCTACTCGTTGGACATGCGGGAGTTCACCCGCAACCAATATTGGATTCACCCCGCGCTACCAGAAGTAGTGGAAAACGCCCTTTTGGGACTGGAGTGGCAAAAGTAAATTGTTACGTGACCTTCCTCATACATACCCAGATTTTTCCCAGCTTCCAGGGCATATTCCCATTTCACGCCAAGGAAGTCACATTCGTGACTGCAGGAAATTCACCACCATTTAGGGACACACGTTAATTTAATGGATGAAATTCCGGTCTTTGACGCGCAAAAGGACAAGAGTTTTACTAGATTTACTGGGGGCACCGGCTCGAGCCGATACGAACACGGCTACCGCATGTTTCTGTATGTTCCCTGTACATTCAATAACACTTTGGTTTCCCAGTGTGGAAGCCTTGCAAGTACGACTTTTAAGGAATTTTGATATGCGTATCCGCAATGCAGCTATCGCTGGCGCAACCGCTCTCGCCGTTGCCTTTGGTGGCACCACCGTTGCTTCCGCTGACGAGACCGTCAACCAGAACGGCAACGAAATCACCGTCCAGCCGCAGAACCCATCCAACACCGCAAAGGGCGGCGACGACGACAACGGCAAGTCCGGCGGCTCCCTGTCCTCCGAGCTTGGCCACAAGCTTGAAGGTGACAAGGCAGCTAACGGCGTTGGCATCTTCGGTTCTTCCAAGGACTTCTCCGGCCAGCCAGCATGGGCAAAGGTCTTCTACGGTGCTACCGTGCTAGCAGGCGTTGGCGCCCTGCTCGGCGGCATCATCGGCCCTGTTTACAACTTCTTCGTACACGGCCCTTCCTTCTAAGCAACAGCCACTCGGCTCAATCAAAACTTCCGAAAGGTATTTTCACAATGCGTAACTTCCGCACCGCAGCCGTTGCTGCCGCTACCGCAGTCACCGTAGCTTTCGGCGGCACCGCAGTTGCTTCTGCAGAGACCCCCTCCACCAACGAGAACACCACCTCCTCCTCTTCTTCCAGCTCCCTCACCCAGCTGGGCAAGGACTGGGGCGCATGGACCGAGGGCGAGGACGGCAAGCCTGTCGTTAAGCCTGAAAACCAGGTCACCGGCGAGGACATGTTCGGCACCGAAACCTCCGAAGACATCCCGGAGTGGGCTTCCAACTGGAAGAAGGGTGCTACCGCACTGGGCATCACCTCCATTGTCGGCGCAATCATCGGCGCTTACAACTACGCCGTTTACACCGGCATCGTCCCGCAGCACATCTTGGACCCAATCTTCCGCCGCTAATTATTAGCCGCAGATTGGCTCTAGATAGCTAGGGCTTGCAGGGGCCCCTTTGCTATGTGCAGCTACGTGCTGAGTGCTGATGCCTTGCGCCGGACGTCGGCAAGCAAAGTACGCAAAAGGCCGCCTCCACTTCCCCGCTTGGGGTCGTGGAGGCGGCCTTCGTTAGCGAAGCTTAGTCCTCATCGGGGATGGTAAGGATTTCGTTGCCGTCCTCAGTAATGACGAGGGTGTGCTCAAACTGGGCGGTGAACTTGCCGTCCGTGTTTTGGACGGTCCAGTCATCATCCCAGATCTCGTAATCCAGCGAGCCAAGATTAATCATCGGCTCGACGGTAAGCGTCATACCCGGCTCGAGGATATCGCGGTAGACGGTCGAGTCATGGTGCAGCACTACGAGCCCGTTGTGGAAGGTCGGGCCAACGCCGTGGCCGGTGAAGTCACGCACGACGTTGTAGCCAAAACGCTTGGCATAAGACTCAATAACGCGGCCGATAACGTTAATCTCACGGCCAGGCTTTGCGGCCTTAATGCCGCGCATCGTGGCTTCCTTGGTGCGCTCTACCAGCAGGCGGTGCTCCTCGGAGACATCGCCGGCGAGGAAGGTCGCGTTATTGTCGCCGTGCACACCGTTCTTATACGCGGTGATATCGATATTGACGATGTCGCCATCCTCAATCACGGTGGTGTCTGGGATGCCGTGGCAGACAATCTCATTAAGGGATACGCAGCTGGACTTAGGGAAGCCGCGGTACCCCAGCGTAGAAGGGTAAGCGCCGTGGTCACACATGTATTCGTGTGCCACGCGGTCTACATAATCAGTAGTTACCCCCGGCTTAACGGCCTTTCCAGCCTCCTTGAGGGCGTTGGCCGCAATCTTGCAGGCCTCGCGCATCTTCTCAATGACCTCTGGGGACTGGACATAGGGCTCGCCAATGCCCTCTTGTACCTCGTCCTTCCACACGTACTCTGGGCGCTCAATGCTTTCCGGAACGGTGAGGATCGGAGTGGGCTTGCCTGGCTTTAGCTTTCCTCGATTACTCATGGTTTCCCATGGTAGTCCTCTCCACCGCTAACGCGGGAGCCGGGGTCCTGCGGCGGGGTTGCAGACGCAGCGCGGCGACTATCCCTCGGCCGGCGGCGCTGCACCTTCGTGCGGACCGGAGCGGTAGGCATCGACCTTCTGCAAGAAATTGCTGGTGATATTGACCGAGGCATCGGAGCCGCCACCCAAAACCACGAGGGTGGCAAAGGCAATATCATCTTCTTCCCGGTAGCCGGTAAACCAGGCGTGCGAGCCTTCATTGATTTCCGCCTCACCGGTCTTGCCATAAATGGTGCCGCCAGCAGCCATGCTGCGCGCGGTACCGCTGGTGACCACTTGGCGCATCATGGCACGGACATTGTCCAGCACGGGCTTGGGAATCTGCTGCGGTTTATCGGATGCTTTGGTCTTGTGCCCCTCGATAAGCGTCGGTGTAGGCGTCTTGCCGTTGGCAACCGTGGCAGAAACAAGGGCCATGCCAAAAGGACTTGCCAAGTCGTAGCCCTGACCATATCCGGATTCAGTGCGCTCCAATGGCTCCTTTCCGTCTGGAATAGAGCCAGTGATGGTCGTCAACCCGGGGATGTCATACTCAACGCCGAAGCCGAATTTCTTGCCCATGTCCTTCAACTCACCAGGCTTGAGCTTGGTGGAGATATCCGCAAAGGTGGTGTTACAGGACTGCGCGAAGGCTTGGCTAAGCGGAACACTGCCCAAAGAAAAGGAATTGTAGTTGGTCACTACGCGGCCATAGATATCCATAGTGCCCGGGCACGGAACGATGGTATCGGTATTTAGGCCCTGTTTGTCCACGCCAGCCGCGGCGGTGAGAATTTTGAAAACAGAACCGGGTGGGTACTGGCCTTGGAGGGCGACGTCGCCGTCCTCATCAGCCTTCTCGGTTTGCGCTACGGCCAAAATATCGCCATTGGAAGGTCGGATGGCTACGAGCATTGCCTGCGAATCGGCACGCTCGTTTACCGCTTCTTGCGCGGCGCGCTGCACATCGTAATCGAGACCAACCTTGATCGATGGCGCAGCATTGGGATCATGCTTTTCGACGTCCGAGAGTGCCGCACCATTTTCATTGACCACGGAAATGGACCAGCCAGTTTGACCATCGACCTCGTCTTGGACCGCAGAACGCACGCGCGACATGAGATCGGGCGCAAGACCGCGGTCGCGGGTAACCAAGGCTGGCTCCTCGTTGAGGCGCACACCGTCCATGCCTTCCACCTTGGGACGCACAGCCTTGGCTTGGTCTTCTGTGAACATAGTTACGGAGAAAGAACCATCCGCATCCTCCAATTTCTTGGCCAAATCCTTGGCATCAATCTCTGCAATTGAATCATCCTGACGATGGGCAGCTGCCAACGCACCGCTAATCTTTGCCGCGGTAGGGCGCACATCCTCCAAGGAACTGGTATCTACCACCAGCCGGTAGTTCAGCCCTGGGCTCATCAATTCCACTCCATTGGAAGAGACCACGCTGGCACGCTTTGCCTCCAATGCGCGCAGTTCCAAGTGCTGGTTTGCGCCCAAGTCTGGGTGGATAAGGCTCGGCTTCCAGCGCACCGTCCACTCATCCTCGGTCTTAGTAAGCGTCATCTGCGTGTCATAGCTCAAGGTGCGTTCCTTGGGCAGATCCCAGGTGACCTTGTAGTTCGCCGTAGCGAGGTTCTCGTCTTGATCGACACCTTCTAGCTCAATATCGAGCCCCTCGGCCTGCAGGCCGGAGTAGGTGGCGTCCAGGGCGGCGGTGGCGTCAGAGGGGGAATCGGTAAGCGCGGCCAAACCGTCGTTATTGCGAGATTCCATCCCTTCGAGGAATTCCTCCGCCACCGGTTCTGCAGATACCGGCTTCGGGGTACAAGCAACCACGCTGGTGGAAGCGAGCGTGATAGTTGCAACCAGCGCGACCAACTTCTTCATGTCTTGGCACTCTAGCAGCGCAAGAGCTAAAAAAGACTGCCCCACACCGAAGTGCGGGGCAGTCTACTTAATGTGGGTGGATTACTGGGTTACGCGAACCTCAGCCTTAGCGCCTTCCACGGCCTCCATGCCCTGCTCATCGGCAATGCGCATGGCTTCTTCAATGAGGGTTTCTACAATCTTGTCTTCCGGCACGGTGCGAACGACCTCGCCCTTGACAAAGATCTGGCCCTTACCATTGCCGGAAGCAACGCCGAGGTCAGCATCGCGTGCCTCGCCCGGACCGTTGACAACGCAACCCATAACGGCAACGCGCAGCGGGAACTCCATGCCCTCCAAGCCAGCGGTAACTTCCTCTGCCAGCTTGTAGACGTCCACCTGAGCGCGGCCGCAGGAAGGGCAGGACACGATCTCCAACTTGCGCGGGCGCAAATTGAGCGACTGCAAGATCTGGTCGCCTACCTTGATCTCCTCTACTGGCGGCGCGGACAAGGACACGCGAATGGTATCGCCAATGCCCTCTGCCAGTAGCGCGCCGAAGGCAACCGAGGACTTGATGGTTCCCATGAACTTCGGGCCTGCCTCGGTCACACCCAAGTGCAACGGATAGTCAGTCTTTTCCGCCAGCTGGCGGTACGCCTCCACCATCAGGACAGGGTCGGAGTGCTTGACGGAAATAGCGATATCGCCGTAGCCGTGCTCCTCAAACAGGCCAGCTTCCCAAATGGCGGACTCGACGAGTGCCTCCGGGGTGGCTTTGCCGTACTTTTCCAGCAGGCGCTTATCCAAAGAACCACCATTAACGCCGATGCGGATAGGAATGCCGGCATCGCCTGCAGCCTTTGCAACTTCCTTCACGCGACCGTCGAACTCGCGGATATTGCCCGGGTTAACACGGATGGCGGCACAGCCGGCATCGATGGCTTGGAAGATGTACTTAGGCTGGAAGTGGATATCCGCAATCACCGGGATGGGCGACTTCTTAGCAATGGCCGGAAGTGCTTCCGCATCGATGGGCTTAGGACAAGCCACACGCACGATATCGCAGCCGGAAGCGGTCAGCTGCGCAATCTGCTGCAGTGTGCCATTGATGTCGTGCGTCTTCGTATTGGTCATCGACTGCACCGAAATTGGTGAGTCAGAGCCGACACCGACCGGGCCCACCTGCAACTGCCGAGTCTTACGGCGCGGGTGCAGTACTGGTGGCGGGCCGTCTGGGATTCCTAGACCGATGGGGGTCGACATGAATTCTCCTTGTTGAAGCACAGAAATTTATAAGGTGGGTGATTAACGCCCCCACTCTAGCACTGCTTGCTTTATGCCTGAAGTGCGCGCTGTGGGGACACGGCTGCTAACCAAATAGCCGGATAGGGTTAACTACATCGGCGACGATAACGATGACGCCGACGCCCATCAGCAGTGCGGCCATCACATAGGTCACCGGCATCAACTTGGTGTAATCGGCCGGGCCCAAGGCCGGCTTGCCCGCGAGCTTGCGGATACCATCGCGCAGCTTTTCATAGATGATGACGGCGATATGCCCGCCGTCGAAAGGCGGCAACGGAACTAGGTTAAATAGAGCGAGGAAGAAGTTCAGCGTTGCCAGCATCATAAAGAACATCGACCACAGGGAACGCTCCGCCAATTCGCCGCCCACACGGGAAGCACCGACAACGGACATCGGGCCGTCAGCTTCGCGTTCGTGGCCAAAGATGGAGGCCACCACGCCCGGCACCTTGCCAGGAAATTGCTTGAGGCCATCTACCGTTGCTTCCAACGAGTAGGTACTAAACCGCCACGTTGCTGGTAGCGCGTCAACAGGGCCGTGCTTTTCGACGACGTCGATAAGCTGATTGCTCAACCCGATAGAGCCGGCATCTATAAGTTCTCCGTCCTTATTGAGCCGCTTAACGGTATCCAGGTGGACTGGGATGTCTTTATCTTTTCCATCGCGCTCAACTGTCAGCGTGATGGTGTCACCAGGACGCTGCATTACCTCATCGCGCAGCTGGGTAAAAGAGTCTATCTTCTGGCCCTCGAAGGCGACGATGATATCGCCCTCCCGCACACCGGCCTTTCCGGCGGGGCCTGGACCCGTACACTTTTCCAGCTCTTGGTTCGGCTTCTGATTGGCCGAGCAGGTCACCTCGCCTACGCGGGGGCGCACATCGGCATCCGGGTTGGGCAGGCCAGCCGTCATCGCGACAAAATAGAGAATGACAAAGCCCAAAATCAGGTTGACGACAATACCGCCTGCCATCACAATGATGCGCTGCCACCATGGCTTTTTATACATGGCGTGGGGTTCTTCGTCCTCGGTGAGGAATTCATCCTGGGCAGTCATTCCGGCGATATCGCAAAAGCCGCCCACAGGGAAGGCCGCCAGCCCGTATTCCGTGTGCCCCTTCCGGAAGGAAAATACGCGCGGACCAAAGCCGATAAAGTAGCGGCGCACGCGCATACCAAAGGCACGCGCGCTAAGCATATGGCCTGCTTCATGCAGCGCTACGGTAAGCCCGATGCCAAGGGCGAAAAACACAATGCCCAGCAAATTTGCCATGGTGTGAAAAGCTTTCTAGTCAGCCAGCGAATCAATCAGCGCGTTCGCGCGCCTGCGCGCCTCGCCTTCTACTGCGAGGATTTCATCGAGGCTAGAGACTACACCAGCAAACTCAGAAGCGGAATCAAGGACCTTGCCCACTACGTCCACGATTTCTGGGAAGTGGATACGCCTGGATAAAAATGCGGCCGCCGCTTCCTCATTGGCCGCGTTATAAATGACCCCCGTTCCCTCGGCCGCGGCACGGCGGGCGAGATCGACGGCGGGAAAGGCGGCATCGTCAAGCGGCTCAAAGCGCCACTCATGCGCCTGCGCAAAATCTAAGGAAGGCTGCGCACCCGGCACGCGGTGCGGCCAATTCAGCGCCAGCGAAATCGGCAGCTTCATCGACGGCGGCGAAACTTGGGCGATGGTGCAGCCATCTTTGAAAGTAGCCATAGAGTGAATAATGGACTGTGGATGCACGGTGACATCGATACGCTCAGGGTCGATGTCAAAGAGCAGCGTCGCCTCAATGAGCTCCAGACCTTTATTCATGAGCGTTGCTGAATTGAGGGTATTCATCTGGCCCATAGACCAGGTCGGGTGCTGCGCCGCCTGCTCTGGGGTCACGTCCCACATCTCTTCGCGCGACCAACCACGGAAGGGACCGCCTGAGGCGGTAAGAACAAGCTTATCCAGCTCCCCTTCCTCGCCGGCGCGCAGACACTGCGCCATGGCGGAATGTTCCGAATCGACGGGAATGATTTGACCAGGGCGCGCGGCCTGGGTGACGAGCGTGCCACCGGCGACGAGGGATTCCTTATTGGCCAAGGCCAAGTACTCCCCCATCTCCAGCGTCGCTAGAGTGGCTTTAAGGCCGAGGGATCCCACTAGAGCATTGAGCACAGTATCGGCCGGAGTCGAACGCACTAGGTTCTCTGCAGCATCGGCGCCACTTAATACCGAACCGCCTAAGGCAGCGGAAACCTCGGCAGCAGCATCCTCTTTAGCCACTGCAACGTGGTCAAACGAAAGGTTGAGGCGACGAGCCTGTTCAATGATGAGCTGCGGGTTGGAGCCGCCCGCCGCGATTCCCACTACCTCGAATTTATCGGGATTATCCGCAATAACTTCCAGAGCCTGCGTGCCGATTGAACCGGTGGAACCAAGAATGAGTATTCGCTGTGTAGTCACCCTTCCACCCTAGCGCCCATCACCACGGGGCGGGCATGGCAGGTAACCAGTACTGCGGCGGGGGTGTTTAATCGCCATCTAAGGCGCGATGATTTAGAATGTGTAGCAGACAAATGGCATTGGTGTGCCCGCACGCCCATCGCGCAGACGGGCATACGCAGAAGCGAAGGAGAGCAAGTGTCTTCCCACAAGCCGGTACCGCAGGTATATGACGGTGTTTCTACTGAGGACGTCCCATCCGCAGGATTCGGTTGGTCCCGCATCAGCCGCTCGGGCGTGCAGATCGCCGGTTGGATTTCCGTTCTCTTCTTGATCGCCTACCACTTTGGTAATCACAAGGGCCACGTTGAGACTGTCTGGCTCGTCGTACTGACTGTCCTGCTGGTAATCGGCCTGCTCATTCATGCTTTCCAGCCTAAGCTGCACCAGGTGCGCACCGTGACCGCCCGCAACCAGCCGGTGGGCCACCAGGAGCCAGACTGGGTCTACGACCAAAAGACCAACACCGGTGTGTACGCCGAGCTGAGCGATTCCCAGCTGCGCGCGCTGAATATCGAGCCTTCCCGCGTTTCTCACCTGCGCGTTGAGCCAGGCACTAACAACGCCACCCCGGTTTCCTCCAGCAAGCACGCGCTCTAAGCTTTCAGCACACTTTAGCTACCGCCGCCCTTCCCCGCGAAGGTCGGCGGTTTCTTTTTGCCTCCGCTTCCCGACGCCTCTCCCCTTACTCAGCGCTCACTCTGCTGGGTGCCGCCCTGTCCACACCCACCCTTAGCAAGAGCGCGGTGTGGGCGATACTTGCTAAGAAGCGCCCGAGTTTTAAGACACCCAGTGGCCCACCTTGGCGTAGATCTCGGGCAGGGTGTTATCGACGCGCTTGCCACTGACCCGCAGTGCGAGGACATAACACGCAACAGGCACGGCTATGACGAGTACAAACCCCAGCGCGACCAGCACCATGTTCGAGCCGTAGCCGATAGCCATTGGGATGACGCCTGGGATGATGGGCGTCCAGCCAATAAACAAACTCAAAATAGCGCTTAAGAAGGCGCTAGCCGAGTAGCCGGATTTATCCGCCCACATATTCCCGCCAGGCCGCGCGGTGGCAAAGGGATTAAAGGTGGTGAGCAGCAATGACAATCCGGCGGAAGAAATGAAGATTCCCAGGGCAGCAACCACCAAACAGGCAGTGAGAGCTTTATCCGCACTTAGCGCAAAAAGCAGCATCGCCGTGAGCACAACAATTATGGCTGAAAGCACCACGTGCGCCCAGTGCCGCGCGTAGAGCAGCGTGCGCGGACGAACTGGGGCGGCCATCTTTACCCACAGGCTTGGACCGTCATAACCAAAATCATTGGTGGCGACGATTCCGCCTATCAGCCCGAGGAATAACAAACCTACTGAAGATAAATCGGAGTCAGTAGCAAAGCCCTGGATAATCAAGACGACTGCCAGAATTGGCTGCATGATAATGCTGCCAATAAGGCGGGAGTCACGGAAAATATAGCGCAGCGAGCGCGTAAATTCCATGGCAGCAGGGCTGCTATAGGAAAAGGAACCAAGGGAAAAGCGGCTTATCCCCTTGGACTTCTCACGGTGATTGCGTGCCGACGGGGAAACCGTACGGTGCTCGAATTGCCGCCGCAGCAATTGATGCCACGCCCACACAGCTACGCCCAGCGTTACTACGGCGATGAGAAATTGTGCGCAGGCTTTCACTAGCTCGCCTTGAGCAAGCGCAAGCGCCCACCCCACCGGTGCTCCAACAGGCGTCCACGCTAATCCTTCACCTACCGTTCCCAAAGGGAAGTCAGAGCCCGCGAGGGAAGAAAGTTTAGTCGAGCCGAAGATAAGCACGAACACCGCCACCGAGCCCAAGGCCTTAAGCTTCGTGGAACTAAGCTCCGCGACAGTTGACCCGACATGAACCGCAAGATCCACCAGCACCAGCGTCAGTACAAGGGCGAAAAGCATTCCTAGACAGAAAGGCAAGATGAACAATGCCTTCCCGTTTGCCGCCAGGATCACGCTTCCGGCCACCGCATAAGCAATGGACAGCAAGACTGAGACCGGGGCACGCAGATTAAGCACCGAGGCGATAGCGAGTGCCGGTGTGATGTCTTTCAGCCGCAGCGGAAACGCGGAAAGCTCGCGGGCAGATAGCTGGTTCTCTCCGCTGGGCATGATGAGGGTGATAACGATGAAAGCCAGCGTGCCAAGACCAGGGGCCACGGTTAAGGCTTGCACGTTCCCAGTTCCGGTGGAAATATCTGCCGCAGCAAGAGCGGCGAGCGATGCTAGCCCGATGAGTCCATAGAGCAAAAGGCAGATCGGGATCATAACCGCTGCAGCATTCGTTTTAAGGCTTCGCACCCATAGTGTGCGGTGCAGCTTGAGAAGCGTCGAAGTCATTGCGTCTACAACTCCCCTTCCCCGCGCTGCGTTGTGCTGCCTTCGCTGCGCAACCACTCGAAAGAGTCCGCATCAAATTCACTTCCGCCGGCGAAGTGAATGAAGGCATCCGTCAGGCTGCCGCCTTGGCGCACATCTTCCACGTGGCCGGCGGAGAGCACCTGGCCACCGGCGATGATGGCTACGTGATCGCATAAGCCTTCCACTAATTGCATAACATGTGAAGACAGGATTACTGTGCCTCCGCGGGCGACATAGGCGCGCAGGATCTCTTGAATAAGCTGCCCCGAAACGGGATCCACTGCCTCTAGGGGCTCATCTAGTATCACGACCTCTGGGTTATGCAGGAGCGCGCCCGCCAGAAGTATCTTTTTAGTCATACCGGCGGAGTAGTCCGCGATGGGTTTATCGGCGGCGTCGGCAAGCTGCAAGGCATCCAAAAGCTGTGCGCTGCGGTGCTCGACTTCGGCTTGATTCATGCGGCGCAATGCGCCGAGATAGAACAAGTACTCTGGGCCCGATAAACGGTCGAAGACCGGAGCGCCGTCGACAAGCAGGCCCATGGCCGCCTTGGCTGGCAGTGGCTCCTGCCAGGTATTGTGCCCGGCGATAAAGGCCTCGCCGCTATTTGGGCGCAGGAGGCCACACGCCATGGTCAACATGGTGGTTTTGCCCGCGCCATTGGGGCCAACGATGCCATAAATAGAGCCCCGCGGGATGTCGAGGCTCAAATTCGACACCACGGGGCGTCCAGCGAAAATTTTGTTCAGACCGCGCACGGCAAAGGCCTGCGTGGTCGGATCATCTGCAAGTGGCGGCTAATTCGGAACAATCATGTCCGCCAATCTTATCAGTTAGGCTGACTTATCTTCCCGCTCATCCGCTGCAAGCTGACCACAAGCCGCCGCAATCTCATCGCCCTTTGTATCGCGCACCGTGCAGGGAACGCCTTGGGCTTGCACGCGACGCACGAAATCGTCCTGGCGGTCTTGCGGGGCCGCATCCCACTCTGAGCCCGGCGTGGGGTTCAGCGGAATAACATTAACGTGGACCTTGGAGCCCAACTTCTGGTGCAGCTTGCGCCCCAGCATATCGGCGCGGAAATCCTGGTCATTCTTATCGCGAATCAGGGCGTACTCAATGGACACGCGGCGGGCGGACTTATCCGCATAGTAGCGCGCGGCATCCAGCACCTCATCAACAGACCACCGGTTGTTGACCGGCACTAGACCGTCACGCAGCTCATCGTCCGGAGTGTGCAAGGAAACGGCCAGAGTGCAGGCCAAGTCTTCGTCCGCAAGCTTGCGAATTGCCGGAGCCAAGCCCACGGTGGAGACGGTCACGTTGCGCTGGGAAAGGCCAAAACCCGTACCATCCTGGCCAGTAATCTGACGTACGGCCTGGACCACGCGCTTATAGTTGGCCAGCGGCTCACCCATGCCCATAAAGACAACGTTGGACAAACGCCCACCTTCTGCAGCCATGGCGGACGCAGCGTGGCGGAATTGCTCGACAATCTCGCCCGTGGACAAGTTACGATCAAGGCCGCCCTGGCCAGTAGCGCAGAACGGGCAGGCCATGCCGCACCCTGCCTGGGAAGAAATACACAAAGTAGCGCGACCTGGGTAGCGCATCAGCACTGATTCCAGTAGCGTGCCGTCGTGCAACCGCCACAGGGACTTAGTGGTCTCGCCGTCGTCCGTGGAGGTGGTCCGGATGGGTTTCATCAGCTCAGGGAAGAAGGCTTCCTTGACTGCTTCGCGCTTGCCGGCGGGGATATCGGTCATATCCTCGACGTTGTCGGTGTAGTGCTCGTAATAGTGCTTAGCCAGCTGCTTCGCACGGAATTTAGGTAGGCCAATTTCTGCGAGCTTGTCAATGCGCTCGTCTTCGGTCAGGTCCGCAAAATGCTTAGGAGGCAATCCGCGGCGCGGGGCGGAAAAGTTAAGTTTCACTGGTTGAGCCATAATATTGCCCATCTTTCCACGGTCTGCGTGGGATTTTCCAATTGGAGGCCGTGCCAAGTGGCATAATCGACAGGATTAAAGAAATAATGGATACATGACAAATCCAAATTATCCTGCAGATGATTTTTCTTCTTCCGACGCAGACCTCTCCTCGGCGGAGCTGAACGCTTCTGAACCGGAGACTAGTTCTGACCTAGAACCAGCCGTTTCTGACTCTACTTCTCACTCCACCCAGCCCTCTGGCAAGGCGAAGGGATCTTTCGCGGCCAGCACGTGGATGGCGCTTATCGTAGGATTCCTGCTGCTGATTGTCCTCATTGTGTTCATCATGCAAAACCAGCACGAGGTTCCTATGAACTTCCTGGGCTGGTCTGGCGAGTTCCCCGCCGGAATTGCTTTCCTCATTTTTGCTATCGGCGGCGCACTCATCATGGCGCTAGTCGGTGGCTGGCGCATGTTTGAGTTGCGTCGCCAGCTACGCAAGCAAGCGCAGCAGGTATAAATCTATATAAAAGCCGCCTCTCCCCTGTTCTGCCGTCTTTTTCGGGCAGTTTATACGGGAGAGGCGGCTTTTGTTTGTCTGATGTTCCTATGGTGTAAACGTAGACAGGAAGCTAATCGCTACCCAGGTGACCATGGCAGAAGGTAGCATGCCATCCAAACGGTCCATGAGGCCGCCGTGGCCGGGCAATAATGCCGACATGTCTTTAATACCCAGCTCGCGCTTAAATTGGGATTCCACCAAGTCTCCCAAGGTGGCACAGATAACTAGACCGAGCCCCATCAGGCCACCCACCCAGGCATCGTGATGGAGCAGAAATTTCACCGTGAGCGCACCGGTCACCACGCCGAAGATGATGGACCCACAAAACCCCTCCCACGATTTTTTAGGGCTCACCGCAGGTGCCATGGGGTGCGAACCAAACATCACGCCCGCAACATATCCGCCGGTATCGGAAGCCACAACGCACAGCATAAAGACGACGATGGAGGCAGCCCCACTGGAAAATGGAGTCGACACCAGCGACAACATGGCTGCGAAGGTGGCAAAAAGCGGAATCCACGTCAGCACAAAAATACCGACGGACATATCGCGCAAGTAGTTGATAGGCGGACGATGACGACCGTTATGGAAAAGGCGGCCAAACATAAGTGCCAGCACCGCGGTGACATAGACTGCTACCAAGCCCGGCGCCCCCAGGGGCCATGAGATCCACACCATGGCTTGGCCCAGAATGATAAGCAGCGTACGCGGAACATAGTAGGAATGCTCCCGCAGGCGGCTGAGGACCTCCCACATGGCAACGCCTACTGCAAGCGCTACGACCGCATACCAAGCCAGCGGACCAGCCCACACGGCAAGCACCACAAGAGCGCCGAGCCCCACGCCAACACCGATAGCGGCCGGCAAGTCGCGGCCTGCACCATTCTTTGGCTGTGGCAATCGGCGGTTTATGGCGTCACTCACCGTGACCGGCTCCTTTCGCTGTCTTGTGTGATTCCCCGGCTAACTTGCTCAGTTCCGCCGGCTCTGCCCCGTTTGTGGGAGCGGCGGGCCTTGGAACAGAAAAAGCGCCGCCGGCCGGGGAGACAGGCACGGCGGCAACAAAGCGGAGGTCCTAGACCTCCATCAGCTCGTTTTCCTTATTCTCTACCAAGCTGTCTACCTGCTCGATGTAGCCGGAGGTAATCTTTTCCATTTCTTTTTCTGCTGCGATGACTTCGTCCTCGCCGGCATCGCCGTCCTTTTGCAGCTTCTTCAACTGCTCCATGGCCTTGCGGCGAATATTACGGATAGCGATCTTGCCATCCTCACCCTTGCTCTTAGCCAGCTTCACCATTTCTTTACGGCGTTCCTCCGTCAACTGCGGGACAGTCACGCGAAGAACCTGACCATCGTTGGTGGGATTGACGCCCAAATCCGAGTTGCGGATGGAATTTTCAATCTCATGGATCATGGACTGCTCATAAGGCTTGATGAGCAGCATGCGCGGCTCTGGTACGGAGATGGTAGCCATTTGGGTAATCGGGGTGGGAACACCGTAGTATTCGGCTACCAAGCCGTTGAACATGGCGGGGTTCGCGCGGCCGGTACGAATGGTCACCAGCTGCTCGCGGGTGTGCTCGACGGAAGCGGTCATGTGCTCTTCTGCTTCGAGCTGAATCTCATCGATCATGAGGCTAAATCATCCTTAAACGAATAGGGGTGGCTGTATAAAAAGGTAGCAGGTTCGCAGCCGCTACAGTATTAGGACTGCACCAGCGTGCCGATAACTTCACCGCCAGCTGCGCGGGCAATATTGCCCTCCTCCAGCAGGTTAAAGACCAAAATCGGCATATCATTGTCCATGCACAGGCTAAAGGCCGTTGCATCTGCCACCTTTAGGCCCTTTTCAATGACCTCACGCGGGGTAATTTCGGAGTACAACTCTGCATCCGGATTGGTGCGCGGGTCATCCGAATAGACGCCGTCGACTGCCTTGGCTAGGAACAGAACCTCGGCGCCAATTTCCAAGGCGCGCTGCGCGGCGGTGGTATCCGTGGAGAAGTACGGCATACCCATGCCAGCGCCGAAGATAACTACGCGGCCCTTTTCCAAATGGCGGTCCGCACGCAGCGGCAGGTACGGCTCAGCAATCTGCGCCATGTTGATGGAGGTCTGTACGCGGCAATCAACACCTTGCTGCTTGAGGAAATCCTGCAGTGCGAGGGAATTCATTACCGTGCCGAGCATGCCCATGTAATCCGAGCGTGCCCGGTCCATACCGCGCTGGGATAGCTCCGCGCCGCGGAAGAAGTTTCCGCCGCCAATCACCACTGCAATCTCGATTCCTTGGCGGGAGACCTCGGCGATTTGGCGGGCAACGTTTTCAACCACATCCGGATCGATACCGACCTTACCGCCGCCGAACATCTCACCGCCCAGCTTCAGCATTACTCGCTTATATCCGGTTCGCTTAATATCTGCAGCAGTCACGCCTACTTCGTCTCCTTAACGCGGGGCAGTTTCAATCTCCGCCCCATCTTACCCATATATCTTTCGCATCCTCACACCACCTGCCGATGCAGCCCGGTGGGTTTAAGCTAGGCATCAAAAAGGCACCTAGAGAAGAGAGAACCTCGCGCCGGTCACCCCATTAGCGCACAACAAAGCCCACAAAGGACGGTCCTTTGTGGGCTAGGTTTTAAAAGCGAGAGCGTGCTTAAGCGCCAACCTCGTAGCGAACGAAGCCAGTGATGGTGGTGCCAGCCTCTTCCGCAACCTGCTTTACGGTCTTCTTGTTATCAGACAAGGAAGCCTGCTCCAGCAGAACGATGGACTTGAAGAAGCCGTTCAGGCGGCCTTCCACGATCTTCGGCAGGGCTGCCTCCGGCTTGCCCTCCTCACGAGTAGTGGCCTCAGCGATCTCGCGCTCCTTTTCGACGATCTCTGCAGGAACGTCTTCGCGGGTGAGGTACTCAGCGTTCATTGCAGCAATCTGCAGGGCGGCAGCGTGAGCGCCTTCCTCGTTGCCCTCGTAGGAAACCAGAACGCCCACTGCCGGCGGCAGATCAGCGGAACGCTGGTGCAGGTAAACGGCAATGTTGTCACCCTCTACGGTAACTGCACGGCGTGCCTGCAGCTTCTCACCGGTCTTAGCGGACTCCTCGTCCACTACCTCGGAAACCTTCTTGCCGTCGATCTCAATGTTGTTGAGTTCGTCTGCGGAGTTTGCCTTGGCCTCAGCGGCAGCGTCAGCAATCTTGGCTGCGAAGGTCTTGAAAGCCTCGTTCTTAGCAACGAAGTCGGTCTCACAGTTGATCTCGACCATAGTGTTGCCAGAAACAGCAATCAGGCCTTCGGTTGCCTCGCGGTCAGCGCGCTTGGAGACGTTCTTAGCGCCCTTGATGCGCAGGTACTCAACGGCCTTATCATAGTCGCCGTTGGACTCTTCCAGAGCCTTCTTGCAATCGAGCATGCCGGAGCCGGTAGCTTCGCGCAGTGCCTTGACGTCTGCAGCAGTGTAGTTCGCCATAGTTGGGGCGATCCTCCTTGAAAATCAAACAGTGTTCGTTCAAACAGCGTAGTCGACGCGGTGAAATCGCGCCGCTTTAGGGTGGCAGAAACCACCCCTTTTCTCACCTATGCATGAAGGTGGAGCTGGCTTCAGCAGCACCCAGCATAGATAAAACCAACCCCCGCCGCCGTTTGAGCACGGTGGCGGGGGTTGGTAAACAGCCTTGGGCAGGTATTACTCCCTTGCTGCCCCACACCAAAAGTGCGTGGGGTATTCAGTTAAACGCAGGTAAGGAAGGTTCCTACCAAGAAAGTACGATTACTTCTCGGCCTTGTCTGCGGATGCTTCCTCAGACTTTTCTGCGGAAGCCGGATCGGAAGCTGCGGCAGCCGCCTCAGCGTCACGCTTTTCCTTTTCAGCAGAGTCGCCGGCAGCTTCCTTGGCTGCAGCCAGCTGACGCTCCTCACGAGCCTTCTTGCCTTCCTCTACAGCGGAAGCAACGATGCCAGAAAGCAGCTTGGTGGAACGGATAGCGTCGTCGTTGCCCGGAATCGGGAAGTCAACGTCGTCCGGGTCGCAGTTGGTGTCCAAGATAGCAACAACTGGGATGTTCAGCTTGTGAGCTTCCTTGACCGCGATGTGCTCCTTGTTGGTATCAACAATCCACAGAGCAGACGGGGTCTTAGCCATATCGGAGATGCCGCCCAGAACGCGCTCGAGCTTGGCGCGCTCACGGTTGAGCATGAGAACTTCCTTCTTGGTGCGGCCCTTGTAGCCGTCCTCACGCTCGTCCATTGCCTGAAGCTCCTTCATGCGCTTCAGACGCTTGGACACGGTCTGGAAGTTGGTGAGCATGCCGCCCAACCAGCGGTGGTTTACGTAAGGCATACCGACGCGGGTTGCTTCCTCAGCAACTGCTTCCTGAGCCTGCTTCTTGGTACCAACGAACAGGATGGTGCCGCCGTGTGCAACGGTTTCCTTGACGAACTCATAAGCCTCGTCAATGTAGGTCAGCGTCTGCTGCAGGTCGATGATGTAGATGCCGTTACGGTCAGTGAAGATGAAACGACGCATCTTCGGATTCCAGCGACGGGTCTGGTGGCCAAAGTGCACACCAGCGTCGAGGAGCTCGCGCATGGTTACAACTGCCATGATTCGCTCGCTTTCTTTTATCTTGTCTTTCGGTTTTCCAATTGTGCGGTGTTTTATTCCGCACCCTAGCAACGAAGGCCCCGCTGACACCTTGTTTCCAAGGACCACGTCAGCCGCCAGGCTGTCTCTTCCTTCCAGCAGGAAGCGACAACTTCGCCGCGCGTAGTCAATGCCTCCACACGGTGGACACACTGCTGCCTCAAAGAATAATCCCTCTACGCTGGTTTTTCCAAACCGAATACAACTTATTCACACTAGGGTCGAAGCTGCTAAGCATCATGCGCCACATTCACCCCAATTGGACCATCCGCTACTCGTAATCCACAGCCCCACAGGCAAGGGTTTTCTGACAGCTCACCTCTGGTTAATGCTTTTCCCATGAGCCATTTTTCTGTGTCTTTTTCAAAGCCCGCTTTCCGACGCCCCACCTTCACCACCACTGCCTTCCTCGTCGTTTCTTCCCTCCTACTACTGTGCTGCCCGCCGGCCACGGCCTACGTTGATCCTGCCTCGGGTAAGCCAAACCCGGCGCGGGTTTTGCGCGGGTTTGAAGCTCCCGAACAAAAGTGGAGTCCCGGCCACCGCGGTGTAGACATGGCCCTTGCCGTGGGTTCTCCGGTGGTAGCCGCTGAAGATGGCGTTGTCGCGTTTGTCGGCACGGTGGCAGGAAAACCGGTCGTTTCCATCACCCATGCAGACGGGGTAAGGACGACTTATCAGCCCGTACACGGCACCGTAAAACAAGGCCAAGAAGTTCGCGAAGGACAAGTCATTGGCCGCTTGGGCAATCCCGTCGATGGCTATCCCGGCCTGCACTGGGGCGCCCTCATTGCAAAAGATACCTATATCGATCCTTTAACCTTGCTGGATATGCCAGTGATACGCCTCAAGCCACTTTAAGCTCGAGGATGCGCCTGGTTATATACGCGTTGCAATCTTTGCGCAGATACGTGGGTATAGATCTGCGTGGTATTAAGCGAGGAATGCCCCAATAGTTCTTGCACAACCCGCAAATCTGCCCCGCCTTCTAGGAGGTGGGTGGCAGCCGAGTGCCGCACTCCGTGCGGGGTAAGCCCTTGTGCACCGCTAACTTTGGCGGCCCTATCCACAATGCGCCGCACCTGGCGCTGGTCAATGCGCCCTCCCCTGCTGCCTACGAATACGGCTTTAGTTCCTTCCTCAGCGAGT
This sequence comes from Corynebacterium nasorum, assembly GCF_022347325.1. Lineage (NCBI taxonomy): Bacteria > Bacillati > Actinomycetota > Actinomycetes > Mycobacteriales > Corynebacteriaceae > Corynebacterium > Corynebacterium nasorum. Next base: position 245,408 of record NZ_JAKRDU010000001.1, read on the forward strand.
TGTCCACGGCCCTTTTCTATCCACTGCCGCAAGGCGTCGTCCGCCGCATGACCAAAAGGCACCACGCGCTGCTTATCTCCCTTACCGGTTACGTGCAAGGTGCCGCGATGAAAATCAATATCGCTCAGGTCTAGGCGCACCAGCTCCGCCACGCGCATCCCGGAGGCATACAGCAACTCCAAGATGGCACTATCGCGCAGGAAGTGAGCTTCGTCTGCAGAAACCGCATTGCCCATGAGCTCACCGGCCTGCTCGGGGGATAGAACCGTCGGTAGGTGACGGCCCACCTTGGGCGTGACCAGCCGTGCGGCTACATCTCGCTCGAGGTGCCCTTCGCGCACTGCCCAAGTGGAAAATCCTTTGACCGCTGCGGTGCGCCGCGCCAAGGTGGAGCGCGACTTTCCTTCCGCCACGGCCTCTGCCAGCCATTGGCGCAGGTTGTTGAGGTTAAATTCCGCAAAGGTAGGAACGCTGCGAGCAAGGTCGCGCAGATCTGAGCGATACCCACGTACCGTTGCCTCCGCACGGCCTTTCACGTGCAGTTGGAAATCCACGAAATCCTCGATAGCCTCAGCCATCTGCCCTTGAATATCCGGCGCTTTCGCGGAAACTCCATCTTCACTCATGTCACAGCAGTGTACTCGCCTTTCACTGGGGTTATCTATTCCGTTTCCCTGCGCGCCCAGGTATTGCCGTGGCGGACAACGACACACATCTTCTCTAACGCCAATAAAAGGTGAACTGTCAACGGCAGACGAAATCCCGCGTCGCGGGCAATGTCCTCTGCCGTAGCTTTTTCTTGGCCTGGCGGCGGTGTTGCATCAAAGACTCGCAACTCATTGCGGGAGAGACGTTGTGTCATTGTTGCCGCAAAATTGATTTCATATTGTGCACCTGGATCTACTTCCCCGGTGCGACTGACTAAGGCGCGAATTTCATCGGCGCTGGTGACCAACTGTGCACGGCCTTCCTGAATGCGCTGGTGACAGCCCAGCGAGCCGCTAGTGGTTATCGGCCCCGGTACAGCCATGGCCACGCGTCCTAGCGCTTCTGCCCAGTTGAGAGTATTAAGTGCGCCGGATCGAAAAGCCGCCTCCATAACTACGGTGCCGTGACTGAGTGCTGCTACTAAACGATTGCGCGTTAGGAACCGGTGTCGCTTCGGTGCGGTTTCCGGTGCGAATTCAGAAATAACGCACCCGTTATCCGCGATCTTGGCAAATAGGTTGGCATTGCGAGCCGGATAGTCCCTATCGATGCCGCACGCTGCTATAGCTACCGTGTGCCCGTTGTTGTGCAAAGCAGTTTCATGCGCCACGGTATCAACGCCTAGGGCGCCGCCAGATATAGGAGTCCATTCGTGTTGAACCAATCCGGACACTACGTTTTGGGTTGCCTGCCAGCCATAGCGAGAAATGGCGCGAGTGCCAACAATCGCTACAGCCTGAGCAACCTCCTGTTTCACAGGGGCGCCACGCACCCAGAGGCTGTGCGGCGGCAGTGCTTGGTCATCAAAGGTAGCTGGGGCTTCCCCGCTGTTTTGATAAAAGCCGAATGCGGAATCAAACTCCTCCGTTGGCCATTCTGGGCTTTCTGCCGTGATGAGCCGAGCCCCAACGCGTTCTGCTGCTGCCATATCCTCCGCTTGACGCAGCCAATCATAACGGGAGGCCGTGCGCGCAAGCAGCGGTCCTATCCAATCGGCACGATGGTAAATTCCATGGGCGATTTCCCCAGCCGGATACTGCGTAAGCAGGGCCTGCAAGGCAGCGGAAGGGCCTTCTACCACGCGGTTGAGGTATACCCAGGTGGCATAAGGTGTGGAGAGGTCTAATTCGCTCATGCCGCGAGCCTTCCCACGTTGATGGAGCCACGCAGGTCGAGTGCGCGTCCCACCTCATCCAAGTCCGGCTGCATCTTCCCTGCTAAATCAGCTAGGGTCCACGAAAGCCTGAGCACACGGTCCACCCCGCGCTGGGAAATTTCGCCTTCCGCCAGGTAGGCGGACAACATGACCATTGCAGCATCCGCAGCCGGCCGCTTTCGGCGCAAGTAGGACGAAGGGACCTCGCCATTGGTCCGCGCGGAAATGCCATCCGCCCACCACCGCGCAGCGGCACGCTCGCGGGCAGCGGCAACTCGCTCGGCAATGACTGCGGAGTCTTCTTCGCCCTCCGCGTTAATCGTCGCCGCCTGCCCACTTAAGGTGACCACCATATCTAGACGGTCCCGGAGCGGACCGGAGAGGTTGGACAGATAGTTCATGCGCTCGTGGGGGTTACACCTGCACTGCGAAGGATCTTCTGCCGAGCACCTACACGGGTTTGCTGCCATGACCAGTTGGAAGCGAGCAGGATAGATAACTTCTCGGCGCGAGCGCGCAAGCCGTACTTGCCCTTCTTCCAACGGGGCACGCAGGCCATCGAGTACCGGTGCGGCAACCTCGCTGACCTCGTCGAGGAAGAGCACACCATTGTGGGCCAGACTTACCGCTCCTGGGCGCGGATGCCCGGAGCCGCCGCCTAGTAGCGCGGCCCGAGTAACCGAGGCATGCGGGGCGATAAACGGAGCATGCTCAATGACCTCACCTGGCGTTCCGGTAAGCGAATGAATCGCGGTGGTCTCTACCTGCTGATCCGGGGTAAGTGTAGGCAGGATGGTGGGCAGGCGGGAAGCAATCATGGACTTTCCCGCCCCTGGAGGACCGATCATCATAAGGTGGTGCCCGCCGGCCGCAGCAACCTCGGCGGCCCATTTTGCATTAGCTTGGCCCGCGATATCGCAAAAATCCGGGCGTGCTGCAGCTGCGGGCGCGGGGTCGGGCGATCCAGGAAAACTCGCCGCCTGCGGTAACCCACGGCTTCCACACGCCCAGCTGAACGCTTCCTTCAAAGAAGCCGCAACGAGTACGTCTAAATCCGGCACCAAGGTTGCCTCGGCTGCGTTACCCGGCGGCACGATAAGAGTTGATATTCCCTGCTCTCTTGCGGCTAGAAGGGCCGGAATAATACCTGCGACGGGCCGAACGGATCCGTCGAGGCCGAGTTCTCCCAAAACCAAGGTGCGCTGCAGCCGCCTCGCGGGCGAAGGCGAGTTGCCAAAGCGCGGAAAGTCACTTTCTGCCTGTGCAGCCAAGATCGCGAGCGCTATGGGTAAGTCAAAGTGGGAACCGGATTTGGGAAGCGACGCTGGAGACATCGAGACGACCACTTTGGTCTTGGGCCAAGGAAGGTGGGAGTTAAAGGCTGCAGTCTTGATCCTATCCCGCGATTCAGAGATCGCGGTATCCGTCTGCCCCACAACATGTATCCCTGGCAGGCCGTGGCCAACGTTCGCTTCTACATCGACTAACTGTGCTAGAACTCCGTTGAGGGACATCGTCAAGCAATTACCTAGAGCCATCTTCAACCCCCTTGAAGTGTTCTAACGCAAATCCCTGCCCGCGCTCCAACAACGTTATAACGTCGAATCGCACCGAAGACAGTGGCTTTCCATCGAGCCACTGCGCTGCAGCCTTGCGAAGGCGCGCTAGCTTCTGCGGGGTTACGGCTTCTGCTACCCCGAAGCTGGGAGTGGCGCGCGTTTTAACCTCAACAAAGACGATGGTTCCGTCCGCCTCGCGCGCGATGAGGTCAATTTCTCCTACCCTATAAGAGACATTAGCGGCAATAATTTCGGCCCCGCGTTCACGGAGGTAGCGCGCGGCGAAGGCTTCTCCCCTTTTCCCTAAGACTTGCTTATGGCGAGGCTTCTTCGTGGCTAGGTGGTGTTCTGAACTAAATTGCATTGCAGTTTATCCTTGTGCGTCGTGAAATTCATCGGCCTGCACAGAACACCGCAGCTAGCATGGGGTGCACAAGGTGTACAAAACGGAAAGTGCCCAGGCTGTGGATAACTAGGCTTCGAGGCACTGTTATCCACAGCCAGGGCACAACGCTTGTAGTGCCGAGTTGACAAAATTACTCCGGCATCATGAATTCAGGCTTATCCAGCTCTTCGATATTGACGTCCTTGTAGGTAATGACGCGAACATAGCGCACAAAGCGGGCGGAGCGGTACATATCCCATACCCAAGCATCGGACATGCGCACCTCGTAGTACACATCAGGCCCAGAGGTATGCGGAATGAGCTCTACCGCATTAGCAAGGTAAAAGCGCCGCTCAGTTTCAACGACATAGGAAAACTGACTGACAACGTCTCGGTACTCGCGGTAGAGGGACAGCTCTACCTCAGCCTCGTAGTTATCGAGTTCCTCTGCACTCACGGTGGACCTCCAGGTTGTGGGTTAGCTCGCTTAAGCTTAGCGTGCAGGAGGCTAGATTTTCGCTAGGCACGCGCGGCGAACTCCGCATGAGCGCGGCGGACATTGTCATAGCTCATCCGGTGTTCCGGGCACGCTCCCAGCGCCGAAATTGCGGCCTCGTGTGCCTTAGTCCCATAGCCTTTGTGCTTGGCTAATTCATAGCCGGGGTAGCGCGCATCAAGGTCGCGCATCAGGTGGTCGCGACTCACTTTTGCCAAGACACTTGCCGCGGCGATACACCGCGCGGCTGCATCGCCGCTGATGATGGGCAGCTGGGGTTGGGTAAGGCCGGGGATAAAGAGGGCGTCGCTAAGCACATAGCCTGGGCGGATATCCAGGCGTGCTACCGCCCTGCGCATACCGGAAATATTAGCGTGCTGGATGCCGCGCTTATCGATGTCCCCCGCGCTAATGTGCACCACAGACCAGTCCACAGCCTTGTCCTTAATGAGTGGAAAGAGCCGCTCGCGCTGCCGGGGAGTCAGCTTTTTGGAATCGCTAAGCTCCGCCAGCTCCTTGATCGGGCGATCAGGCATAATGCAGGCCGCGATGGTGATCGGCCCGCAACACGCGCCACGCCCGGCCTCATCCACTCCAGCCACCGGCCCGAGCCCAGCCTTGCTCAAGGCCAGCTCATAGGTGCGTCGTTGCTTAAGCCGCCGCATGCGAAATCTCTGGGTGTTCCACCCCACCCCACCGCGACAGAGGCAAGATGACAGCCTCAACTCGGCCGCGAATATTATCCACTGGCACGGTGCCTTGTAGGTTATCGCCCAAGTGCGCACGCGAATCGAGGGAGTTGGTGCGATTGTCTCCCATTACCCAGAGATGCCCCTCCGGGACGGTGACGGGGCCGAAGTACTCGCCGCCACACTCCTGGGAGCCAACGCCGGGGTCTACGGGAATCTCCGGTGGATCAAGCACGAATGATTGATCAATCGGCTGACCATCCACCATCACCGAAGGATCACCAGCTTCACAGCTCACCGTTTGTCCGCCGGTAGCAATTACCCGCTTGACGAGGATATTTTCCCCGTTGGGCAATAGTCCTACGGCTGCCAAGGCATTCTGCGCACCACGCACAATAATGTTGCCCGAGCGTTTTACCTGAAACTCGTTATTCCACGACTCCGGCCCTTCGAAGACAACCACCTCCCCAGGTTGTGGGTCTGTGAAGTAATAGCTGACCTTCTGCACTACGATGCGATCATTTTCGCAGCCGGCACAACCATGCAGGGTAGGTTCCATCGACGCAGAAGGAATGACATACATCCGTCCCACCAATGCTTGTAACAGCACCAGCAGGACAAAACCTGCCACCACGGGGAAGAAAAAATCCCGGGTGCGCAGGCGTTGGGAAGAAGGCTTATTCCTGGATGTCCGGGTCATCGATGCCACCGATGCGGGTAAACGGCCAGAAGACGAACTTCACCTTGCCGCGGACATTTTCCACCGGTACTGTGCCGTGGAATTTATCGGTCATGTGATAGCGAGAATCTGCCGAGGCCGTGCGATTATCACCCATGACCCAGATATTGCCCTCCGGTACTTCCACGGGACCAAAATACGGGCCTCCACAAGCTTCCGAGCCTGTCGACTTATCTACCGGGTACGTGGGCGGGTCTTGCACGTAGTCTTGCTCGATGGGCTTGCCATCAACCATGACTGCAGGATCACCCTCTTGGCAAGACACTGTCTGCCCACCGGTAGCAACCACACGCTTGACTAGGGTATTTTCATCGGGCGGTGCCAAGGATACAAAGCTCAACGCGTCCTGCACCCCGTGGATTAACGGGTTGGACGAGCGCGGCGAGACATAACTCGAATTCCAGTCCTCGGTGCCTTTGAATACGACAACATCGCCTGGTTCTGGCTCGCCATCGCCGTAATAGGAGATCTTTTCCGTAAAGATACGGTCATTCGTACAGCCCTCGCAGCCATGCAGTGTCGGCTCCATCGAGCCGGAAGGGATCACATACTGCCGTCCGATAAAGTTCTGGAAAAGGCCCACGATAACAAGGACCGTTGCCACGACCAGAAGGGTTTCCAGCAGCCACGGCATGTCTTTTTTCTTGGTTGCCCCTTCGCCTTGCGGGGAGGCGATCCCCTCTACGGGGTTGGCCCCCTCACCTTCAGGCGACTGTTCCTGCGAGATGCTGTCTTTATTCACGCGCTAAATCCTAGCAACCCCACGTCCCGGTTCCCGCCTTATCCCCCTCGCGGCTGGAGAATTCACAGGCAACTATCCGGTTAAAGCCTGCCGGCTGACACCAGGAAATAGCTGGCAATAGGCACAAAAATCCCCCTTGCACCCACAAGGGTGCAAGGGGGATGGTGGCGCGCAGCGCACTAATACTAGCGACGCTCCTTGATGCGAGCCTTCTTACCGCGCAGATCGCGCAGGTAGTACAGCTTCGCACGGCGAACGCGGCCGCGGCGGGAGACCTTGATGGACTCCAGGTTCGGGGAGTGAACCGGGAAGGTACGCTCAACGCCGATACCGAAGGAGACCTTACGGACAGTGAAGGTCTCACGGATGCCGGAACCCTGACGACGGATGCAGATGCCCTTGAACAGCTGTGCACGCTCGTTGTTACCCTCGATAACCTTTACGTTAACGTCGAGGGTATCGCCTGGGCGAAAGGACGGGATATCGTCGCGCAGCTGTGCTGCATCGACCTTGTCAATAATGTTGGACATGCCAATATTCCTTTTCAGTTTGGGACAGAGGACCCTAGCGGCGTGAAGCCTAACCGGTTCGTGCCCGTTACATAGAACGGTGCACTATTTTTCCATATGTACCTGCAGGAACCAAATTTCCTTCCCAGCACTTCTTTCTCTCCCCCGCCCAAGCTACGCCGCCGCAGCTTAGGAGGGAAACTGCTAAGCGGCCGTCCCCACCACCGCTAGGTGAAGTTTGCGCAGGTGATTGGATGGGTTCCACCTCGCCCGCATCATGGTTCCGACAACAACGTGGCAGAATCCTCCCTCCGGACTGCAAAAGCTCCCACCGTACGCAACGATGGGAGCTAAAGCAGCAGGCAAAACACTAGACCACGGCGGTTAGAAGCCTGCCTTCTTCAGGGCATCGGCCATGGCACCACCACCGCCGGAGCCACCTCGTCCGCCAGTGCGGCCGCGCGAGCCGCCCCGGGAACCGCGCCCGGATTTGTGTCCGGAGCGCTTCCCTTCTCCCCTGGCGGCAGAGTTTGCGGCATGTTGCGCATCGCCACGGCGCTTGGGAGCCTGCTGCCCCGGTTCATCATCGAGGCGCAAAGACAAGCCGATGCGCTGCCGCTCGACGTCGACCTCCATGACTTTTACCTTGACCACTTGGCCAGAGCGCACGACCTCGTGCGGATCAGAGACGAACTTGTGGCTCATGGCAGAAACATGGACGAGGCCGTCCTGATGTACTCCAACGTCCACAAAAGCGCCAAAGGCCGCCACGTTGGTAACTGTGCCCTCAAGGATCATTCCCGGGGTGAGATCGGAGACCTTATGTACCCCCTCTTTGAAGGTTGCGGTCTTAAATTCCGGACGCGGGTCGCGGCCGGGTTTATCCAGCTCAGCGATGATATCGGTCACCGTAGGGATACCAAAGGTCTCATCTGCAAAATCTGCTGGCGCAAGCTTGGAAAGTACGCGGGTATTGCCAATAAGCTCGGAAATGCCCAGACCGGTCTTTTCCGCAATGCGGGAGACAACTGGATAAGCCTCAGGGTGCACGGCGGAGGCATCCAATGGATCGGTGCCGCCATTGATGCGAAGGAAGCCGGCTGACTGCTCAAACGCCTTAGGTCCGAGACGCGGCACCTTCTTCAGTTCCTTGCGGGAAGCAAAGGAGCCATTTTCATTGCGGTAAGCCACAATATTGGCAGCGATGGTGGAATTAACTCCAGCCACCCGCTCCAGCAGCGGGACGGAAGCAGTGTTGAGATCTACGCCCACGCCGTTCACGGCACTTTCCACCACACCATCAAGGGTGCGAGCGAGCGCGGTCTGGTTAACATCGTGCTGATACTGCCCCACCCCAATAGCCTTCGGATCGATCTTTACCAGCTCCGCCAGAGGATCCTGCAAACGACGGGCGATGGAAACTGCGCCACGCAGCGAGACATCCATGTCGGGGAATTCCTCCGCCGCCAGCTGCGAGGCAGAATACACCGAAGCGCCGGACTCTGAGACTACGACGGGCGTGGGACGCTGGCCTCCGGCCTGCTTGATGAGGTCCGCAATCTCCTGGGCGAGCTTCTCGGTCTCGCGGGAGGCAGTACCATTTCCGATGGCCATAAGGTCCACTGAATGCTTGGCGCACATGGTAGACAAGGTCTGTAGCGCCTGGCTCCACTGATTCTGCGGCTGGTGCGGGTAGACAATGGCGGTATCGAGCACTTTGCCGGTTTTGTCTACAACCGCACACTTGACGCCATTGCGGTATCCCGGATCCAGGCCAATGGTGGCACGCTGACCTGCCGGCGCAGCAAGTAGCACGTCCCGCAAATTGGTGGCAAAGATCTTGAGCGCACCTTCCTCTGCCACTTCTTTCAGGCGCATACGTACATCCAGGCTGGAGGAAATATAAAGCTTGGTGCGCCAGCCCCAATGGACGGTGTCAGCAAGCCACTTGGAGGAGCGATCCAGTTCGAAGCGGGAGGCAATAACGTCCTCATAGTCCGCGTCATCGCCAGCATCAAGCTGCAATTGCAATACGCCTTCATTCTCGCCCCGCAGGAGCGCCAAAATGCGGTGCGAGGGCAATGTGTGGAAAGACTCGTTGAAGGAGAAGTAATCCTTAAACTTCGCCCCTTCTGTTTCCTTGCCCTCAATGACGTGCGCGCCCATAACACCCTTAGTAAACATGCGCTCTCGCACCTCACCCACCAGGTCAGCGTCCAGTGCGAAGCGATCCACCAGGATGGCGCGGGCGCCGTCGAGGGCTTTCTTTGTATCTTCAAAGCCCTCGCAAAGGAAGGCCTGCGCTAGATCTTCTGGGGTGGCGTGAGGATCCGCGATGAGCTTATCGGTCAGCTCTTCTAGGCCGGCCTCGCGGGCAATATCCGCCTTAGTTTTACGGCGCTTCTTATACGGCAGGTACAGGTCCTCCAAGCGCGCCTTGGTTTCGCAGGCAAGGATTTGTTCCTTCAGGGCGTCGCTAAGCTTGCCCTGTTCCTCAATCGCCGCAAGGATGGTCTCCTTACGCTCCTGCAATTCCTTCAGGTAGTTCGCGCGCTCTTCAATAGTGCGCAGCTGGGAGTCATCCAGCCCGCCGGTGGCCTCCTTGCGGTAGCGGGCAATAAAAGGCACAGTATTGCCCTCCGCAAGCAGCTGCAACGCGGTGGAAATCTGCGTTTCCTTTACGTTGAGCTCGGCGGCGATGGTTGCCGCAATATTCACGTGGTCTCCTCACTCTTTTCTCGAGGTTTGGGATTAGACCCACCCAATTTACCGCACTGCCCCTTCACCGCCTTCGCTTGCCGACGCCCCCTCAACGCAAAACCTCCTTTCCAGCAAGGAAAGGAGGAAGGTGCGGCGCGTGCCTAGTGGATAACCACGCGGGCGTTCTTGCCGCCGGTGCAAGTAACCCGGGCGGAGCTGCCGGAGCAGTACATGGTGTAGGTACGACCGGTGCTCGGCGAATAGACACTCAAGGTGACGTTGGTGCCGCCACCCGCAACCCAGTTATTCATAAAAGCGGTGTAGACGTTGCGAGCAAAAGGACTGGAAGTCGGGCCAGTCGCATAATAGTTAGGGTAATCACCCCAGGAATGTCCATTGCTGGAGCCAGCGGAACCAGCCTGTGCCGGTGCTGGTGCCGGGGCTTCCTTGGTCTCGGTCACCGTGACCGGGCTGGAGTCCTCATCCTCTGCAGAATCCTTGGAGGAACCGGACTTCTTGCCGGACCCCGACCCAGTTCCGGATCCACTATTCGCATCCGCCTGCTGGAATTGGCTATCCCCTGCAGCGCTATCCGTAGAATCGCTCTGGTTATTGGTCACGAACATAATAACCATGGCAGCCACCGCGATTACCGCCACAATGGCTGCGATAATCGCAGCGATCGTGGCACCGCTGACGCCGCCATTGTTCTGCTGGGGATAATACTGTTGGTTGTACTGGGGCGGCTGCTGGTTAAATCCACCGTAATTATTGCCATTGGGAGCCGTCATGGTTTAGGGACCACCTTGGGAATAGAAAATTGGAGGGAATGTCCCCCTAACTATAACCCCCAGACGGCCTAAGCGCTGCAGATTTAGCGTGAAAATGCGGCAATTAATTTCCTCGTCGGCGCCTATTACGCAGCTTCCGCTCGCCATACCGCTGGGGTACCAAGCCCCATCTCTGTAAAACCGATTTCCGCGCTCCCCAACCACAGCGCTTCCGGGGGCAAACATTCCGCCACAGTGGGGGCCACGGTGGCTAAGGGGTGTGCGGTCTCACCGTTAACTATAAGCCGCCACACCGGAATTCCCTGCGGTCGCTGACCAAACCTGAAACGGTATTCCTGCGCTAACGGGCTGCTCTCCGGGCATGATTCCGCTACCTGAATGACGAAAATGCTAGCTGGATGAAAGCCCTGAGCACGTAGCCTGTCAGGCAGTCCTGCGAGGCAATCCTCATTCTCTCGAGTTCCTAGAAGCACGGAAAGATCAGCACTAACCTCCATTAGCCTTCACCCTTAGCCTTAGCTTCCTGCAACAATTGCGCAATGAAAGCCCTATCATCCTTGTCTAGCTCTGCTACTTCCAGCAGCTCGGGACGGCGCTGCCAGGTGCGCAATAATGCTTGTTCGCGCCGCCACTTATCCACCAAGGCGTGGTTTCCCGAGGTCAAAACGTCCGGTACGGCCAGACCCCGCCACTCTCGCGGCTTGGTATAGCTCGGGCCCTCCAAGAGACCATCAGAAAAGGAATCCTCTTCATGGGAGCGCTTATTGCCCAGCACGCCTGGAATGAGTCGCACGACGGCCTCTGCAATTACCAACGTCGCTACTTCCCCACCGATCAACACATAATCACCGATGGATACCTCGCGGACGCGGTAGCGACGCGCGGCATCATCCACCACACGCTGATCGATTCCCTCATAACGCCCGCAAGCAAAGACGATATGCTCCTCAGTCGACCACGCACGCGCATCCGCTTGACTAAACGGCTGTCCCGTTGGGGTAGGCACAATGAGCAGTGGGAGGTCACTATCCTCCTCGGGCTGGGCGTCAACCGCATAGGCGTGCGCCTCTACTCCTTCAAGCTCATCGTGGCGGGGACGGTTCAAGTGCGGAAGGGCCGATTCTAGGTTCGGTGCGCTTTCCTGAGCAGCAACACTATCGAGTGCCGGCCCCCATACTTCCGGCTTCATAACCATGCCAGGGCCACCGCCGACCGGCGAATCATCGACAGACTTATGCGCATCAGTCGCCCACTGCCGCAGATCATGTACGCCTACTTCAAGGCGACCTTGTTCAATGGCTTTTCCTAAAAGTGCATGCCGCAACGGCTCCAAGTACTCCGGAAAGATGGTGACGACATCAAGCCTCATAGGTCCAGCAATCCTTCCGGCGGGTCAATGGTGCACGTCCCTGCTGCAAGGTCCACGTCAGGAACAATGGCATGCACGAAAGGAATGAGTGCTTCCTTGCCAGTGTCGAGATTTACCTCTAGCAAATCTTGGCTTCCACCGTGGATGACCGACGTAACCTCACCAATGTTCTTGCCCGCCAGAAGTACGCGTAGTCCTTCCAGCTCATGGTCATAAAAACCGCCATCATCGTTATCGAGCGGCGCGGCGAAAAACTTCGTGCCGCGCAGGCTATCCGCCACATTGCGGTCTTTTACTTCTTCGAAGGTAACGAGCAGCCTTCCCTTGTGAGTGCGGACTGCCTTGATAGTTAGCGTGTGCTCTTTTTTGCCCTGCGTGCCATGGAGCGCTTCCCCCACCGCAAAGCGCACCTCCGGTTCGTCAGTAGTGGCCTCGATTACTACTTCACCCTTCACGCCGTGCGATTTAATCACGCGACCAATCATCAATTCCATAGCGGAAATTCTACAGCACGAGCCTTTTCCCTTGTCAGTGATGGGTTTTCAGTTACTTCGAAAAAGTTCCAGTTTCTGGGGCTCATTGTCGTTAAAGTAGGCACATGAGCGATTTACCTACCAATTCCCCGGATACTTTTGGCGCGGCTTCCCATCTGGGCACTGCTTCCGCTATGACTACACTTAATTTGCTCGATATCGCACCGGATACGGATCCGCAGCGGCCCCGCCCAGGCGTGCAGCGCGTCTTGAGCACCGATGGCGCTAATCTCATTCTCTTTAGCTTTGCACCAGGACAGTCCCTACCGGACCACAAGGCCGCTCATCCCATTATCGTGCAGACGCTCCGCGGGCAGCTCAACTTCACTTATGGTGAAGAAACCGTCACCCTTACGCCAGACACGATCGTGCATCTTCCTGCATATGAGGTGCATAAAGTCGAGGCTGCAGCTGCGGATTCCGGTACCTCTACCCCCGCAATTTTGTTGCTCACTATGCTGACAAAATAGTTTATAGGAAAATAAGTTTCGGTGATAAAATGACTCTCATGGAATCGCATAATAAGCCTTACCATCATGGAAACCTCCACGATGAGCTGCTCCGCATCGCAGTCCAGCTAGGCAAGCGAAGCGGCCCCAATGCCATCACGGTCCGTGCCGTTACCCGCGAAGCCGGAGTATCCCCTACCTCCGCCTACCGCCACTTCAAGGATCAAGAAGAACTACACGATAAGGTAGCAGAGCTTGCCACCGACGAACTGGTCCGGCGCCTGCATGAGACTACTGAGGCTGCCGGGCACTTGGATTTTCCAGAGCACTTGGTGCAAATCGGTTACGCTTACCTCGAGTTTGCCTTGGATGAGACCAATTTCTTCCGTTGCATGTTGGAATGGAAGGCGCTGCGCTTCATGCTCGGTGTGGATCCACACACCGAAGATGATCCGAAGATGGATCACCTTCAGCAGATTCGCGATTTCTTCGCCCTTCTCGCCCGCCACGCGCAAGCTTTGGACAATACTACTGACCCCACATATTTCATGCAGAACGCCCTTTTGGCATGGTCTACCATCCATGGCTTTACCGTTCTTGCCGTCAACGGCCCCATGTCACAGCTACCACGCGAGCAAATCCTAGAACTTTTTGCTCCGGTTGTTGCCGGCGGCCTGCGTGGCATGGACTTTAAAGATCCGTCTAATGTCTACAGTCGCTATGCCGACTACAAGCCACAGAGCTAAGGGAAACATTCACCCTCCCCCACCCGTTGTAGCTTGCAGGGTTTCAACGTACCTTTTCTAAAAATGACCGCGCACGCACCTCCACCAAGGACATGCGTGCGCGGTCATCTCTTTGGGCCGGTTGATTTCATCCACACAGCACAAAGGCCCCGCCTACACAACTTGCACCGTGGTGTAGGCAGGGCCCGAAGTTAGAAGCGCTGCGCGTTTAGCAAAGGAAGGCAGATTACTCTGCAGACTCCTCGGAAGCTTCCTCAGCCTTCTCCTCGGCCTCGGCATCAGCTTCGCCGGCAGCAGCAGCGGCAGCCTCTGCAGCAGCAGCTTCCTCAGCGGCCTTCTTCTCAGCCTCTTCCTTGGCCTTCTTCTTCTTTTCGGTGATGGCCTCGATGGTCGGACCGTTGTTAGCCTCAGCCAGTGCCTCGTTGAAGATCTCCAGCTTGGACTTCTTCTCCTCAGCAACCTTCAGGGTGCCTTCTGCACCAGGCAGACCCTTGTGCTTCTGCCAGTCACCGGTGACCTTCAACAGAGCAAGAACCGGCTCGGTTGGCTGCGCGCCGACGGACAGCCAGTGCTGCGCACGCTCAGAATCGATCTGGATGAGGGAAGGCTCTTCCTTCGGGTGGTAAATACCAATGTTCTCGATTACCTTGCCGTTACGACGGGTGCGGGCATCAGCAATAACAACGCGGTACTCAGCAGCGCGGACCTTGCCCAAACGCTGCAGCTTAATCTTGACAGCCATGACGGCTCCTTTTCTAGTCACTGGGCAGTACAGACGCGCACCAGGTAGTGCGCCGGTTCAACCCTTGGATTTAATCTGCGCGTGACATACCGGCCGACCGTAGACGGGAACGGTGCTACGCAGAATATTACGTTCTGTGGATTACCTAGCCCGGAGTATCCGAGTAGATAACCTGAAGTATTTTAGCGCGAGTATCTGCAATTTTAAAAATCACGACGCCACTCACGCAGGTTCGTTATGCCATCGATGCTAAAGCAGAGTAGCCTTAAGGGCCGAATATAGACATTTGGTTCCATATGTATGGCGCGCTTTCTGCCTCACTGTAAAGGCGTTGGCGCACGAAAAGACAGTTTATGACTAAAGAATCACCGCGAAATTTCCGGTACCGCTATGACCTTGATGGTCTACGCGGTATTGCCATCGGCCTAGTAGTTATCTACCACGTCTTCGTTGGACGCGTTTCCGGCGGCGTGGACGTATTCTTGCTGCTATCCGGCTACTTCTTCTTGGGCTCCCAGCTGCGCTACGCCAGCAAGCCTAACGCTTCTTTAAACCCTTGGTGGCCCATCTGGCGCACCCTGCGACGTTTGGTACCCAGCTTAGTTTTGGTCATTGGCGTGACCTACATTCTGGTGCGCATTTTCACCCCACAGCTCATGCGCACCGAGCTCACCCAGCAGATCACCGCCACCATGCTGTACTACCAAAACTGGGAGTTAGCGGAACAAAACGCCGACTACACGGCGGCCGCAGCGGATACCTCCCCGCTGCAGCACATGTGGTCCATGGCCGTACAGGGCCAGTTCTACATCATGGGCATTGCCTTTGCGATCATCTTGGCAGCCATCATGAAGTTCCGGCCGAAGCACCAACCACTGGGTAAGCGCAGCTTCCCCACAGTCAACCAGATTGCGGGCCCGATCCTCATTGTGGCCACCATTGCCTCCTTCGCCTATGCTTCACGCCACGGCCTCTACGGCACCCCGGAGAACTACTACTCCACCTGGTCACGCGCTTGGGAGTTGACCTTGGGTGCTGTCCTAGCCATCTACGGTTCCGCCTGGAAGATTCCGCCCCGCCTTTATGACCTCTTTACGGGTTTGGGCCTTGTGATGCTCATCTTTACCGGTGCCATCATCGCCGATACCACCGCGTATCCTGGCCCGCTTTCGCTCTTGCCGCTGGGCGGCGCCGTGCTCATCATCTTGGGTGGCGGTGGCAAGATTTCCAAGGCCATGGCCTCCAAACAGGCCCGCTGGCTGGGCGATGTAGCCTATCCGCTCTACCTATGGCACTGGCCTCTGCTTATCCTGTCCACCTCTTATTTGGGTCAAGAAACCCCATCGTGGTGGCTGGGCGTTATCATTATCGCCATTTCACTGGTGCTGGCGGACCTCACGCACCGCTTTTTGGAGCGGCCACTGCGCCAGCATCGCAAGCGCCCCACCGCCGAGGATCTGCCGGTACGCAAGGGCCTATCGACATTGCGGAAGCCGGCAGGCGCTGCTCGCGGCGTCGGTGGTGTCGTGGTTGCTGCGGCCGTTGTCGGCCTTCTGGCCATTCAGCCGCTGTGGATGCGCACGCTTGATGATGCCGACGCAGAACTTCTGAATCCTTCCCTCTACCCCGGTGCGACGACGTTCATCAATCACCTCACCCCACCGGATAATGTAGAGATTAAGCCTGACCCAATTCTGGCCGGCGGCATCCAGCCACCAGTGGCTGCTAATTGGTGCTTTGTTCCGGATAGCCAGCCCGCTGATTTCTTCTTCGAAACCCGCAAAGACGGCAAAACTCCGTGCATTTTCGGTGACACAAACGCAGAAAAGGAAGTCTATTTGGTAGGCGGCTCCCACGCGGAACAGTATTCTTCCGCGCTTGACCGCTTGGGCAAGGAAATGGGCTTTAAATTGGTTCCGCTGCTACGCCAAGGTTGCCCCATCGAGCTGGGTGACGATGTCACCGTGACCCCTGAGTGCGCCGAATGGGGCAAACTGGTGATGGATCGCATCGAAGAAGCAAACCCAGCCTTGGTGATTTCAAATACCACGCGCCCGCAAAATGAGTACGGCACGGGCCCCGATGCTGTTCCCGCTGGCTACCAGGCATTTTGGGATGAATTAGCCGAGCGCGATATCCCCTTCTTGGGCTTCCGCGATAACCCGTGGGGCTTCGATGAGGAAGGCCGTCCGCGCGAGTTCGATGAGTGCTATGTAGCCACCGAAGATGCCTATGGTTGCGGCATGCGCTTTGAGCAGGTCTACCAGCCCTATGACCCCGGTGCAGTAGTGCTCTCGAAGTACCAGAATATGCTCTCGGTAGATACCGCCCCGTGGTTCTGCGATGACAATGGTGACTGCCCAGTCATCATCGGCAATACGATGGTCTACCGCGACATGCACCATATCACCAATGCCTTCGCGGAATCGGCTATGCCCATGATTCGAGAGGCCCTGAAGCCATTCCTCAACGGGGAAAAGGTCCAACAGCAAGCCCCTGATATCCCCCCGGAGCAGGCCGCAGCAGCTGTGGAGCCGGCACCCGCCGCACCTACCGACGCCGGCAAGCCACATGCCAACCCAGTCCCCTACCCCAACACTGTGCACGACGACGCCGTCTAGGCCATAGCGCGCGAACACGCGCCAACGCCTACGAGCACGGGCGCTGGGGATAAGGCACCCAACTGCCTGCATAGAACGAAGGAGGCTCCCACAATAACGTGGGAGCCTCCTTCGTTCTATGCCTTAAGACTGGGGCACGCTACTTTTTGCCCTTGCCAAAGTCCAAGTTGTTGAGATTAATATTTTCCATTCCCTTCGGCATCTTTGGCATGCCCGGCATCCCCGGCATGCCGCCGCCGCCCATTTGCTGCTGGAGTTTTTGCAGTTCTTCCATGGACGGCATGCCGCCACCACCGGGCATACCTGGCATTCCGCCCATGCCCGGCATTCCGCCCGGCATCTTCGGGCCGCGGTTTCCACCGCCGCCCTTGCCCTTCTTGCGCTTGCCGTTTTTACCCTTGCGGCCCTTCGGCTTCTTCTTGGTAGCAGAGCGGCCACCCATACCACCCATGCCGAATTGGCCAGCCATCTTAGACATCATCTTCTTAGCTTGGTTGAAGCGCTCGATGAGCTGGTTGACCTCAGAAACGCTCACGCCAGAGCCATTAGCAATACGCTTGCGGCGCGAAGCATTGAGGATCTTCGGATCCTCACGCTCCTGCGGAGTCATACCACGGATGATGGCCTGGATGCGGTCCAGCTGCTTTTCATCCACCATGGCGGCCATCTCATTCATCTGCTTGCCGCCGGGCATCATCTTCAGCAGGTTGCCGATGGGCCCCATCTTGCGGATCATCAGCATCTGCTCAAGGAAGTCATTCAGCGTCAGCTCGCCAGAACCAAGCTTGGAGGCGGCCTCCTCGGCCTTCTGATGATCCAAGGTGGCCTCGGCCTGCTCGATGAGGGAAAGCAAGTCACCCATGCCCAAAATGCGGCTGGACATGCGCTCGGGGTGGAAGACATCGAAATCATCGAGCTTCTCACCGGTAGAGGCATACATAATAGGCTTGCCGGTGACCTCACGAATAGACAGGGCCGCGCCACCGCGGGCATCACCGTCCAACTTGGTGAGAACCACACCGGTAAAGTCCACGCCATCGCGGAAAGCCTCGGCAGTCTGAACGGCATCTTGGCCGATCATGGAGTCGATGACAAAGAGGACTTCGTCTGGGTTCACGGCATCGCGGATATTGCGCGCCTGCGTCATCAGTGTCTCATCAATGCCCAAGCGGCCGGCGGTATCGATGATGACCACATCGTGCTGTTTCTGTTTGGCTTCAGCAATACCGCGCTTTGCGACGTCCACCGGATCACCGTGGGAGGTACCCATTTCATGCTCATTGGAGTCCAGGGAGGTACCCGGATCTGGCGCGAAGGTCGGCACCTCGGCGCGCTCGCCGACGATCTGTAGCTGCTGCACCGCACCTGGGCGCTGCAAGTCACAGGCCACCAGCATCGGGGTATGCCCTTGCTTGGCCAGGTGCTTGGCCAGCTTGCCGGCCAACGTGGTCTTACCGGCACCCTGCAAACCGGCGAGCATGATCACTGTCGGCGGGTTCTTCGCTAGGTTCAGGCGGCGAGTTTCGCCGCCGAGGATCTCAATGAGCTCTTCATTGACGATCTTAACTACCTGTTGGGCTGGGTTGAGCGCCTCAGAGACTTCCGCGCCACGGGCACGTTCCTTGATGCGCTTGATAAAGCCACGGACGACGGTCAAAGACACGTCAGCTTCCAGCAGCGCGAGGCGGATCTCGCGGGCGGTGGCATTAATGTCAGCCTCGGTCAGTTTGCCCTTACCGCGCAGGCCCGCCAGGGCTGACTGTAGGCGGTCTGATAGTGAGTCAAACACTACGGATGCGCTCCCTTAATTTAGATCGATCTAAAGTTCAACTATTTAATCTTAGTCCCTTGCCAGGGCCCTGGTCACATTCCCCACCACCGTAGCGCGGGAAGCCTCCCCGGCAAGGAAGACATTGACGATCATTGTCGCGCCCATAATCTCATGGCGCAGCCACACAAAGTCTGGCAATGCCTCTATCAAGTGCCCCAAAGCACCAATGCGCTCGACGGTACGGATCACCAAGATGCCGCCCACATCAAAAGCCGCGGTGGTTACTTCTCCCTCGATATCTGGCAGCTCCGTATAGGTACGGGAGTTATAAGACTGGATAAACCTTATCTCCTGGGCCGCTTCCTTGAGGGTCTGTTGTACGGTGCGGATGAAAAACTCCGCCTTATAAGTACCGTCATCCTCTTTGACGATATTGGCCCGCACGATGGTCCACCCCAAAGCGGACAGCAAGGCAAAAATGCGCTTGAGCTCCCCTTTGGAGGAGCCACACCAGGACACAGTAACTTCTTGGTCTTCCCAATCCACCGTAAGCGCAACGCCCTCAGTAGATAGCGGCACGTGCACCGCGGGGCGCTGAAGGACGCCTGGTTTGAGTGCTTCCAGAGCGCGCGAGACGATAAGCTTCTGCGCTTGCTCTACCCGCGGTGTCCAGACGCTAGGCCCTGTCGATTGTGCATCAGCCTTAGCCAATACCGCCAGCAGCGAAATAATCAGCGGATCGTAATGCGCTGCGGCCAACAATGCGTCGCGAGCGGCATCGGAGAACGGGTCCATTGTCGCAGCTAGCCGCGCTAAGGTGGTATGCTCTGCCACCAGAATTTGAGCACGCGACCTATCGGCCACGCTCAACCGCATGCGGGCTGCCTGGCGAGCTATCATTTCCGCGCCTACCTGAGCGTGGGGGCGCTCGTAGCCCTTACCAATGTCATGGTAAAGCGCGGCCAGCAATAATAGATCAGGGCGAGCTACCGAGGTGCGCACCTCCGCGCACCGAGTAACCGTCGCAATGAGATGATGGTCCACCGCTCTGACGTGGCTGCGCTCGCGCGGCAACAAACCGCGCACATGCCCCCATTCCGGCACTAGATGTTCCCACAGGCCATAGCGGTCCAAATCCTGAATAACCCGCGGCGTATATTGCGGGGACGACAAAATGGCGAAGAAATCATCCACCGCTGCTCGCGGCCAGCGTGGCGGCAGATTCGGCAATTTTTGGAGCTGGTGCCAGGTGGTCTCGGCGATGGTATATCCCGTGCGCGCCGCGGCAGCTGCCACGCGCGTAAGCAACCACGGATCCTCCACATTCGGTTTGCGCGAAAGGTAGATAACGCCGCCCTCTGCCACCACGTCCACATCGAGTGGACGGCGCTGCCCGCGGCCCGCCGCCAGCGCATTTCTCCCTAGCACCCCTCGGGCGGTGGCCAGGCCGCGTTCTACGGCCTTATTAACAGTGGCTGCGGCGCCTACCAAAGCGGCGGTTAAGGCATAACGGTTTTCAAAGCCCAAATCCGCAGCCACGTCCGCGGCGAACTCGGGGTCTAAGATATCGCGGTGGCGTCGGGCTTTGACATGCAGGAGTGTGCGGACGTCGAGAAGCAGCTGCTTTTCGACGTCTAGATCAGGAAAGTCGCACAGGTTACCCAAAGCCATCGCGCGCAGAAGCTGAATATCGCGCAGTCCCCCACGGCCATTTTTCAAGTCTGGATTCGTCATTGCTGCTACCGCGCCCGAGCGCTTCCAGCGAATAATCGCGGTATCCACAAAGTCATCAAAGCCGCGCTGCAGCTGGCGCCGCCACGCTGCGAGCAGCTGTGCCCGCGCCTCATCCACTAATATCTTGCGCCCTGCGACAAAGGCCAAGTCCAACTGTGCAAAGCCAGCAGAAGCATCTTCTGCAGCAATCGCCGCACACTCCTGCGGGGTGCGCAGGGCATAATCTAGGCGATACTTGGCATCCCATACGGGCAACCACAGCTTCTCCACCAGCGCTGGGTCTGGATCGTGGCCTTCCGGATAGATAAGGATGACGTCAATATCCGATTGCGGGGTCATCTCATTGCGGGCGAAGGACCCGGTGGCAGCGAGCGCAGTCCCCACTGGGAGCTCGAGGTTGCGCAATACACGAAGCGCCGAGGCATGGGCCTCGGCGCGAATCTGTGCGGCGTTAAGCATACTGGTTTTACAATGCCGCCTCGCCGCGCTCCCCGGTGCGTACACGAATGGCATCTTCTACTGGGGTTACCCACAGCTTGCCATCGCCGATTTTGCCAGTGTAGGCAGCATCCACAATGGCATTGATGATGTCTTCAGCGTGGTCATCCGCCGCTACTACTTCCAGCTTGACCTTAGGCACAAAATCGGTGGCGTATTCTGCTCCGCGATATACCTCGCTATGCCCTCGCTGCTGCCCAAAGCCCTGGCTTTCAGTAACAGTGAGACCGCGTACTTCCTGCTGCTCTAGCGCCTGACGGATTTCCGGCAGGGTAAAGGGCTTAACGATGGCCGTGATGAGTTTCATTGTTACTCCTTGTTTTCTCTTCGGGGCGGGCTAGAAGCACCGAATAGTGTGCATCCATTCTAGCCCGAGCACGGCAGTTGCTGTGCACTATATTCGCGTCATGAATCTAGGGCCCGGTGAATGCCACAATCCAGTAAAACCAAAAGGCGGCGAGCTCGTCTGCATTTCCGCCATTGAGCGCTATTGCAGATAAGACTCGCCGCCAGAAGGCGCTGAGGGTGACTAGATATCGTCTTCCTTGGCTTGCACGGTTTGGACTTTTTTGTGGTTATGCTTGGCGTGTTTGACGTCAGTAACTGTTACGCCGTAGATGGAACGTCCCAGGTAGAAGGAACCTACTGAACCGATAATCCACACACCGAAGCAGGCGATCAGGGCTTGAATGAGCAGCCACAGGGAAAAGCCATCGCGGCCAAAATCTACAACTAGTTTGGCCACGATAATCAGCGGTACCGCAAGACCCACGGTCGGCCCCAGCAGGTTAGCGCGCGTCAATGCGTCGGGCGCCCGCCACAGGGATATAACCGTCGCGACCACCAAAATGGTGGCGATAATAAGTAGCACCGAGGCGATAATCTCAGAAATAGCCATTTTATCGCCTGCCCTTCGAGATAATGCGGGCCATAGATAGCGTGGGCAGCACGCCCGCGGCAATGGCACCGAGGAGTGCAATGTAGTAGGCCATCGGGGCGTTATTGGTCATCGACCATGCCAAGTACATGCAGATCATGCCGTAGAACACGATGTCAGACGTAATTGCGCGAGTGAGCTCATCGCGTGTGCGCAGTGCAAGCAGCACGCCGCACCATGTGGCGATGCCAATGATGAATACGCATACAAATACGACCCAGCCGAACGGGGACAGTGTGGCAAAATCAATCATCGCTCGGTCTCCTTCCTGCGTTTTATGTTCCGGGCATGACGCTTTGGCTTTTCGACGTCCGCTTCGCTTTCTGAAAGCGGAGTGTCCTCCGCCCGCGCCAAGTCAGGCGAGCGCATAAAGCGACCGACAGATTCGAGGGGATACTCGTAGAATGCCTCATCCAATTCCGTCGTCTCTCCTTGGCCTGGGACGCCGTAGTCGATGTCTTTCACCCGTGGGGCAAGGCGTTGCTCCATATCAGCCAAGTCAGCCACGATTGCCGCCGGGTCAGATCCCTGAACTGCCTGCACCAGCACGATGCGCGGCAGCCCCTTGCGGGGTGGCTCGCGCAAACCCAACGAAAGCGTTCCTGGCGTTGCGGTGATGGAAGAAGTAAACCAGAAGATCTCCCATGCGCCAGTCACACGCAGTGGATAACGAATGATAACCGGGTGGTATTCGTTATCTGGCTTAAAGGCCGCCATCGCCAGGCTAATGCCGGCCACAAAGATTTCCTTAATGAGCCACAATGCATACACCACTGCGTTCATTTAACGGCCCTCCTGAATTTCATCGATATTGGGAACGGCAATCGGCTCGTCTCCCAAGACGGTTTCAGTATAAGCGGTGGTATCAAGCAGCTGCTCCGAGGCGCTATCCACAACGTCCAGAACGATTCCAGAGAAAATGAACATGCACAGCGAACCAAGGATGAGTGCGGCAGAGGGGGCCATGAGCTTTTTGCGGATGATCAGTTCATCCGGAACCTTATCTTCCGGCAAGCCCTTGCCCCCAAAAACCTTGCGCCATACCCGCAGCATGGCCAAGAAGGCGGCAAAGGAGGCAATGATAATAGCCGCGATAGCGATCCACGCCCACGCGCCTCCTACCCGGGCAATCTCGAAGACGATCATCAGCTTGCCCCACATTCCGGAGAACGGCGGGAAACCTACGACGGAGAACGCACCGGCAGCGAAAATCCACGCGATAATGGGGTCCCGACGAGCGAGACCGGACAGCTTGGTTAGCAGGCCCGTGCCGTAGGTTTCCTCAATGGCGCCAGAAGCCAAGATCAGCGAACCAACAGTCAACATGTGGTGAATCGTGTACATAATGCCGGCTGCTAGTGCGCGGCGTGGGTCATCAGAGGTAAAAGCAAGCATTACCAAGATGAAAGGCATGCCGTTGAGCATCTGATAGCCGAGCACGCGGCGAATGGAGTTCTCCGCTAGGCCGCCAAAGGCACCGATCATCATGGAGATGATCATGATCACGATGATCAACACATTCCAGCGCTGATCCAGACCGAATAGCTGCACGTAGAGGCGATAGAGCATGTACACGGCCACCTTGGTGTGCAGGCCGGAAAACAGGCCCATCACCGCAGCTGAGGTCCCCGGGTAAGTGCGAGGCAACCACGACTGCACAGGGAATACGCCGGCCTTGGCGGTGATTGCAATGAGAATCAAACCCGCGGCGACGGTGACGGGCCCGTTACCTGCTGCCGCACCCTTCAATGCGCCAAGGTTAACCGCGCCGGTAACCGAATACATATAACCCACGCCAACGACCAGCAAGGTGGAGGCGAAAAGGTTCACCAAGACGAAGGCACGTCCGGCCGCCAGACGCGACCAAGTACCAGACATGGTGATAAGGCCATAAGACGGCAGAAGCATAACCTCAATAAAGACGAAGAAGTTAAAGAGGTCAGCAGTAAGCAACGCACCGCAGACACCGGTAATCAAAATCAAGGTGAGCGATGGATAAAAGCGAGACTTGGTCTCCCCGCCCGCAATGGCAAACCAGTTGGCGCCAAAAGCGACAATCATCGTGGTGATGATCATCAACGCGGAGAAAGCATCCGCAGCAAACGGGATACCCACATTGCCTTGGTATAGGCCCACTGTGTGGGCAACTACCCCGTTGTTCATGGTGTACATCAGCAGAACCAGGCCAGCAAAGATTCCCATGCCCGGGATGATCAACATGATGGAATCGCGCACCGCACGCCACGGTGCCAGCAGTGCAAAGGCTGCTGCAATCAGCGGGACCGCTGGGAAGAGCGGAAGGAGTTGAGCTACAGCATCAGTCATTATTTATCATCCTCCTTCTGTTCAGCTGCCCCGCGCTCTGCTACGGGAGTGTCGTGGTCCACCTGACCGATACGGTCAAGTTGGTTGGTGGATTCTTCCAGAATCTGGCGATTTTGGGCGTCACGGCCCAAGGTTGAAAAGGCATGGTCGATGGTGTTGTCATCAACCGGCTCCACCACATCGGTGTCGTCGTTCTTGCCCATTGCCGCCATCGTCAACAGGATGGTCGAGGTTGCCATGGAAATAACCACCGCGGTCAACACGAAGGCCTGCGGCAGCGGATCTGCCATCTGGTCGTGTGGAACCTGGGAGGGGAAGGACTCGCCGCGGTAGGAGTACACGCCCGTAGCCAGCAGCATTAGGTTAGCTCCGTGTCCGAAGGCCATCATGCCCAACACGATGCGCACCAAACCGCGCTGCTGGATGAGGTAGACGGCACTGCCTATGAGCAAAGCAATAGTCAATGCAAGGATCATTACTTCTCTCCTCCTCGCTTAGGCATGGACCGTTTATTTTTCCTCTTCGTCCTTGCTTCCGATGGCGTCAGCAAAGCCAAAGGATCGGTCGAGGGGTTAATCGGGTCCGGATACGGATCGTCGACATCCTCAAGCGAAATGCGCGGCGTGGTTGGCAGCGCGGAATTATCATCATGAATCCACGGCAGGAAGTCACGCTCCGTGCCAGGGCGCAGGTAACCGCCCAGGGCATTAATCGCCATGGTCAACATGCCCAACACCGCTAGGTAGATGCCCAAATCGAAGATGAGCGAGGTAGTCCAGTGCTGACCAAAGGCCTCAGCATGAATAGCCGCCAAGAAGCCACCGTTGCCAAGGCCGTGGTGCAAGTAGCCCACGAAGCCTGCAGCCAAGGCAGTGATAATGCCGATACCGGTCAAGTGAATCGGAGTCATGCGGCCGAAGACGATTTCATCAGATCCTCGGGACAGGTAGATAAGCCCGATTGCTGCGCCCATAATCAATGCTGCCGGGAAACCACCACCAGTGGCATTATGGCCGCGGAAGAAAACGATGACAGACATGATTACCAGCAACGGGATCACCACGTTTACGCCCTTGCGCAATGGCACAGAGTTCAGCTGTGACTGGCCAAATGGCGCAGGACGTGTACCTGACTTGAATGGGAATCGCGGCAACGTTGTAGTAATGGCTGCGATAACCACTGCAGCCATGCCCAGCACGGAAAGCTCGCCCAATGTATCGAGCGCACGGAATTCCACGATGATGGTAGCCACGACGTTATCGCCGCCGGTAATATCCGGCGCATTATCGAGATACCACATGGCCAGATCCGAACGCTCGTGTCGGCCCATGAGGCCCCACACGCCCAAGAATGCAGCAACACCGGCCAAAACTGCGATGACAATAGAGCCGGTCTTGCGGGACTTATCCTTCACCGGTTGGAAGGTTTCCGGCAGGTAGCGCAGCACCATCATCATAACGATGACAGATAGGGCTTCCACCATAAACTGGGTCAAAGCTACGTCCGGCGCCCCGAGCAGGAACATCTGCAGGGTTACACCAGAGCCGGCAATGCCGATCATGATGGCACCGGTCAAGCGGTTCTGAGTTCGCACCAAACCAAACATAGCCAGCGCGATGATTCCCAATGGAAGCAGATCCCATGGGTTATCCAGACCATCTACCCGCGGCTGCAGCGCTACCCCATCGACGCCATCGCGGATGAGCGTGGTCGCGGCCAACACGATAATCAAAATGACAATGGGCAGCATGTGGCGGGACGGATTATGCGAATCGGACATCTTGCCCAAGACTCGTCCCAGCCGCGAACAGCCCAACTGCAGAGAGTGCAGCAACTCATTGCCGCTGCGCGGCATAAACTTCTTGTCCTCAAAGCTTGCCCACATCGTCTTGCGGGCAAAGATACCGGCAATACCGGCGATAAGGACCACGAGCGAGATAAGGAAAGGAACATTAAGCCCGTGCCAGAGGGCAAGGTGCGAATGATGTTCCAGACCAACAGCAGCCACTGCATGGTCAATCGGGTTATTAAAGATTCCGAGTACAAATACCAGCGGCAGGGACATAAAGCCCGGTAGTGCGGCAGGCAGCCACAGGGAAACCGGAGCCTCGTGGACATGTCCCATATCGCGAGGTCCATCAAAGAAGGCGCCGAAGACGATCTTGGCGGAGTAGGTAAAGGTAAAGAAGGCGCCGATGGCGGCAACGATAAGCAAGATGACCTGGCCAGTGCCACCAATCGGGGCGTCTTCAAACGCAGTGAGCATGCCTTCCTTGGATACAAAGCCCAAAAGCGGTGGTACCGCGGCCATAGAGGCCGCGCCGATGACTACCGAGCAAAATGTCCACGGCATCTTATTCCACAGTGGTCCGAGGCGGCGAATATCGCGCGAACCGGCCTCGTGGTCGATGACGCCAATAAGCATAAACAGCGAGGACTTAAATAGCGCGTGCGCCAACGTGTGTACCAACGCTGCGGCGATAGCGAATGGGGTTCCCACACCAATGGTGGCGACAATCCAGCCCAAATGGGAGACGGTCGAATAAGCCGTGAGCTTCTTCAAATCCGTCTTTTGCATTGCAAAGACCGCGGACATTACCGCGGTACCCATTCCAACCACGATGAGCAGCCAATTCCATACCGCCACATCGTGGAAGATCGTGGAAAAGCGAATCAGCAGGTACACGCCAGCCTTGACCACTGCGGCTGCGTGAAGGAAAGCCGAAACCGGAGTGGCGGCGGCCATAGCCTCAGGAAGCCAAAAGTGGAATGGGAATTGCGCCGATTTGGTAAATGCAGACGCCGCGATCAACACGGCTACGGCCGCTGTTACACCGGGGCGCTGTGTCCATACCGGCGACGCCAGAATCTCAGATACCGCAGTCGATCCGGTCACTGTCGCAGCAATACCCAACCCGGTCAGCAGGGTCAATCCACCAACGAAGGTCAGGATCAAGGTGCGCTGCGAACCAGCTTCGCCGCCCGAACCGGAGCGCGCAATCAGCATAAAGGAAGCCAAGGAGACTAGCTCCCAGGCAAGGAACAAAACCACAACGTCATTGGCCAAAACCAGCAATAAAATGGACAGCGTAAACGCTGTCATCAAGGTGTAGAAGCTGGTATTACCCTCATTCTTAGGCAGATAAGCCGCCGAATACGTAAAGACGACGGCACCAATGACCAGCGCCAACATAGCAAAGAAAATACTCAACGCATCCCCGCGGAGAGCAAAACTTACGTCGACGCCCGGTGCGATAAAATCGCGCACCCAAGTGGCGTGGAAACTCAATTCCTCCCCGGCTGCAATGGCAGGAAATTCCTTGGCAATAAGGACCGCTGCAATAACAAAAAGGCCAGCTAGTGGATAGCCTGCCTTTCGGTCAATAACCTTTACGGTTACCGGTGCCAAGATCACTGCCAGCGCCGCGAGGAGGACTGCATAAAGTAGCGTCACGAAATACTTGCCTCACGAACCTTGGTCTAGGTTTAATGCGAATTTCGCATTAAATACAGCCCCTTCAGGCTACCATTCCCACCAAGGCCAAACCACATTGCAGCATTCCCTGGCGACTGATAAAAGGCGAGCACAACCGCCCCAATTACGCTTATAGTCAGAAAAACCACAGGCACTTAGCAGGACATTCTTCCATAGCAATTGAATTGCCCATTCCGCATAGTTTGCGAAGTGGTGATCCCAAATCGACGAAAAGAATTCGCGAGCAAGGTACACGCTGGAACTCAGCCAGGAAAACGAAGAACTCCCCCAGCACACCGTAGCGCACGCTCGCGCTTCCCGATATGCAGGGGGAGCTTTGAAGTTAGGCGTTATTTCTCGCCCAAGAGAGCGTCGACAAAGCCTTCGACCTCAAACGGTGCGAGATCATCGGCGCCTTCGCCCAAGCCCACAAGCTTGACCGGAACGCCCAATTCCTCTTGCACCTGGAAGACGATTCCGCCCTTGGCAGTACCATCCAGCTTGGTTAGGACGACGCCGGTGATATCTACTACCTCGCGGAATATGCGGGCCTGAGTCAGACCATTTTGTCCCACGGTAGCGTCCAGTACCAGCAGAACCTCGTCCACATCGGTCTTCTTTTCCACCACGCGCTTGACCTTGCCCAACTGGTCCATCAAGTCTGTGGAGGTATGCAGGCGGCCTGCGGTATCTACCAAGACCACATCTACTTGCTGTTCTACACCGCGAGCTACCGCGTCGAAGGCGACCGATGCTGGGTCAGCGCCCTCCTTGCCGCGCACGGTATCGGCGCCAACGCGGCGACCCCATGTCTCGAGCTGATCAGCGGCCGCAGCACGGAAAGTATCCGCCGCGCCCAGAAGTACCTTATGACCCATGGCTACAAGCACACGGGCAAGCTTGCCCGTGGTGGTGGTTTTGCCGGTGCCGTTAACGCCGACAACCATAACGATGGCTGGCTTACCCTCATTCGGCATGGCCTTAATGGAACGGTCCATCTCTGGGTGGCCTGCCTCGATGAGGCATTCACGCAGCATGGCACGGGCCTCGTCCTCGCTGGAGACGCCGCGCTCAGCAATCTTCTCGCGCAGGGAGTCAGTCACTTTCATAGTGGACTTGGTGCCTAGGTCCGCCATGATGAGAGTATCTTCTACTTCCTCCCAGGCATCTTCATCCAGATCGCCTGCGGAAAGAATTCCCATAAGTCCCTGGCCGATGGCATTTTGCGAACGGGACAGGCGTCCACGCAAACGCCCAAGGCGCCCACCTGCGGGGGCGATGTCTTCCTGTGGTGCTGGCGCTGGGGCCGGCTCTCCCTCTGGAACTTCGGTCTGCTCCTTGGCTGCTTCGGCCGCGCCGGTTTGTGCCTCGGCTGCAGCCGCAGCCTCTTCGGCCTCCTCGCGGTCATCGACGCGCTCTTCAATGTCTTCCGCGTTCTTGTCTTCAACGACCTCGTCAAAGACTGGGGATTCCTCTGCTGCTGCGGCGTCTTTCACATCGACGGTATCTTCAGGAGCTTCTGTCTTTTCAGCAGCTGGCGAAGCCTCCTCCGCTGACTTATCTGCCTGCGGCGTCGCTGGCTCCTTCGGCTCGGATGTTGCTTCTGGCTGCTCGACCGACTCTGCGACATTATCCGCAGGCGTTTCTTTACTTTCTGCAGCCGCAGCTGCCGTACCCGCTACCCCTGCTGCACCGGCAGCGGTTGCCGCCGTGGCTCCAGCGCCCGTGGACGGGTTCTTTTCGGACTTATCTGGGAGAGAGTCAGTCGGCTGCTCTTTGACATCTGCCGGCTTATTGGTCTCAGTAGCTTTATTGGTTTCTGCCGGCTTTGCCTGCTGTTGTGGTGCCGGCTTATTTTCCTTTGGTTGCTCTACCGCGGGCTTGTCGGCCGCAGCATCGGTCTTAGCCTGAGCAGGCTGTGGCTTGTCCGCAGGTGCTTGCGGCTTGGCCTGTGGTTGTGGGGTCTTGCCGCTAAGCTGCTCGTTGGCAATGTCGGTAGCATTAGGCTCTGCCTTTGCCTCCTGATGTGCCGGAGCTGACTTATCCGCAGCTGGCTGGTTCTTCACGGGCTTTTCCGCTTGCACCGGGCTTTTCTGCTTTTCCTTGGCACTACCGGCAGGAGCGAAGTTAAAGCCGGACTTAGCTTGATAATTGCCGGACTTTTGCTCCTGAGTAAGCTGCTTCGGTTCTTCCTCAGTGGGCTTGTCAAAGGACACCTTCTTGGCGTCGCCGCGTTTTTTGCCGATTACTACGAGAAGAATAATCAGCACAATGGCGACGATCGCAATGCCGATCCATAACCATAAAGAATTCATGTCTCTATAGTGCCAGTCTTGCGGGCTCGCGGCACGCCAAACCCCCTCCTATCCCGGATAGAGGGGCCTACCGGCAGGCGACGCCCGCGGCTACCACCCTGGCTAGTCGCCCCGTGGAGCATCAACGCCCAGGCGGGTAGCGTCCTCGCTGGCTTGCTCTGTTCCAGGGGCACTACCTGCGGGATTCATGCGCTGCGAAATAACACGGGTGATACCGTCGCCGCGCATGGTCACGCCATACAGCACGTTAGCTACATCCATCGTCGGCTTTTGGTGCGTAATGACGATAAGCTGCGAATCCTTGCGCAACTCTTCAAAAAGGGCGATGAGGCGGCGCAGGTTGACATCATCAAGCGCTGCCTCAACCTCATCCATGACGTAGAACGGGCTGGGGCGGGCGCGGAAGATTGCTACCAGCATTGCCAGCGCGGTGAGCGACTTCTCACCACCAGAAAGCAAGGACAGGCGCTTGACCTTCTTGCCCGGTGGGCGCGCTTCCACCTCGATACCGGTGGTAAGCATGTCCTCCGGCTCCGTGAGGATGAGGCGGCCCTCGCCACCAGGGAAAAGGGTCTGGAAGACCTTGGGGAATTCCGCTTCCACGTCATGCCAGGCATCGGTGAAAAGCTGTAAAATCTGCGCATCCACGTCCTCGATCACCCCGGCAAGATCCTTGCGGGCTTGGATGACATCTTCCAACTGGGTGGACAGGAAGGAATAACGTTCCTCCAAAGCCTTATATTCTTCCAACGCAAGCGGATTAACCTTGCCCAAAGAATTCAAGTCCTTTTCTGCTTGCTTCAGGCGCGCATTTTCCGCCCCGCGATCGAAATCCTCGCCCGGGGTGTAGTCCTGCAAAAGGTCCGAAATCGCAATGCCGAGTTGCTCTACGATCTTGGATTCTGCTTCATCGACGCGCACCTGTGCTTGTGAGCGAGCAATTTCTGAGTCATGAGCGCGGTTGGTTAGCCGGTCCAGCTGCTGTCGCGCGGCCGAGACCTGTTGTTTTACTTGCTGCAGCTGCGCGTTCAAGGAGGTGCGCTGCGCAAAGTAGTCATCGCGCTCAGCGGTGGCGCGCTCTAGCAATTGCGTGGCGCGCGCGGCCAAATCACGCGAATGCCTTGCCACTACACCGGCCAATTCTCCTTGGGCTTTGCGCCGGGCCATGGCCTGCTCATGGCGAGCCTTGGCTTGGCGTTCATGCTGCGCTTGGCGACGCAATGCCTCGCCCTTCCCCGCTACCTGACCCACCTGGTCTTGAGCAGAGCGGGCTGCAACCTGCGCCTCCATCTCCATCGACTTAACCTGTTCTAATGCGGCCGAAGCCTCATCACGTTCCGCCGAAGAAGGCTCATCTGGCTGCTCGTCCGCATCGACGCGGGCGAGCCTATCGCGGGCGTCGGCAAGCTGCTTGCGGGCTTCTGCGATCTTTACCTCAATCTCGGTCGCCCGCGCAGCGGCCTTTTCGTGTTCCGATTTATTGGCCTCGTATTGCTTAAGCAGGCGCTGATGATCACGCTTCCACGCGTCAACCTCGGTATCGTGTTCGCGCAAAGCAGCCTTCGCCGAAGCGGCGGTCACGCGGGCATCTTCTGCTGCAATCTTTGCACCTTCAAGCGTGCCGGATAGCTCTTCTAGCTCCTGCGTCGCAGATTCCAGCTGTTCCTCTGCCTCTGCGATGCGAGCGGTGACCTCTACGGTAGACGAGGCACCGGTGCCTACTTCTACCCAACCTTCGCCCAGCACCACGCCCGATTCGGTAACGGCGCGCAGGCGAGGATCCTCTGCCACCAATTTTTTCGCCGCCGCGAAATCGGGAACGAGCACGACATCCGCAAGGAGGCGGTGCAGCGCGGCGGATACCTCCGGAACCACAGCAATGTGGTCGAGCAACCACGAGGTTCCGGTGGGCAAAGTTGCATCCACGCGCCAGGAAGTGGCGGGGGCGGCCACGGAGACATCGATAAGCGCGGAACGCGTACCTTTTTCCAGGTCCGCAATGAGCTGAACGGAAATCTCGCCGGCCTGAGCCTCAGCGAAGGCGCCCAATGCGGCAGCAACCGCTGTCTCATATGAGGTGCTGATGAATGTGGCCAGCGGCTGGAACTGCTCACCTACATCGATTTTTTCTGGTGCGGTCTGGGCCAAGGTATCGATGCGGGAGTGCAACGTGTACACGGCGCGCTCGCGTTCGCGCTGCTCATCGCGCAGCTGTTCCAAGCGCTTATCAGCCGCACCCGATTCACTGGCCGCGCGCACATGTGCCTCCTCGAGCGGCTCGCGCTCGCCAGCCAAAGATTGCAGTTTATCCGCCACCTCATCCGCCTCTGCCTGGGCAGATTGAGTGCGCTGACTGGTAGAAGCAAGGGTTTCTTCTTGCCGCGCTAGCTCCTCTTCCGCCGAAGTAACCTGGCCTGCCGCCTTTTCCTCCGCCGCGATAAGGCGGACTACGCCCTCGCGCCTATCAGCAATGGCGCGCAGCTGGGCCATGTGTTCGCGCTCGGCCGCCTCGAAGGCTTCGCGGCGCTCTGCTACCTCTTCGCGGATCGCTTCCAGGCGTTCTGCAGCTTCTTCCGCCGCGGCGAGAAGCTCCGCATGCTCCTCATCTGCACGGGTGGCCCGTGCCTCTAGGTCCTCCGGATCTTGGCCAGAATAAGCCACCTGCGCACCAGCATTGGCCGCTCGCTCTTCCGCGATGCGCTGCGTGGCGGAAATGCGCTCAGAAAGCGTAGACAGATCGAACCATAGTTTTTGGGCGGCATCTGCCTTGGGGCTTATTTCTTCTAGTTGGGCTTCTACCTCTAGCTGGGAGCCTGTCGCTTCTTCCAGCTGCGCCGTAACTTCTTCAACCTGCTCGGCGAGAACTTCGGCTGTGCGCTCGGCCTCCTGAAACTTGCTGCGCAGCCGCACTACCCTATCGCCGGCTAAGCGCAGGCGGGCATCGCGCAGATCAGCTTGCACCGTGGCCGCACGCTGCGCGGCCTCGGCCTGGCGGGCCAAAGGCTTAAGCTGCTTTCCTAGCTCATCCGTAAGGTCCTGCAGGCGATCCAAATTGGCCTGCATGCCAGTGAGCTTTCGCTGCGCCTTTTCCTTGCGGCGGCGGTGTTTGAGCACACCCGCTGCCTCTTCGATATAAGAGCGCCGATCTTCGGGCCGCGATTCGAGGATTTCAGAAAGCTTGCCTTGGCCGACGATAATATGCATCTCGCGGCCAATGCCCGAATCAGAGAGCAGCTCCTGGATATCCATGAGGCGCGCTTTGGCACCATTGATTTCGTATTCGCTGGCACCGTCACGGAACATTCGGCGGGTGACCGAAACTTCCGAATACTCGATCGGCAGCGCGCCGTCCGCATTATCGATGGTGAGAGTTACCTCGGCGCGGCCCAAGGCTTTGCGATCGCCGGCGCCGGCGAAAATGACGTCTTGCATCTTTCCGCCACGCAGCGTCTTGGCGCTTCCCTCGCCCATGACCCAAGCTAGCGCATCGACCACATTGGACTTGCCGGAACCATTCGGTCCGACAACAGCGCAAATGCCCGGCTCAAATTTCAGAGACGTCGCCGACGCAAATGATTTAAAGCCTTTGAGCGTCAGCGATTTCAGGTGCATTTGGGTTAGTTTAGCAAGCTTAGAGCACGCCTGCCCAGCCGAGCCTCAAGGCTCGAAACTGCGGGCGTATGCTATGCATTAGCGTTCAATGAAGCCAGACTCACCCTTGGGGGCAGCCCACTGCTCGACTACTAGGTCCACCGTTCCTGGCCGGCGAGTCATACTGGGCTGTTCTTTGAGGAGTCCTAGCAATTCTTGACAATTCTCCCGCGGTCCCTCGGCTACAACCTGAACCCGACCGTCGGCCAAATTAGTAGCATGCCCCTTCAAGCCTAGCTCGAGGGCACGGGAGCGCGTCCACCATCGAAAGCCCACGCCTTGGACGTGCCCGTGGACAAAAGCGGTCATTCTTTCCATGGTCAAGCGGCCTCCCTAGCTCCTAGTAGTGATCTTGTTGACCCTTATCGCGCAGGACGCGGCGGTCCTCTTCGCTGCGACGAGTGACGGGGTCGGAGCCGTCCCAGCACTCCACGCCTT
Organism: Corynebacterium nasorum; assembly: GCF_022347325.1. Classification (NCBI taxonomy): domain Bacteria; kingdom Bacillati; phylum Actinomycetota; class Actinomycetes; order Mycobacteriales; family Corynebacteriaceae; genus Corynebacterium; species Corynebacterium nasorum. The sequence goes on from NZ_JAKRDU010000001.1 coordinate 279,486, forward strand.
TAAGCTCCGGCAGCATATCGCGGTGGAATACCGGGTCTATGCCATGGCTGCGCTGCTCGTTGTAGTTCTTGAGCAGTTTGATGGCCACCCCGGATAGCGGCACGATGGCGAGGATATTGAGGATAACCATGGTTGCCGCGCCGGTATCGGCCAAGGCAAAGACCAGCGGCAAGGAGCCCACCGCACCGAACCAGACAAAGAAAAGTACGACGAGGCGGAAAATCACCAGCGCAGGCTTGCTCTGGGTGAGGTACTCCAGGTTAGACTCCGCCAAGTAGTAATTGCCCAGGATGGAAGAGAAGGCCAGGAAGAAGAGGATAAAGCTGACGAAGTGGATTCCCCACTCGCCCACCTCAGAAGATAGGGCTGCCTGGGTCAAGGACACGCCTTCTGCTTCTGCACCATAGGCAATCTCTGGTCCCAGCAAGATAATGAAAGCGGTGATGGTACATACCACCAAGGTGTCAAAGTACACGCCGAGGGTCTGCACCAAGCCTTGCTTGACTGGGTGAGATACGGCCGCAGTTGCCGCCGCGTTAGGGGCAGAGCCTTCACCGGCCTCATTTGAAAACAGACCGCGCTGAATACCCTTCATCATGGCCGCGCCAAGACCAGCTCCCGCAATTTCCTTGATTCCTAGGGCGTGACCGACGATATCGCCAATCATTCCCGGTACCTTGTCAAAATTGGTAATGACGACAAAACCACCGATGAGCAGGTAAGCCACCGCCATAAATGGCACGATGACCTGGGTGATATTGGCAATGCGGTTCACACCGCCAAAGATGATAAGACCCGCAACCACGGCGATAACAATGCCGATAATGGAGCGGAACATCGTGTCATCGCGGTCAAAGGAAAAGGACACCGCATCCGCAATGGCGTTGGTCTGGAAGGCGTTATATACCAAGCCAAAGGTAAAGGCGATGGCGATGGAGAAAAGCACGCCGAGCGGTCCCCACCCCAAACCGCGCTTCATATAATACGCCGGACCACCGCGGTACCCATTGCCATCGCGGACCTTCCACAGCTGGGCCAAGGTTGACTCGATGAACGCAGTAGCGCCACCCAGGATGGCAATCAGCCACATCCAGAAGACGGCACCTGGGCCGCCAACGGAAATGGCCACTGCCACGCCGGCAACGTTACCGGTGCCAACGCGGGAAGCAGCTGAAATGGTGAAGGCCTTAAACGCGGAGATTCCGCCATAGTCTTCGTCCTCATCGCGGCCCTCCCCCTTGGGGCGCTCGACGACGGCGCGGAACATATCCGGCACCATGCGCACTTGCACCAAAGCAGTACGGATGCCGAAGAATAGGCCCGCAGCAATCAGCAGCCACGGCAAAATCCACGACCACACGCCGTCATTAAATGTCGTTACGACATTTTCAAGAAAATCCATGCAGAATAATTTACTGCCTTAAGGTTCACAACGTGAACCCCATGCGCCATAAATTATTGACAATGGGGGCAAAAATGGGTGGACCGCCCTGAAATTATGCAGCGCTCCAAGGGCGTTCCACACCGCAGACAGGGCTGGCCAGCACGCCCATACGCGGCCAAGGAACGCGAAAAATACCCCGATTCGCCGTTCACATTTACGTACAGGGAATCAAAACTCGTGCCACCCACTTTTAGGGCCGCTGTCATGACCTCCTGAGCTGCCGAAAGCAGAGCAACAGCATCTTTTTGCCGCAAGGTCGAGGCTTTCTTGCGGGGTGAGATTTGCGCGGCCCACAGGGATTCATCAGCGTAAATATTGCCGATTCCAGAGGTCAGCGTTTGATCCAAAAGCGCGGTCTTCACTGCGGTCCTCTTCGCACGCAGGCGCCGTGCTGTAGCCGCACTATCGAAATCCGGTTCCAGCGGGTCAATGCCAATGTGCGCAATCTTGTCCCACGGCGCATACAACCAATACCCAAAGGTGCGCTGGTCAACAAAGCACACCTCTACCCCACCGCTCAGCTGGGCGGTAATGCGAAGGTGCGAAGATTCGGTGGCACCTATTCGGATCTGACCCGACATACCTAGGTGGATAAAGAGGACGTCACGGTGGGGGTCCATGGCATCTTCGCCCACAAATTCCAGCCACATAAACTTCCCGCGCCTGGCCACCGCAGAGATCTCTTTGCCCTCAAGGAGACCGGAAAGCGGCTCATCTTGGCCACGATTGGAACGCGGGTGTAACACCTCTACAGACTCAAAAGTCCGTCCCACCACGTGTGGTGCAAGGCCACGGCGGACGGACTCGACTTCCGGCAATTCCGGCATGCTCAGCCCTCTTTATGTGCAGTGCCTTGCACCAAAAGCGGAGTTTCGCGCAGGGTCTGGCAGGCCTCCTGAGCTGCCTGCTGCTCGGCCAACTTTTTATTGTGGCCCACACCATTTCCTACGGTCAGACCAGCCACAGTAGCTACTGCATTAAAGGTCTGGTCATGCTCTGGTCCGGTGGAAGTAGCCGAATAAACCGGCATCGGCGCCTTTAGCTCCGCGCACAGCTCCTGCAAAGTGGTCTTCCAATCCAAGTGGCGCCCGCTCACAGTCGCATTTTCGATCTTTTCCGCAAATAAGCGCAAGATGACGTCACGCGCCGTTTCAAAACCATGCTCGCGGTAAATGGCACCAAAGATTGCCTCAGTGGTATCCGCAAGAATGGAATCTTTATCGCGGCCACCGGTGGACTGCTCGCCCTTACCCAACAAAATGTGCGGTCCTAGGTTTATTTCCCGGGCGATATCAGACAGGCCGTAGCGCGAGACAATCGATGCGCGCATCTTGGAAATATCCGATTCCGGACGGGACGGGTAGGTGATGTAGAGCTGAGAGGCTACCGAGAGGCCCAGCACCGCATCGCCCAAGAACTCCAAGCGCTCGTTGTTTGGCAAGTGCCCATTTTCATTAGCAAATGAACGGTGGGTCAATGCTAGGCACAGGTGCTCTGGTTGCAATTCCACACCGAGCGATTCCAACAACGGGGAATGGTCTACTGCAGCGAACTCGGCAGCCAGTGCCTCTTCCCCAGTTAGCTTCTTCTTGCGGCTCATAGGAACTTCTCCAAACCAGCCCAACGGGGATCGACCTTTTCTTCGTCCTCTTCGCCAGAGATACCCGTGGTCACGCCCTCAGGCGTGTCAATCTCGCAGCCATCTTCGCATACCGGGGCAAAGGGAAGATTAAGGCCTGCCTCATCGATCACGGCCTGCAAAAGATCCAGCTCATCATCTTCAATCTCTGGAATCTCATCTCCGGATCCTTCGTCACCGTCTGAAGGGGTATCTCCCGAGACAAAGGATTCGTCGGCTGCAAAGACCTGTGTGACGTGCAAGTCCAACTGTGGGTGCAATTCCTTCAAGCAGCGAGCGCATTCCCCGGTCAGCTGTCCGGATACGTTGGCATCCACTAAGACACCTGCACCAAGAGGGGTCAAGGTAGCGTCTACGGTGAGCTCTTCGCCCTGCGGGATGGCGATCATCTCCACGCCGATCCTCTCAGGTGAGGGGCCGGTTTGGGTGCGTTGTTCCGGCAGTGCGTCAGCGCCTTGGGCGTTCAACAATTCGCCCACATCGAACTTCAATGGTGATGTCATAACACTAGGTAGTCTACCTTGCCCCGCAAACTCCGCCTAGCGGCCCGCGCGAGGAAAGTTTCTGTCAAGAATCTGGCGTTTAATGTAAAAGGACATATGCCTTTGCGGATTAGCCTTTTCCCGAGCGAAAGCCGTCCTTAGTCTGGAAGCATGACCTACCACTTGGCACTAGCCTCCACGGATCTACGCAGCATAGCGCTCGGTTTCACCGTGTTTAGCTGTCTTCCCGCTGCGGTGTTAGCTACTGCCGGTATGCTCGTTCACGCCACTCCACGCCCGGACCGTTCAGGCATGTACGGCGCGCGTGGCATTCGCCTCTTTACCGCACTCATCTGTAGCGTCGTTGCCGGTTTGGTAGCCGGTGCCATTTTAGTATTGCCCACCGGCATGGACCTTTCGGTCCTTGCCGGCGCGCTCATCTTTTCCCTAAGCGCAGGTGCTATTACTTGGTTCTCCCGCGCGACCATTCCTACCGCGCTCATTTCTGTGGGCACGATGGTGCTAGCTACCGGTGCGCTCCTTAGCGTGTGTGCCGTGTGCTTTCCACAAAATTTCAGTGATAATCCCTTGACATCATTGTCTTCCTATTTCTTCACTGCACTCGTTGCGTTCCTTTTTCCAGGCTTGGTAACCGCGATTATTGCAGCATGCATGGCCGTCCAATCCGCCGCGCCTGCACACCTTCTCCCGCAGCAGGAAGACATCTCCGTTCCCCTACACACCCACATAACGCCTACTCCCCATGAAAAAGGAAAGGCCATTGCCGCTAAGCAACCTCGCACTCGTGCCACCACCTAATTTACTCAGACCAGCGGCGATGAATAAAGGCCCTATTTGGTGAGTAGACGGTGTACGACGAACCGCCTGCTCACCAAATAGGGCCTTTGGCCGTGCCTAGTGTATAGGTCTTTCCTAGCCCCTTACTCTACGGCCCGGTGTGCACCGAACCATAGAGCTTAAGGCCGATAAAGAAACTAAAGTTTTAGCGCTCGTTATAGCGGCGCTCATAGGTCTCGCCTTCCGCGTAACGTGTGTTGCTTGCGGCGCCGCCGGCGCGTCCCGGAGCCGAATAGTCGCCGCCACGGGAGCGCACTCCGGCGCCGCCGCGCAGGGCAGAGCGGTCGGAGTTTACTGTACGCAGCAGACCATTAAGGGTGGTTTCAAATTCGCTTAGCTTGCCATCCACAAATTCATCGCATTCACTGCGCAGACGGTTAGATTCGGTGTGGGCGGATTCCACAATGCGATGTGCTTCTTCATCGGCGCGGCGAACAACTTCTGATTCCGAAACCAGACGCTCTTGCTCTGTGCGGCCTTCAGCGACGGAACGCTCATATTCATCATTCGCCTGAGCGATAGTACGGTCTGCTTCCGCGCGGGCCTGCTCCACCATGGACTGAGCGCGGGCTTCAGCATCAGCCACCAGCTTGGCGGCATGCTGTTCTGCATGAGACACCGTGGCATCTGCTTCCTCGCGTGCGTGGCCCACAATGTCATCTGCCTGGGCATTAGCATCATTGATGGTTTGGTCTGCGCGCTCTTCAGCGCCGTGCAGGATTTCATCCTGCTTATCCAAGACATCCTGCGCGTCATCAATCTCAACGGGCAGCGCGTTACGGAGGTCGTCGAGAAGCGCGAGCATTTCATGGCGCGGAACTACGCAATTAGAGGTCATGGGGAAGCCATGGGCCCCCTCCAAGTGCTGAACTAATTCATCTAGAGACTCAAAGACACGGTACATACCGCGAATTTTACATACCCTCACCCGCCATGCGTGGAGGCCACGCACCGAGTGTGTACTGCAGATTTTACTTCCATAACCGGTCTTGCCGGTCCGCGCCCACACATACAGAATTTATGGCACGCATATACAAATACAAGCGCCCCCATTTACCGCCACGCTCTGTGGCGCAAAAGGGGAGCTTGAATAAAGGCCGATTTTTAGATGACGCCCTGTGCCAGCATGGCATCCGCTACCTTCTTGAAGCCGGCGATATTTGCGCCGGCTACGTAATCGCCTTCGCGGTCGTATTCCTTCGCCGTGTTGTCGATGTTTTTAAAGATATTAGACATGATCGCGTGGAGGCGGTCATCGGTGTAGTCAAAGGACCAAGAATCACGGGACGCATTTTGCTGCATTTCCAGCGCGGAGGTAGCAACACCACCAGCATTAGCGGCCTTGCCCGGCGCGAAGTTGATCTTGGATTCTTGGAATATGTGGACGGCCTCCGGGGTGGACGGCATATTGGCACCTTCGGCCACGTAGCGCACGCCGCCTTCCACAAGCTTTTTGGCCGAGTCGCCGTCCAGCTCATTTTGGGTAGCACACGGCAGTGCCACGTCCGCCCTTACTTCCCAGATATTTCCGCCCTCATGGAATTCCACGCCGCTGCCAGCCTCTTGTGCATAAGTGGAAATACGCTCACGACGAGTTTCTTTGACGTTCTTGAGAAGCTCGATGTCCACGCCTTGTGGGGTGGTGATATAGCCGGAAGAATCGGACATGGCCACCACGGTGGCGCCCAGTTCTTGGGCCTTCGCTGCGGCGTAGATGGCAACATTGCCCGAGCCAGAGACAATGACCTTGGCACCATCAAAGGACTCGCCATGGGTCTTCATCATTTCATTGGTGAAATAGACCGTGCCAAAGCCTGTGGCCTCGGTACGAACCAGGGAACCGCCCCAGGTCAGGCCTTTGCCAGTAAGGACACCGGATTCATGCTGGGTAGTCAGGCGGCGGTACTGACCAAAGAGGAAGCCGATCTCGCGGCCGCCGACGCCAATATCACCAGCTGGAACATCGCGGTATTCTCCGATGTGGCGGTGCAACTCCGTCATGAAAGACTGGCAGAAGCGCATGATTTCCACCTCGGACCTGCCCTTGGGATCAAAGTCAGAACCGCCCTTGCCACCGCCAATGGGCAGGCCGGTCAGGGAATTTTTGAAGATCTGCTCAAAACCGAGGAACTTAATGATGCCCAGGTTGACCGAAGGATGGAAACGCAGTCCGCCCTTGTAGGGGCCGAGCGCAGAATTGAACTGGACGCGAAAACCGCGATTGACTTGGATATCACCATTGTCATCGATCCACGGCACGCGGAAGATGAGCTGGCGCTCAGGTTCACAGAGACGCTCCACCAAGCCGTAGTCCGCGTACTGCGGGTCTTTTTCTAGGACAATCTTCAGCGAGTCCAGAACCTCAGAAACCGCTTGGTGGAATTCTGGTTCTCCCGCATTGCGCTTGAGCAATTTGTCGTAGTACTCAGAAATTTGGCTATCTACTGACATGGCGTGCATTCCATTCTGTGGACGTATAAGAACAGATACCAGTTTCCTATCAAACTACCGATAAAGCAAGCAGTTTCTAGACCTTGCATAGATCCGAACCGTCTTTACCAGCGACAATAAAGTAAAATATTTTCTGTAGAACGTTCGGATCTTCAGCCGCACAGACTCCTTTCGCAGGCGGGCTTTATAATCACGGGCATGCATATTGTCGTCGCGCCAGACTCGTTTAAAGGCACCGCCTCCGCGCCCGAGGCCGCAGCAGCCATTGCTATGGGGGTGCGCCAGGTTCTTCCCGAGGCCACGGTTACCACCCTGCCCATGGCCGATGGTGGCGAGGGAACCGCCGCCGTCCTCGCACAAGCGGCCGCGGCCGGCGGACAATCCGTCGAAAACATCACCCTGCCTACCACCGACGCCATAGGCCGCTTGACTCAGGCAAGCTATGCTCTGGCCGGAACCACTGCGTTTATCGACGTCGCCTCTGCCACCGGCCTGCCCGCAGTGCAGGACAGCCTTGATCCGCTGCACGCCGATTCTTATGGCACCGGCGTGCTGATTGCGGATGCAGAAACACGCGGCGCCACCTCGATTGTGCTCGGATTGGGAGGAACTGCCAGCATCGACGCCGGTATGGGCATCCTTACCGCGCTCGGCGCTGCCGCGCACGACGCCCGCGGCTACGCCCTGCCCAAGGGCGGCGCTCCCCTAGTTCAGCTCGATCACATTGACACCGCGCAGCTCAATATCAAGGCGGGCATGCTTGATTTCACATTGCTGGCAGATACCCGCGCTACTCCAGTACAGGCGGCAACCATGTACGGCCCCCAAAAAGGAGCGCAAGGCGAGCAGGTAGCCCTGCTGGCCGGTGCCATGTTGCAAACATGCGAAGTCACCGGCGCAGATGCGGACTCCGAATTTTTCGGTGCCGCGGGTGGCCTTCCCATCGGCCTGCACTGGCTTTCTCGCACGCTCTGGGGCTCAGATGAGCATATTCGCGTCTTATCCGGCGGCGCACATGTCGCCACTGCACTCGGGCTGCCAGAAAAAATATCCTCCGCCGATCTCGTCATTACCGGCGAGGGCCGGTTTGACGAGCAATCTTTGACCGGAAAGGCCGTCGGAACCATTGCGGGTCTCGCCCAGGACGCAGGCACGCCTATGGGCATTATCGCCGGTTCCTTCGAGCATGACATGGACGCCTACTGCGCATCGCTTAGCCAAGAAGGCCCCCTGGCGCAACAGCTGGCGGCGGCCGCCAGGGACATCGTCAAGCAGCTCTAAGGCCGGATAGACAGCGACCACGGGAAGATAGCTGGCTGCTCATGCGCCAGCTCATCTTCCAACAAGACGTGGTCTTTCGGCAGCACTGCATGCGGGGTAAGAAGGCGCGAGAGCACCATGCCTAGTTGGTTAACCGAGCCGCTCACCCCTGTTACCGCAATGTCGTAGCGGTACACGCTCGCGTCCTCAAGGTCGCGGTCCTCATGCTCATCGCGATAATTTTGCCGCAGCTGTTCTTCCAACCCCTCTGGAAACTGCGGCGCATCGGGGCGAGTAACCTCAGCGGAGGCTAATGAACCGCTTTCTACCAACTTGTCGGTGGCAGTGGTAAAGATATCCGCGACGCGCTCTGCTTGTGCGTTGGGAACCAAAACATCAAATTGAATAACCGGCATAGCGCTAACCCTACCCAATTCCTAAGGTGTGAAACCATGTCTGATTCTGCCCGCATCGCCCAGCTCGTCACTTCCCAGCAGGCCGATCTGGAGTGGCAGCAGGACTTTTATGAGGACCTGCACCGCCACCCCGAGCTTTCCCACGAGGAAGAGCGAACCGCCGGTCGCATCCGCGCCAAGCTCGCCGATTTTGACTGCGAGGTAGTAGAGAACATCGGGGGTTATGGGATGGTCGCCATCTTCCGCAATGGCGATGGACCCACCGCTTTGCTGCGCGCGGATTTCGATGGTCTGCCGGTAGAGGAGGCCACTGGCGTGTCCTATTCCGCTACCAATGGAAAGATGCACGCCTGCGGACACGACATGCACACCACCGCGCTGCTAGGTGCCTGCGCGCTTCTCAACGCCTCCCGAAACACCTGGTCCGGCACCTTCCTCGCCCTTTTCCAACCGGCCGAAGAATCCTCCATGGGGGCTAAATTCATGCTGGCCGATAACCTCATCGAACGCGTCCCGCGCCCCGATATTTGCCTTGGCCAGCACATCATGCCCGGCCGCGCCGGCACCGTGCGCCATACCGCAGGCCCTATCATGGCAGGCTGCGATTCCCTGCGTATCCGCGTCTTTGGCAAATCCGCCCACGCCTCCATGCCCCATAACTCCATCGACCCGACCTACATCGCGGCTATGATCGTCACCCGCCTCCAAGCCATTGTGGGCCGCGAGGTCGCCCCGCACGAGTTCTTTGTCATCTCCGTAGGCGAGCTTCACTCCGGCGATAAAAACAACATCATCCCCGACTCCGCCGAGCTGGTACTCAATACTCGCTACTATGATCCCGCGTTGGCAGAAAAGGTCTACCACTCCCTCGAACGCATGGTTAAGGCCGAGTGTGTCGCCTCCGGAAGCGAGCAGGACCCTATTTTTGAGTACTACGCCCACGGCGAGGTCACCGATAATGACGCCGCTGCCCATGCCCCAGTAGGCGAGGTTTTCGACGCCGCTTTTGGCTCCGACTCAGTCATCGCGGCCCCCTCCACCGCCTCCGAGGACTTTTGCTACCTGCCGCAGGCGTGGGGGTACCTTATGTCTTTTGGCACATCGGCTGCACCCCGGAAGATGAGTTGCAGGATCCTCCGGTCAACCACCAAGCAACCTTCCTGCCTGACTATGCCCCCACCGTTTATGCCTCCACCCGGGCGGCATATGGTGCGGCAATGACCTACTTGGCCACGCCCTAGGTGCCCGAGACGCGTATTCTCATTCCCCCGCCTGCGGCGCAGGGCCAATGCTATTAAGCTGGCAGGCGTTTCGTGACTCCCCACAAACTTAAGGTTGAAAATGAGCCAGCCACGGCATTCTGCTTTCGAATCCACTGTTCCCTCCCATGTCCGCGCGGCCTCTGGCGTGAGCCCGCACAGCGCTTCCAACCGTAAGTTCTGGTCGGGCCTCTCCGGTGCCGTCATGGAGCAGATTGCCGATAATTGGGAGCGCACCCGTGCTGCCTACGCGGAAACGCGCCAACAGCACTACTTCTCTGCGGAATTCCTGCAGGGACGCGCGCTGCTCAATAACCTCACCAACTTGGGTCTTGTTGACGATGCCAAGACCGCGGCCAAGGCAACCGATCACGAGCTGAGCGATGTCCTCGAAGCCGAGCATGATGCCGCGCTCGGCAACGGCGGCCTCGGACGCCTTGCCGCCTGCTTCCTCGATTCCGCTGTCACTCAGGACTACCCCGTAGCCGGCTATGGCCTTCTCTACCGCTACGGCCTTTTCCGACAGTCCTTTGAGAATGGCTTCCAGAAAGAACAGCCAGATGCGTGGATGGAAAACGGCTATGACTTTGTCATTCGCCGTGCCTCTGAACAGCGCCGCGTCCACTTCGATGACATGGACGTGCGCGCAATTCCCTATGACATGCCTATCACCGGCTACGGGACCGATAACGTAGGCACCCTGCGCCTATGGAAGTCCGAGCCCATCGATGACTTCGATTACGATGCCTTTAACTCCCAGCGCTTTACCGAGGCCATCGTCGAGCGCGAGCGTGTTATGGACATCTGCCGCGTGCTCTACCCCAATGACACCACGTACGAGGGCAAGGTACTGCGCGTGCGCCAGCAGTACTTCTTTGTCTCTGCCTCCCTGCAGACCATGGTGGATAACTACATTGACCAGCACGGCGAAGACCTCACCGGGTTTGCGAAGTATAACTCCATCCAGCTCAATGACACCCACCCCGTACTTGCCATCCCGGAGCTGCTGCGCATCCTGCTCGATGAGCATGGTCTGAGCTGGGATGCAGCCTGGAAGATCGTCACCGAAACCTTCGCCTATACCAACCACACCGTGCTGGCGGAGGCGCTGGAGAGCTGGGAGGTGTCCATCTTCCAGAAGCTGTTTTGGCGCATTTGGCAGTTGGTGGAGGAAATCGACCGCCGCTTCCGCGAAGATATGGCCCACCGCGGTCTGGATCAGGGCCGCATCGACTACATGGCGCCGGTATCCAACGGCCACGTGCATATGGCCTGGATCGCCTGCTATGCCGCCTACTCCATCAATGGTGTCGCCGCCCTGCACACGGAAATCATCAAGGCCGATACGTTGGCCGAATGGCACGAACTCTGGCCGGAGAAATTCAATAACAAGACCAATGGCGTCACCCCGCGCCGCTGGCTCAAGATGTGCAACCCCCGCTTAGCAGAACTGCTCACGCAGCAGGCTGGCTCCGATGCTTGGGTCACTGACCTCACCCAACTGGCTAACCTCGCTGATAAGGCCGAGGATAAGAACCTGCTTCGCGAACTCATCGCCATCAAGCAGGCCAACAAGCGCGACTTTGCTAACTGGGTAAAAGACCACCAAGGCGCCGACGTTGATCCCGCTTCCATCTTTGACGTACAGATTAAGCGCCTGCACGAATACAAGCGCCAGCTGATGAATGCCCTCTACATCCTCGACCTCTACTTCCGCATCAAGGACCAGGGCGAGACTGTGCCGAAGCGCACCTTCATCTTTGGCGCGAAGGCCGCACCGGGCTACGAGCGCGCCAAGGCGATTATTAAGCTCATCAACACCATCGCAGACCTGGTCAATAATGACCCGGCCACCAAGGACATCATCCGCGTCGTCTTCGTGGAGAATTACAACGTCTCCCCCGCCGAGCACATCATCCCGGCCGCTGATATCTCAGAGCAGATCTCTGTAGCCGGCAAAGAAGCCTCCGGTACGTCCAATATGAAGTTCATGATGAATGGCGCGCTGACTTTGGGGACCATGGATGGTGCCAACGTAGAAATCGTAGAGGCAGTCGGTGAGGACAACGCCTATATCTTTGGCGCTCGCAACGAGGAGCTTCCTTCGCTGCGCGCCGAGTACAACCCGGGCGAGCTTTACCAGAGCGTGCCAGGCTTAGCCCGCGTGCTTGATGCGCTTGTCGACGGCACCCTAGGCGCCGAAAACACCGGCATCTTCGGCGACCTGCGCTCCTCACTTCTCGATGGTTACGGCGAGCACGCCCAAGACCAGTACTACGTCCTCGGTGACTTTGCCGACTACCGTGATACCCGCGATCGCATGGCTGCGGACTATGAGGAAGATGACCTTGCTTGGGCTAAGAAGGTATGGCTTAATATCTGCTATTCCGGCCGCTTCTCCTCTGACCGGACCATCGCGGACTACGCGAACGAGGTGTGGAAGATCCAGCCCACCCCGATTTCCTCACGCTAAGAAAAGGTCCTGTCCTTCGCTTTCGTGGCGGAGGGCAGGACCTTTGGCAAGGCGTTGTGCTCAATTCTGTTTAGCGCAGGCCCATGCGCTTTAGCTGCTCATAAATGGGTTGCAAGTCAATATTGAGCACACCCATTTGCGTAGCCAGGAAGCCGAGTCCACCGACGACGGCCCCCAGGATTCCTAGGCCGGTAGCGAGGCCTGCGGCAAAGCCCTTGCTACTACCGTCCTTGCCTTCGCCATCCGAGGGATTAGCAGTATCTCCCGGCTGTTCTGGGTCACCAGCGGAATCGGTGCCATCGTTCCACCACTCGTCAAAGACCAAATTGGCCACCAAAGTGTTGTCGATGTATTCACCGCGCACCGAATCGGTACCGGAGGTACGAGCCATAATGTCCTCCGAGCCTGCCCCCTTGAAGAAGAACGGCACTAGCTGGTTAGTGTGCTGCCCGGAGTACCAACCGTGGCGGGCAACCTTGCCCTTTTCACCTTCCATAGCATTGAAGCGGTTGTCCGCTTCAGGGGTGTCTTCTGTCGGCACCTCATTAGCGCCGGAGAGATAGCCAGTCTCGTGGTCCGCGGTAACAACGAGCAGAGTATCTTCCCACGAGGAGTTTTCCTCCACCCACTTAATGGCGGCGTCAACCGACTTATTGAAATCCTGGGTCTCCTCGATATCGCGCACCGGGTTATTGCCGTGGCCGGCCCAGTCAATGGCACCGCCTTCAATCATGACGGAGAAACCATCCTCATCCTGCCCCAAAGCATTGAGCGCTCCGGTGGTCATGGTGGGAAGATCCACGACGTCGTTAAGCGGGTCAGAGTACGGTGCCTTTGCCTCGCCCGAGCGGGAGTTCTGCAACGTGGAACCTACCTGCGCGATACCCCAATACTTCTGCTACGGCTTGACGTCACCTTGCGCCATCTTCTTGAAGTCATCGTTGGACTCGAAGTAATTCCAGTCGGTCTCGCCTCCGGAAAGCTTGGCGTAGTCGTCCTCGTACATGAAGCTATAGTCGGGAGTATCGACCTTCTGGTGGTCATTATCGTAGAACGGGTGGCCAGCGGCCATGACCAAGTCGAAGGCGCTGCCGAGCATCTCACGGCTAATGTCCTGCAGCTTATCGCGGTCCTTGTTGTGCGCGGCCCACGCCGCCGGAGAGGCTTCGGAATAGAGAGTGTCTGATGGTTTGTGTGGGTACCTAACCTGCATGAGGAGATGGACCAGAATGACTACTGTGGCGAGACGAGATCCGGCTGATAAGGCCAAGATTGATGCGATTGAAAAGAAGCTTCTTGCTAACCCTGAAATCGCGAAGCTGATTGATGACCTAGGCACGTCTACAACGGATGCCAACGACCTGGTTCGCGGCATGTTGCAAGCCTCGATTACCAGGGGACTCAACGCTGAAATGGATGCCCACCTGGGCTACGAGTCTGGCGACAGGAGCGCTAAAGCTGCAGCTAGAACAGACAATCACCGCAACGGGTCGTATCCAAAGACCGTGGATTCTAACTACGGGCCAGTTACCGTTGATGTGCCGAGGGATAGGGCTGGCACATTCTTGCTGACTATGGTCCCTAAAGGCTCGAGGAGATTGACCGATGTCGATGACATGACCGTTAGCTTGTACGCCGGTGGGATGACAATTAGGGACATCCAGCACCATATGGCAACGGCGATGCGTGTTGATATTTCCCATGAGACGATTTCCGCAGTCACCGATGCCGTCCTCGATGAGGTCATGGTCTGGCAAAACCGCCAGCTAGACGAGTTCTACCCGGTCATTTTCCTGGACGCGCTGCGCATTAAAATCCGCGATGGCGGCCTAGTGGTCAATAAGTCCGCGTACATGGCAATCGGCGTGGCTCTCGACGGTATCAAGCACTTTTTGGAATCGTGGATTGCCAAAGAAGAAAGCGCTTCATCCTGGGCGCAAGTATGCGCCAATCTTTCTAACCGTGGGGTTAAAGACGTCTTTATCGTTTGCTGTAACGGGTTCAAAGGCTTGCCGGAAGAAGTAAAGGCAACCTGGCCGAACTCTATGGTGCAAACCTGTATCGTGCACCTGATTCGTGCCGCTAACCGATGGGTAGCCTACAGGGATCGCCGGGGCGTATCGGCCGCGTTGAAAAAGATTTACACCGCCACGGACGAGTCCACAGCTAAGGCTGCCTTAGACGAATTTGAAGCCTCTGAATTGGCAGAAGAGTATCCACGCTCAGTCAAAGTCTGGCAAGATGCATGGGCGCGTTTCGTACCGTTTCTCCAGTTCCCACCAGCAGCCAGCAAGGTCATTTACACGAAGAATTCGATTGAATCATTCAACAATGAACTGCGGAAAGCTACCCGCAACAGGGTGCAGTTCACTAACAATGAATCAGCGCTCAAGACGCTATGGTTGATGATCTGCAATATCGAAGACAGACGAGCTGCCAAGAGAGCGAAGCAGGGCAAACGAGTCTCAGCGACAACCGGCAGACTCATGGAAGGGACCCGAGTTTCCGGCTGGAAACAAGCCATTAACCAAATGGCCGTGGCCTACCCCGACAGCTTCGACAAATACCTATAAACCTAGCCCCACACACAAACAACTTGACACCCTCCGAACAAGCAAGCATTGATAGATGCAGGTCTGCACTACATTTTGTCGGTGAAACCCCACCGTGCCTGAGGTGATTGAAACCTGGCGGCGGGAAATCCCTGGTGAAGCCTACGCCCACGGCCGGATCTGGACACAAGCCTCTGCAAGCGATGCGCGCAAACACACAGCCCCGAATACGGTGACCCACTTCCAGTACTCCTATGATCGGGCCAGACGCGGCCTGCGCGGAATCAAAGAGCAAGTCGCAAAAGCCAAACGCGCTGTTGACGGCGAAATCGCCATTAAGCGCAACCGCTATTTCGATCTTTCCACCCCGAACAAGAAGGTCAACTACGCTCTTGCTGCCAAACACCGAGCCCTAGCCGGAATTAAAGGCTATGAAACCGACCTGACCGCTCTTCCCGCCCTGGAGGTTATCGGGCATTACCGCAGGCTATTCCACATTGAAAATGTCGTATCGGATGTCGAAATCAGACCTGAAAGCACGCCCAATCTATGCGAGGAAACAAAACTCGATCACAGCACATCTCAATATTGTGATGGCGGCACTAGCCGTGACCCACCTGATGGAGACCCGCAGTGGTCACTTCATCAAACGCCTCGTGAGAACACTCAAGAAATACCGCAGCTTTCAACTCGTCGTTGGCGGCGAAACCATTCACGCCGCCGTACCATTCCCGCCCGACCTCACTGCCACCATCCAAGTAATCACCGGCCGCGAACTTCCGCACAAAAATTGGCCTAAGTCAGGTTAGAAGGGAATCAGCACACCGTCTCGTGGGATTCGTGCTCTGGGTGCTCAATCTGGATGGTGGAGTGCTCGATACCGTGTTCGCGCAGGGCCTGCTGGGCGGCATCCAACAGCGGGCCGGTGCCGACGGTGCCGTCGCGCACGATATGCACGGTCGTGAGCACGTTCACGCCGTCCAGGCTCCACAGGTGCAGGTCGTGGATGTCAGCAACGCCCTCGACCTGCCGCAGCGCGGGCTCGATCGCACTGGCGTCGAAGTCCGCCGGGACTTGCTCGAGCAGCACGCTCGCCGAAAGCCGCATGAGCTGCCAGGCGCGCGGCAGCACCATCGCCGCGATCGCTAGGGAGGCGATCACGTCCGCCGCCACAAACCCCGTGGTCAGTACCACGATGCCGGCCACGATTACTGCGACCGAGCCGAGCATATCCACTAACACGTGCAAGAACGCGCCCTCCACGTTGATCGAGGATTTGCGGTGCCGGTGCAGAACCCACGCCGATAGCGCATTCGCCACCAGGCCGATCACCGCGATGATCAGCATCGTTTTTCCCTGCACTTCGGCCGGGCTCTGCAGGCGGCGCACCGCCTCGACGACAATCCACACCGAGATCGCCAGCACCATCACTGCGTTCGCCAGTGCAGCAAGCACCTCCACTCGTCGGTAGCCGTACGTGGCCTGAGCCGATGCTTGTCGGCGCCCAACCAACACCGCTAACACCGCGATGATCAACCCCGCAGCGTCGGAAAGCATGTGCATCGCATCCGCCATCAGCGCCATCGAACCCGCCAACCAGCCGCCGATCAGCTCCGCGAAGAAGACGGTGCCGGTAATGCCTAGCGCAATCAAGAGTGCGCGCAGCGGCGTGCTGGAGTGATCGTGGTCGTGGTGCTCGTGTGCCATGCACTCAGCCTATCCCCGTCGACGCTTATTGACAATTAAATGAAAATAGATGGCGGTAAGCGCAGCCACTGAGGCCAAGTCGGCCTGATTTAGGTCATTGTGCAGTTGTCCTTTGAATGCGTAGAGAAGCTGAAACATGAACAACCAAAAAGTACTGCAGCCGCATGTCAGGAAAGCAACCGCTGAGTGTACTCGAGGTAAATATAAATCTACATTTGTATAAATAGCCGAAAGCGCCGCGCCCCGTGGAACGTGTTAAGGGGTGGGGCGCGGCGCTTATGCGAAGAAAATTACTTCTTAGTTTCACCCAACAAGTGGCACTGAATCATGTTGGTATTGCCGGCAATTCCTGGAGGCGTACCAGCAATGACGACAATCATGTCGCCTTCCTCGTACTTGTCCATCTCCAGCAATGCGTCATCGATGGCTGCCATCATGTCATCGGTGGACTTAACGTGCGGGCTCAAGAAAGTCTCCGCGCCCCAGGTCAACGCCAGCTGGGAACGCACGGCCGGATTCGGGGTAAACGCCAACAGCGGCAGCTGGGAATGCAGGCGGGCTACACGCTTGGCAGTATCACCGGAGGTGGTGAAGGCCACGATGGCCTTAGCATTAAGGCGCTCTGCAATATCGCGAGCGGAGTAGGACACCACACCACGCTTGGTGCGCGGAACGTGGGTAAGCGGTGGAACCTTGCCGCCGTCTTCAGCATTAGCCACAATCTTGGACATGGTGCGCACAACGTTCTGCGGGTCAATGCCCACGGAAGTCTCACCAGAGAGCATGACAGCATCGGCACCATCGAGCACGGCGTTGGCCACGTCGGATGCCTCTGCACGGGTCGGGCGCAGGTTGGAAATCATCGAATCCAGCATCTGGGTAGCCACGATAACCGGCTTAGCGTTTTCACGCGCAATCTGGATAGCGCGCTTCTGGAACAGCGGCACGCGCTCAAGTGGCACCTCAACGCCGAGGTCACCACGGGCAATCATGATGGCGTCGAAGGCCAGCACGATAGACTCGAGGGCATCGACTGCCTCCGGCTTTTCCAGCTTCGCAATAACCGGAACGCGGCGACCTTCTTCATCCATAATCTCGTGGACCTTATCCACGTCAGCTGGGGAGCGAACGAAGGAAAGCGCGACAAGGTCTACGCCAAGCTTCAGAGCGAAGCGCAGGTCAGCGATATCCTTCTCCGACAGGGCCGGCACGGAGATATCCATGCCAGGAAGGGAAACGCCCTTGTTATTGGAAACTGGGCCACCCTCGGTAACCTCACACACGACGTCATTGCCGTCGACTTCCTTACAGACAACGGCGACCTTTCCGTCGTCGATAAGCAGGCGGTCACCCGGCTTGGCGTCCTTGGCCAAGCCCTTATAAGTGGTAGATACTCGGTCGTGGGTGCCTTCGATATCGTCCACGGTAATGCGGACGATTTCACCGTTATCCCACTGCTCCTCGCCGTTAATAAAGCGGCCAAGGCGAATCTTGGGGCCCTGCAGGTCCGCCAAAATACCGACGGCGCGGCCGGTCTTATCAGTAGCCTGGCGCACCCAGTTGTAATTCGCCTCGTGGTCCGCGTGCTCGCCGTGAGACATATTCAAGCGGGCTACGTCCATGCCGTCTTGAACGAGGCGCAAAATGCCATCCTCGCTAGCAACGGCAGGGCCGAGAGTACAGACAATCTTTGTTCTTCTATCCAGCATTATTGGCCTATTCCGTCGGGGAAACTGAACACTCCCCAACCTACTCCTTCGTATGGATTGCGGCCACAATTTTGGACCCCCATTTTCCGAACGGACACTCAAAAATGCCCTAGCCCCCACACAATCAAACCTATTCGGAAATACCGGGGTAGAACCTACGGTGATGCAGAGTCCGAATGCTACCCCTCAGGTACCGCGCTACCATCGCCACGCCCGTTACTATCGCGGCGCTCGGCCCAATACTTAGGATCTACCTCTGCGGGAGATTCTGGGCCTTGGCGGCGCCTATCAAGCAAGAAAAAGACGACCGCAGAGATGATGAAAATCACCAGGGAGACGATGATATTCACGCGCAGCCCGAAGATATGGGTAGCTTCATCGGAACGCATTCCTTCGATAAAGAACCGGCCCAACGTATAGCCCATGACGTAGAGGGCAAAGACTCGTCCGTGCCCCAACTTCCATGCCTTGTGCGCCCACAAGAGGAATAGACATACAAGGACGTTCCACACCAGCTCGTAGAGAAAGGTCGGATGCACCGAAGTCATAACCTCACCCGTGGAGTGCCCGGAAACCGGCGCATAACCGCCGTTGTCATTGACTCGGTAGTAAATATCTAAAGCCCATGGAACGTCGGTCGGGCGCCCGTAAAGTTCTTGGTTAAACCAGTTGCCTAGCCGCCCAATCGCCTGCGCGAGGACCAGGCCCGGGGCCACCGCATCAGCAAAGGGGCCGAGTGGAACCTTCTTCACTTTGAAAAGTACCCACAAGGCCAGCGCGCCGAGAGCAACAGCGCCCCAGATGCCAAGGCCGCCATTGGTAATCTTCAGCGCATCCGCGGGATTGCAACCATCGCAGAAGTACTTCTGATTATCGGTGATGACGTGGTAGAGCCGCCCGCCAATGATGCCGGCTGGGATAACCACGATGGCAGCATCCCACACTGTGTCTGGGTTACCGCCGCGAGCAGTATATCGGCGCAAGGTCATGCGCAGGCCGACGATAATGCCCACGATGATGCACAGCGCGTACGCACGGATGGGAAGTGGCCCCACCTGCCACACGCCCTGCGGCGGAGACGGAATATTTGCAAGAATTTCTGTGTGCACGTAGCCAGTGTGCCTTATCCCCCACCCCGCCAGCTAGTCGGGGTATTACTCTAATTTGCGCGCGGGGCACGCTGGGTGCTGGCCGGCGGCCACCAACGACCGAGCCAACGCTGTAGGATCTTGGGCCGCCATGACTGATTCGCCGACGAGCACCGCATCGGCGCCCCGGGAAGCATAGTGAAAAAGGTTGCGCGCGTTGTTTACCCCACCTACTGCAATGCGCAGGATGGATTCGGGCAGGCCCGGGGCAATATCGTTGAACGCGTCACGGTTAATCGCGTCCGAGGCTAAAGACCACGCATTGATGGAAATAACGCTACTTGCAGCCTTAATAGCGCGGTCGACCTCCGCACAGTTGCGTACCTCGACGATGGCGGTCATACCAAGCGATTCCACGCGGTCTAGTAGCGCCTCCAAGCGAGCCTGCTCCAGCAGCTCTACTTGCAGCGGAATAGCATCGGCCCCATAACAGCGGGCCTCATGAATTTGGTAGGGATCCACGATGAGATCTCGTGACATCATGGGCACATCAATCGCGGCGCGGGCAGCCGCCATGTCCTCCAAAGAACCGTGGAAGCGGCGGAAATCAGTCTGGCACGCCATAAGGTGTACGCCGCAGTCCTCAAAGGTGCGGGCCCATTGCGCCATGTGCTCCGCAGAGCCAACATGTGCAATCTCACCGCCGTAGGGAACGGCACGCTTGAGCTCCGTGATAACGGAGCAGCCGGGGCGCAAGAGAGCTGCGCGCACATCCCGGGGAGATTCCATGTCACGCGAGCGTGCCTTTACTTCCTGGAACGACACACGGGACTCCCGCGCAGCGACGTCCTCTAAGACTCCTGCTACTAGGTGGTCAACAGCAATGGGCGTAGGCATCAGCACCTCCCTCCACGGGCGATTGAAATCACACTTAGGTTAACCCGCTCCCGTGCAGTTGCGGAAATTGCACAGGCTACGGGGCTATTTTTATCCATATCAGTGGGATCGATATCACTATCAAGCGCGTCCCACATCACGCGGCCAGAATCAGAGGAGGTTTCCAAATCCTCCTCCAATTTCGCTTGCCGCGCTGCCGGCGTCTCGTATTTGCTAGATGCCTTCACTTTATCCTCGCCTGGGTTGCGCGCTAGCATAACCGCACCAAAAAGGGCTATTGCCGCTCCTGCCAGGGCCAAAATCGGCCCCCAGGCATGCACCTCGGTGGAAATGACTGTGGCCCATTTAGAAATTTGCGCGGAATCTACTGCATTCTTATTAGCCGAGGCACCCTGCAAGATCTTCTGTGCGCGCTCAGCATCCGCGCCCGCCGTCAGCAAGCTAACCGGGGTCCATGCACTGGCCGCTGCTGCGAGGGCACAAATAATGCCCACTACGCGCCTACCGATGCGGCGCAGAGCCATTCCCGCGACGGCGCCGGCAACCAACACAAGGGTCAAGGCCATAATCTCTAGCGACCATGCCGAACCTATGATGTCATTGGCGGCGGAGCCGGCCTTATCATCTTCGCTGGCAGCAACCACCCACGTGACACGGGAAGACAGCCACAATACGATGGCTCCTACAGCGATAAGTAACGGTCCAAGGCGTTTAGCCTTCACGATTGTCCTCCTAGGAGATCTGTGGCGTCAAAGCACGTGCGGTCACCGGTATGGCAGGCGCCGCCACGCTGCCGCACGGTCAGCAGGATAGTATCTCCATCACAGTCAAGGCGAACGCCCAGCACCTCTTGGGTGTGGCCAGAAGTCTCACCCTTGACCCAGTACTCATTGCGCGAGCGCGAAAAATACGTGGCCTTGCGCGTGGCAAGGGTATGCGCCAAAGCATGGTCATCCATCCATGCCATCATCAGTACCTCACCGGACTCAGCCTGGGCAATGGCCGGCACCAAGCCTTGGTCATTGCGCTTGAGCTGCTTGGCGATGCCCCCATCTAGTTCATAGTCGGCCGGGTTACTCATCGGCGCACCTCGTAACCTGCGGCGTCTAGGGTGTCCTTTACGTCGCAAATTTCTACCTCACCAAAATGGAAAATGCTTGCGGCCAAAACGGCATCGGCACCGGCCGCAACGGCCGGTGGGAAATCCGCGGCGCTGCCCGCACCGCCAGAAGCGATGATGGGAATAGTCACTGCCTCGCGCACGGCATACAGCAGGTCCACATCAAATCCTTGCTTGGTGCCATCGCCATCCATCGAGTTGAGGAGAATCTCCCCTACTCCGAGTTCCTCGCCACGGCGAGCCCACTCAATGGCGTCTATTCCGGCCGACTTCGTGCCACCATGCGTGGTGACCTCGTAACCAGAGGGCGCAAACTCCTCCCGGCACCGGCGGGCATCAACGGACAGCACGATGCATTGGGCCCCGAAAACCTCGGCCATTTCGCGCAGCACTTCCGGATTCTTAATCGCTGCCGTATTTACGGAAACCTTATCTGCACCGGCGCGCAGTAGCTCCCGGACGTCGTCGACGCTGCGTACCCCGCCGCCAACTGTTAGTGGGATAAATACCTGGTCCGCAGTGCGGCGTACAACCTCTAGCATGGTTGAACGCCCTTGCTTTGAGGCAGATACATCCAAAAATGTAAGCTCGTCAGCGCCTAAGGAGTCATAACGCGCGGCCAACTCCACCGGGTCGCCGGCATCGCGCAGGTTTTCGAAGTTAACGCCCTTGACCACTCGGCCTTGGTCCACGTCTAGGCAGGGGATAACACGTACGGCTACAGCCATATCGGCCGCCTCCTTTGTGAGAATGAAGTCTTAGCGGTGAAAGGAACCGCTATGACGGGACAGGATGTCCACGATAGTGGCATGGACCTGCGGGGTACCTGCGACCAAGCCACGCGACTGCGCAGTCCACGGATTTCCTTCCGGATCAGTCACTACTCCGCCGGCGGTTTGAATTTGCAGTGCACCAGCGGCGTTATCCCACGGGTGTGGGGAGAAGTTAATCGCGCCATCAAATACGCCCTGCGCAACAAAGGCATTATCCAGCCCCACTGAACCGGTCATCCGCGGGCGCAGGCCGGTTTCGCGCAGCTCGTGGAAGATCTCAGTGGGCAGATGAGAAGAGCAGCCCACGTGTCCGCGCGCTTCATCGAAGCCCATCGCGTCCTCCCCACCGCCGAAGCCAGTAGCAGGCCCGCCTACTGAGCGCAGTGGAGAGCCATCGCAAGTGACCAAACGTCGCCCCAATAATGGGAAATCAGACACCGCTACAACAGGTGCGCCCTTATGGATGAGCGCCACCAAGATGCCGGCTAAAGGGTTTCCAGCGGAGTAATTTGCGGTGCCATCAATCGGATCTACCACCCACACGGTATCTAGCACGCTGCCGCCGGATTCTTCTCCGTACACCGGGATGCCGGTCATTTGAGTCAAAATATCCCGCAGCTGTTGCTCGATGACGAGATCTACCTCGGTGGCAAAATCTCCCTGCCCTTTAAAGCGGGCGGGCTGCGCACCAAGGCCGGAACGAAAAATGGGTTCTACTTGGTCTACGGCCGCCTCCGCGAAGGCCACCAACTCGCGGGGTTCCATCATGGCTTAGTTGTCCTCAGGGTCGAACGGGTCAATGGTTTCTTCCGCCGGCAGCGGCTCTACCTCGGCCACTGCTGCGAGAGCTTCTTCGAGGCTGAATTTCCCCTCGTAGAAGGCTTTTCCAATGATGGCGGAATCAATGCCCTCATTTTCATAGAGAGCAAGCTCGCGCAGGTCTTCCACGCTAGAGATACCACCGGAGGCGGTGATTTTAGCTTCCGTAGCCATGGCGACCTCGCGCAACAGCTCGATATTCGGTCCGCTTAGCGTGCCGTCTTTAGATACGTCTGTCACCACAAAGCGCTGGCATCCGGCAGCATCGAGGCGCTCGAGCACCTCCCACAGGTCGCCGCCATCGGAAACCCAACCATTGCCCGCAGTGCGCCACTCGCCGCCTTCCTCGCGCACGGCGAGATCCACGGCAACCTTATCGCCATAGCGCGCAAGGATATCTTCTATCCATTCCGGCTGTTCAAGAGCAGCGGTGCCAATATTAATGCGCTGCGCGCCGGTAGCCAGTGCTTGCTCTACTGCGGCATCGTCTCGGATGCCGCCACTAAGTTCCACGTTTATGCCCAGCTCTGCGGTGATATTCGCCATCTGCTCGTGGTTGGAACCGCGGCCGAATGCCGCATCCAAGTCCACAAAATGCAGCCATTGCGCGCCGTGGGACTGCCACTTCAATGCGGCATCGCGCGGCGCGCCGTAGGAGGTTTCGGTGCCTGCTTCGCCTTTGTCCAAGCGCACCGCTTGACCTTGAGAGACATCAACTGCGGGCAAAAGGGTAAAAGTCATAGTCATCATCCTACCTAGAGCGTGCGCATCCAGTTTTCCAAAAGCTGTGCGCCAGCGTCCCCGGATTTTTCCGGGTGGAATTGGGTCGCCCACAAAGCGCCATTTT
This sequence comes from Corynebacterium nasorum, assembly GCF_022347325.1. Lineage (NCBI taxonomy): Bacteria > Bacillati > Actinomycetota > Actinomycetes > Mycobacteriales > Corynebacteriaceae > Corynebacterium > Corynebacterium nasorum. The sequence goes on from NZ_JAKRDU010000001.1 coordinate 303,280, forward strand.
CCACCGCCGCGACAAACCTATCACCCGCGTGCTCGGCCCAGCTGACCAAGGGTGGACGGGTGATTTCCGTTTCCAACTCCCAGCGGCGGACGCCATAGGAATGCACAAAATAGAACCGCTCGTCTTCGGACAAGCCTGCAAACATATCGCTGCCGACGGGAACCGCAACGGTATTCCACCCCATATGCGGCAGGACTGTAGAGTGAAGTTTTTCAACGGTGCCGGGCCACTCGCCGCAGCCGGTGGAATTGATGTTGTGCTCCACCCCGACGTCGAAAAGCACCTGCATACCTACGCAAATACCCAGCACTGGCCGCTCCCCTGCCAGGCGCTGGCCGATGACCCTTGGCCCCTGAACCGCGTTTAGCCCGCGCATACATGCGTCAAAAGCGCCAACGCCGGGGACAAGCAGACCGTCTGCGTCCACCGCTGCTTTGGGATCCGCAGTCACGGCAACTTCCGCGCCTACTCGCTCCAGCGCGCGCTGTGCCGAGCGCACATTGCCCGCGCCGTAATCCAATAATGCGACCGTCTTTGCCATGGGCTATACCTTACGCATGCGACGCAGACGCGTTCGGATATCGTTGGTTTCACTCACGCGGGTGCGCCCAAGGATAAAATCTGCCAGCGTCATTAGTACGCCAACGCCGAGGATAGCCACACCGGCGCCAAACGCCCCCGCGTAGCCGTAGCCGGCAACCAACGCACCCAAAAGGGTCGAGCCCAAGCCGGTGCCGCCATCATAGAAGATATTCCAAATGGCCGAAGCCTCCGAGACACGCTCGCGCGGTAGACGGTCAAACATCGACAACAGGGCTTCATTTTGGGCAATGCCAAAGGCCCCGCCGAATAGGAAGGCACCCAGCACAAGCCACCACACGGAGCCGTCGAGGTAGAGCGGGACGGCGATGGCGAGCACACCCACAATGGCCATGATCTGGCTGGGGATATACAACCGGCCGGGAGTGCCCACGCGGTCTGCCACCATGCCAGCGAAGTAGCGGAAAATCATGGCCGCGCCACCCACGATGGACAGCATGATGCCGGCAAGGCTGGCGCCACGCTCTGCATCTAGTTCCTGCACCGCCGGCGGCAGGAAGGACGACACGGCGCCGTAGCTCATGGAGAAAGTCGTTAACGCTAGTGCAGGCACTGCCACCAGCTTCCACGTGGGAACGCGGATTAGGTTGGGCTCGTCTTCGGTATCAGAAGCCAGCGTGACCTTTATCTTGGGAATGCGCAAGCACAAACCAAAGCCCACGAAGCCAATGATGCCGGCAGTGATATACGTCGAGGCATAACCCAGCTTTTCCGCCATGACCAAGCCCAAGGGCAAAAAGACCATTTGGCCTAGTCCCGTAAACACACCGATCATGCCGGTGGCCTTGCCCAAAAGGCGAACAGGTGCCAACTCGGCAATAAGCGCAGACTCGGAAACGGTCAGCGCGCCAAAGCCCACCCCGCGCAAAGCGGAAAAGAGTAGGACAACCCAAGCATCTGTTCCCAAAAGATGTCCGAAGGCGGGGACGCCCAAGGTAAAGGCGGAAAGTGCCATCACGCGGCGATAACCCCAACGGCGCAGCAGCCACGGGGAAATGATCTGTGTAAGCACGGTGAAGGCCATGAAGATGCCGGTGGATGAGCCTGCCAAGGTAGCTGAGCCGCCGGAGTCAATGACAGCGAGCGGCACCACCGGAAGGAGGATGGACCAAGCGCCGAAAGCGGCGGCAATGGCCATCATAGTGGCGGTATAGCCCGGGATCTTCCAAATATTAGTCTCTTGGGTTTTGCTCACTTACCAAACGCTCCTACCATCCACGAAATTGCTGCTACCACGGTAATTGCGGCCAAAAGGGAGGCTACTACTGTCATTGCCTTCGACCCCTGTTGGTAGGCAGTCCATGCACCGCCTACTAACATGCCTGCCACGAGGAAAAGAACCAAGATCATAACATGCATGCTTTTTAGAGTGCTCCCTTCGTCGAAGGAATTCCAGTCCGACGGGGGTCGGGTTCCACGGCAGCGCGCAGCGCACGCGCCACGGCTTTAAACTCCGCCTCCGTAAGGTGGTGCGGATCGCGCCCATAGCGCACGTTGAGGTGCAGCGTTATCGCAGCGTGGGCAGCAAGCGTTTCAAAAAAGTGGCGGTTAATCACCGTGGCGTAGTGGCCACCAATTATGTGCCACTGCAGGTGCTCTGGCTCGCCGTTCATCACGAAATAAGCGCGGCCAGAAAAATCCACCACCGCTTCAACCAACGTTTCATCCATGGGCAGTAGCTGGGATCCGAAACGACGAATGCCGGCCTTATCCCCCACTGCTTCCCGCAGTGCGGTACCGAGCACGATGGCGGTATCTTCCACGGTGTGGTGGGCATCGATCTCGGTATCACCCGCTGCCTGCACGGTGAGATCAAAGCTGCCGTGGGTGGCAAACGAGGTCAGCATATGATCGAAAAAGGGCAGGCCGGTGGAAATATCGCTGCGTCCCGTGCCGTCTAGGTCGATGACCACGGAAATCTGCGATTCAGAGGTAGACCGCTGGGCGCGTCCTACACGGTTGCTCATGGTTCGCTCCTTTCTCCTCCGGCCGGATTATCCGCTACTACTGTATCCGCAAGGTCCTCAGCTACTGCCAAAAAGGCCGAGTTTTCTTCCGGCAGGCCCACGGTCATGCGCAGGTGCCCGGCAATCCCGACATCCCGGATGAGTACTTCTTTATCCAAGAACTGCTGCCATACGCGCTGCTGGTCAGCAAAGCGGCCGAAGAAGAGGAAATTGGATTCACTAGGCAGGACCGTATAGCCCAGTTCCCGCAAGCGAGCTGCCACGCGCTCGCGCTCGCTGGCGATCTTTTCCACGGTGGCGAGCGTATCCGCGCTATGGCGCAACGCCACTGTCGCCGCAGCTTGGGAGAGCACAGACAGGTGATACGGAAGTCGCACTAACATGACGGCTTCTACAAAGGCCGGATCTGCCACAAAATAGCCAAGGCGGCCACCGGCGAAGTCGAAGGCCTTGGACATGGTGCGCGAGACCACCAACTTTGTGGGGTATTTATCCAGCAGCGTCACTGCGGAGGGCGAAGAGGAGAATTCGCCGTAGGCTTCATCGACGATGAGGATTCCCGGCGCGGCGTCGGCAAGCGCGGCAATATCGTCCAGACTAGTCACCCCGCCGGTGGGGTTATTCGGCGTTGTCACAAAGATGATATCCGGCTGGTGCCGCGCCACGGCCGCCAGAGCCCGGTCCATGTCTATGCGGAAATCCTCGTCCCGCGGGCACTCCACAAACTGCGTGTAGGTTCCGTCCGCAAGGATGGGGTGCATGGAATAAGACGGCGTAAAGCCGAGCACGCTGCGGCCTGGACCACCAAAGGCCTGTAGAAGCTGCTGCAAAATCTCATTCGATCCGTTCGCCGCCCATACCTGCTCATAACTAACCCCCACCCCGGTCTGTTCGGAAACGTAATGGGCCAAGGCTTTACGCAGCTCTACGGCATCGCGTTCCGGATAGCGATTGAGCGTGGAGGCAAGGCGCTGAGTCTCCGCCACCAAATCAGCAACGAGCGCTGGAGAGGGCGGATAGGGATTTTCATTGGTATTGAGTTGGTAGGCCACAGTGAGTTGCGGCGCACCATAGGCGGACTTGCCGCGCAATTCCTCGCGCAGGGGAAGATCTGTCAATTGCGTCATTTAGTTCTCCTCGAATCGGGCGCGGATTGCTTCGCCGTGGGCAGGCAGCCCCTCGGCCTCAGCGAAGGCGATGACCTGCGGGGCAATTTCTTCCAGCGCAGCTCGGTCATAATTAATGAGGTTGACCGGCCGCATAAAGGTGTGGGTAGACAGGCCAGCCGAAAAGCGCGCCGTGCCGGAGGTGGGCAGCACGTGATTGGAACCGGCAGCGTAGTCCCCGAGTGGCACAGGGGCGAAGTCCCCCACAAAGATGGCACCAGCGTGCTTAATCCGCTCAGCTACCGTGCCGGGTTCTGCGGTGTGGATCTCCAGGTGCTCGGCAGCATAGGCATTAGCCACCGCAATCGCTGCGTCCAGGGAATCGACCACCACAATGCCGGATTGCTCGCCGCCTAAGGCCGCGGCCGCCCGCTCCGCATGAGCGGTAGCGCCGTAGCGCGCCTCCACCTCCGCGTTCACCCGCTGAGCGAGGCTTTCTGATTCCGTAATAAGCACACTCGCTGCCATCGGATCATGCTCGGCCTGGGAGATAAGGTCATAAGCCACATACACGGGGTTTGCGGTGTCATCGGCGATGATGGCAATTTCGGTCGGACCTGCTTCTGCATCTGTCCCCACTACCCCGCGCACCAAGCGCTTGGCTGCGGTAACGAAAATATTTCCCGGCCCCGTAATCATGTCTACTGGTGCAAGCTCGGCATCATCATCGCCGTAGGCCATCAGCGCAATGGCCTGGCCACCGCCTATAGCCCACACCTCATCCACGCCAAGCATCTGGCACACAGCTAGCACCGTGGGGTGCGGTAGACCGCCGAACTCCTTTTGCGGGGGCGAGGTCACCACTAAGCTTTCTGCGCCGGCCGCCTGCGCCGGCACCGCGTTCATGATCACAGACGAGGGATAGACGGCCTTGCCTCCCGGCACGTACAAACCGACGCGCTCGATGGGGCGAAAGACCTCTGTCACCGTGGCGCCCCGAGCCAGTTCGGTGGTATGTGCGGTCGGCTTTTGTTCGAGGTGGACCTTGCGGACGCGCTCAATCGAGGCCTCAATTGCTCGGCGCACCTGCGGGTCTAAGCCAGCGACGGCCTTGTCCAATTCCGCTTGCGGTACCCGCAGGTGGCGCGGGCGCACGCCATCAAAAAGTTCGCTGTAGTCCAGTGCCGCCGCGGCGCCTTCTTGACGGACGCGATGAACCATTGGCGCCACTTTGTCCACTACAGCGGCGACGTCGGTGCCGCCGCGTGGCAGGACTCGCCGCAGCTGGGCAGGGCGCAGCTCTGTGCCGCGCAAATCGATGGTTCGAAGCATTTCCGGCTCCCATTATTCTTATCGGATTTCTATTATTAAACCAATATCCTAATGTCCAAATGCCAGCGAGGGGGCGGGTTTGGACGATAGACTCGGACTCAACACAGCTTTAAGGTGGTGGCAGTGATGAGCGAGAGTGATCCTTCCCTTCTGCTCGCGCATGTCCGCGCCATCGCCCGCGAACATGGCTTGTCCTGCTGGGCGCTACCCTCAGGCGAACTTTTAGTACCCCACTCAGCCGGCGGATCTACCTTCATCTTTATAGACCAACTAGAAGAACCGGTACTCCACCTACACACCAGCCCCCGCGGCGGCGTGGACCTCAGTGAGATATCCGAACTAGCGCATGTGGCCAACGAGTGGAACCACGATTGCCTCTCACCGGCGATAGTGGTTGATTTTGACCAGCCTGAGTGCGTAAGCGTATCCGGTCATAGTTACCTGCCGGCGGATAACTCCCCGAGCCAGGAACAGCTCGCGGCGTTTGTCTTACCGGCGCTGCACAATGCCGAGGTCCTCATGGACTTGCTTGCCCAATCCCATCCCGGCCTCGTGCGCGAAGCCTCACCGGAGCTAGACCCGCTTGCCGACGCCCCCTTAGAGCCCTTTACCCTCGATAGCCTGGCCGAAATCCTGCCGCTTATCGGAATCCAACGCTTCCAAAGCGACGGCGCCACGGCTATCTACGCGTGGGTCAATGATGTTCTCTTTTCCTTCGCTTTAGACAACGGCCCCAGCCTTATCATCAAGGGACATTGGGACCCTAGCTTGGAGGAAGCGGAATTTACCCGCCTATTCCTTATTTGCAATGACTGGAATCGCGCCCATCACGGCGCCGTTGCATATTGCCACCACACCGCCGAAGGCCTGCAGGTGCGGATGGATGCCACCACCATTGCCGCCGCCGGCCTAACGCGGCCCCAACTCTTTAGCGCTATCGGCCGCGGCCTTAAACACATCCTGCACGGAATCGATGACATCGCGCAGGAAGTTACCGGCGCCTCCCCCGTAGAATGGCCCTAGGCGCGCGGCTTACCAATCATCATCGGAACTCACAAAAGCCGTGGACCAGTAGGAAAACATCGCCATAAATGGCGCCACCGCCCAAGAGATGGCCGGGGAGAATTTCGGTGCAAATTCTACGAACTCTCCGGGGTTTTCGGGCGGATGTGTGGCGGTGACCCCGCCAAATACGTAAAACGAGGCCGCGCCTGCCAAGGCGCACACGCCGACCCACAAGAGCATCGACAAGCCCCGCTCTTGCCGTCGCAGATACGCACCCAAGCCCAAGAGCAGTCCGAGTAGGCCGGTAATGAGGGCAAAGGTAATGAAGGCGATGAACTGGGCGCTGCCCATCGCTTCGATGGCATAACCACCATCGTCTACCTCATGGCCGGCAAGCGTCGGACGGAAAAGCCCCCACAGCGCACCTGCCACGCCAAAGACCAAGAGCGCACACGCGAGTAACCCCGCACCAAAACCTAGGGTGCGGGGTAAGCGGCGCTGGGAAAGAGACAATTTAGTTGCAGAAGGTCCAGTTGCCATTCTCGCGACGGAAGCGAACCGTAGAGGTCTCATTGCCCTCAGAGTTGGACACGCTCACGGTTGCAGAAGCATCGTCACCGTTGACCACAATGTCGTTAACAGACTGCAGCTTGGTCGACTGCGGGATGGACTCCAGCTGGCTAGCGAACTTCTCTACCTCACCGTTGCCTCCGCCCTGCTGACGCATGGAGTTGGCGTACTCAGCGAAGGACTCGTTCGGCAGGCTATCGACGTACTGCTGGTACTGGCTAAACTCCTTGGCCTGGCCTTCACGCACGGCTTGGCAGGCGTGCTGCGGCATGTAGTTGAAGTATTCCTTCACATTATCGATTTCGTGCTGACCGCGGACCAGCTGCTCGATGGCCTGCTTGTCAGCATCATTTGCGTCCTGGCCACCTTCAATCGGCTTGATGTCCTTCGCCCCAGCGAAAGGATCCTCGCCATTATTTAGCGGGTTGGCCATCTGATCTGGGCCCTCGCCGTCTTGGCCCTCTGCACCAGCAGCGCCGTCCTTGTTTTCGCCGTCCTTGTCTTTATCCTTATCCTTGTTTTGGTCCTTGTCCTTATCGGCGTCTTTGTCCTGGGACTTGTCTGCAGACTTATCCTCAGAAGACTTGGAGGCAGTGGTGGCGGCAGCCTTCTTAGAATCGTCGTTGTTGTCATCCGAACCACATGCAGCCAGCGCCAAGGGGGCAACCAGCGCTACTGCGATAAGAGACTTCTTAGCAGGGGTCAAAAAGGACAAGGGAAAACTCCTGAATCAATCTTGCGAATGTGAAGCGCCTTAAGGCAGCTTCTTTTTGTCTTCGCAATACTAACAACACCACGATGGAAATGACATTGATACTCCATTAAAGGAACCTGTGAGCTACCGCCCCGCTAGTCCTAGTCCGTACAATCACCAAGGTGCATATCAATCGCGAGAGTATTATCGACGCCGCTATTTCCTTGCTTGATACCTATGGGCTGGGCGACGTCACCATGCGCCGCGTTGCATCCTCCCTCGGCGTTGCCCCCGGCGCGCTTTACTGGCACATTGCCAATAAACAGGCGCTCATTGCGGCTTTGGCTGAGTACATTATCTCCCCCGTTTCTGGGGAGTCGCTCGAGGAGCTCAGCCTCAGCCTGCGCGATGCGCTACTTGCCCACCGCGACGGCGCTGAGGTAGTCATTGCCGGTCTCTCCCTGCCTCAGGCCCCCGCCTGGGACTACCTCTTATCCGTCTTTTGCTCTGCCGCAGCGCGTGGTGCCTATGAAGCCGACAGTACCCACCGCGCCGCCGCCCTATCGGCCATTCACCTCGTACTCGGTGCCACCTTGATGGAACAGTCCCAACGCCAGCTTGCAGAAACCACCGGCGAGGCTCCTGGCTCTAATTATCGCGACGACCTCCATCGCGGCATTCGCATTATTCACGCTGGGCTTACGCACGGCACTGGAGACTAAAAAGTGGTTATGCTCGTGGGCATGAACACTCCCGCCATGGACGCAGTCCCCACGCCCACCGAGCACTACGGCCGCCAAATCTGGCCTGGCAAACCTACCCCACTGGGATCCACCTTTGACGGATCCGGCACCAATTTTGCCCTATTTTCTGAGGTTGCAGACAAGGTCGAGCTCTGCCTCATCGACAAAGAAGGCAATGAAGAGCGCATAGAAATGTCAGAGGTCACCGCCCATGTGTGGCATGTCTACCTCCCCAATGTCACCCCTGGCCAGCGCTATGGCTACCGCGTTTATGGCCCCTATGAACCTGAAAACGGCCTGCGCTGCGATCCTTCCAAGCTCCTCGTAGATCCATATGCCCGCGCCTTCGACGGCGAATTCGACGGCGATGCCTCCCTATATTCCTATGACATCCACGCCGAAGAACCTGGCACCGGCCGCAACGAAGAAGATTCGCTGGGCCACACCATGCTCTCCGTGGTCATCAACCCTTTCTTTGACTGGCGCAGCGACCATCGCCCGCACATTCCAGACAACGAGAAGGTCATTTACGAAACCCACGTCAAGGGCATGACTATGACCCACCCAGACGTGCCGGAAGAACTGCGCGGTACCTACGCCGGCATGGCGCACCCCGCCATCATTGACTACTTCAAGGAGCTCGGCGTCACCACCGTCGAGCTCATGCCCGTCCACCAATTCTTGCAAGACGATCGGCTGCGCAACTTGGGCCTGCGCAACTACTGGGGCTATAACACCTTCGGCTTTTTCGCCCCGCACCATGACTACGCCTATGCCAAAAAGCCAGGCGAGGTGGTCTCCGAATTCAAGACCATGGTCCGCGCCTTCCACGAGGCAGGCATCGAGGTAATCCTCGACGTGGTTTATAACCACACCGCCGAAGGCAACCACATGGGGCCCACCATTGCCTTCCGCGGCATTGACAATGGCGCTTACTATCGCCTCGTCGAAGGCGATGAAGCCCACTACATGGACTACACCGGCACCGGCAATTCCCTCAATGTCCGCAACCCACACTCGCTGCAGCTGATTATGGATTCCCTGCGCTACTGGGTCACCGAGATGCGAGTCGACGGCTTCCGCTTCGACCTGGCGGCGACTTTGGCGCGGGAGCTTGACGACGTCGATAAGCTCGCTACCTTCTTCGACCTTGTCCAACAAGACCCCATTGTCAGCCAGGTCAAGCTCATCGCCGAGCCCTGGGACATTGGCCACGATGGCTACCAGGTAGGCAACTTCCCACCTATTTGGAGCGAATGGAACGGCAAGTACCGCGATACCGTCCGCGATTTCTGGCGCGGTGAGCCCGCTACCCTGGGTGAATTCGCCTCCCGACTGACCGGCTCTTCGGATCTTTATGCCGAGAATGACCGCCGCCCCACCGCTTCTATCAACTTCATCACCGCCCACGATGGCTTTACTCTGCGCGACCTCGTGTCCTATAACGACAAGCACAACGAGGCCAATGGCGAGGACAACCGCGACGGCGAGTCCTTCAACCGCTCCTGGAACTGCGGTGAAGAAGGCCCCACCGATAACGAAGAAATCCGCAAGCTGCGCCGCCGCCAAGTACGCAATTTCCTGACCACTCTCCTACTCTCCCAAGGCACTCCGATGCTCTCGCACGGCGATGAGTTCGGCCGCACCCAAGACGGAAATAATAACGTCTACTGCCAGGACAACGAGCTGGCATGGATGGACTGGTCCATGCTGAAAGAGGAAAAGTCCGCCGCGATGCTGGGATTTACCAAGCGCGTGCTGGCCATTCGCAACCGCCACCCCGTATTCCGCCGCAAACGCTTCTTGGCCGGTGGCCCGCTAGGAGCGGATGTAAAAGAACGCGATATCGCCTGGCTGGTCCCCTCTGGTCGCCTGATGACCCAAGACGACTGGGACCACGATTTCGGCCGCGCTCTTATGGTCTACCTCAATGGCAATGCCATCACGGAGACCACCTCCCGCGGCGAACGTATCACCGATGATTCCTTCATCATGATATTCAACTCCCACGACGGCGAAATCGAGTTCACCCTGCCTACCAAGGATCTCGGCGCCACCTGGCGGCTGATGGTCGATACCGCCGATTCCGGCGGCTACCCCGCGGAGGAAACCCTCATTGAGGCAGAGGGTACGATCACGGTGCAACCGCGTTCAACGCTGATCTTGCGTCAGGTTGAGCCGCCCGTTTTTGACTCCTAGAGAAAGGCCCCTCGTGTCATTTCCCGCGCACGGCGTACTCATCGATGTCACAGCGGATAAACTCGTGCTCCACCGCACGCTGCTGGCCACCAGTCTTGGCGCCCCCGCCACGCAGGATATCCCGCTCGATTCCATCGACACTGTGCGCGTGAATGAACCGACCGCCACCGGCTTTGGCGCCCTCGACCTTGGCGCCGCCGGTTCCATCGCTTTCGCCCCGCACCAAGACCCGCAGGCCGTCGCCCGCGCCATCGCCGCCGCCCAGCGCGGCGAGGCCCCCTCCGCCACCGCCACCATCCCGGGGCTCGATTTCACCGCCGTGGATGTAGAAACGGCCAATGATAACTGGGGCTCTATCTGCCAAATCGGCGCGGTTCGCTTCCGCGATGGCCAAGAGACCGACTCCCGTTCCTGGCTGTGCACCCCTCCGCCGGGCCTAGAGCACTTTGCGGATATCAACGTCTCCATCCACGGCATAACCGCGAGCGATGTGGAAGGGGCGCCAGCTTTTGCCGACGTCGCCAAGGAGCTCTTCGACTTCCTCGGCGGCGACGTACTTGTCGCACACAACGCCCAATTCGATTCCACCGCACTGCGCTCCGGCCTGCTTGCCTCCGGCGCCGAGGTACCCACGGTGCCGCTGGCATGCTCCCTCGCGCTAGCCCGCGACGCCTCTAAAGCCAAGGTAATTTCGGTGCGCAATCACAAGCTGCCCACCGTCGCAGCCCACCTTTCCGCTCCGGATTTTAGCCATCACGACGCCACCGAAGATGCCCGCGCAGCCGGCGAAATCATCGCCCGCTTGGCAGAGCGCTTCGGACACACCGGCAGCATCCGCGATCTATTCACCGCCCGCGAGTTCACCCTTGGCCGCCTCGAGTCCACGGCCGTCCTTCCCGTCCTGCGCGCCCACACGGCCCCGACCTCCGGCGCCGACCTCGGCGCAGGCACCGACTTCCGCGACCAAACCCGTGCGGCCGGCTCGGCAAAAAAGAAGTCCGGTGGCCCCGCCCCCTGGCAGTCTGTCGCCACGCCGGATACTATCCCCGAGCCCAATCCAGACGCTGATCCGGAAGGCGCACTTTATGGCAAGCATGTCACCCTCACCGGTGATTTCGAGCCCTATGACAAGGGGGTGCTGTGGCAGGGCATCGCCGAGCGCGGCGGCCAGGTAGCCAAAAACGTCACCAAAAAGACCACGCTGCTTATCGTGGGCGAATGGGCCAAGAAAACCTCCAAGGAAAAGCGTGCGGAGGAACTGCAGGCCAAGGGCCAAAAAATCGACATCTGGCCGGCCGATAAGCTCTTTGCCGAACTCCAACTCGACGCCGAGCCGCCCTTTTAATTTTCCCGGGAACCAAACGGCGGTTTCTCCAGTCCAATAAAGGCGACTGCACCCTACCCCACTGGAGAGCCCCGTCGTGACCGTCGCCCTGCGTTCGCCGCGTCCTACCACCGCAAACCTGCTGCCTGCCCTCTTTGCCCGTTCCTGGCTGAAAGAACAGCGGCTTTCCGACGACGGCTTTTGCGATTCCCTTGCCACCATCCAGCTCTCCCCCAGCCTGTCCATGGCGCTTGTCTTTCCAGGCAAGCGTAGCTTTCGCCGACTAAGCCACCGCGGCTTGGCAGACATGGACATTTCCACGCGCCGGGCGTGGAACCACGCCTCACATAACCTGCAACGCGCCGCCCTCGATTCGCAGGGACTGCGTTTCTGGACTCGTCCGGCTGCCTGCGAGCTCCCTTCCGCCTCCCACCTCGGGGGCCTACAGGTTCGCTCCCACGGCGCACCGATTTCCTCCTGGATCGCTCACCCAGAAACATTTACTGTGCTGGACAAGCACATGCGCCGCCTCCTGCGTTCGCACTCGCTGACCTACCTTGTCCCAGACTCCGCCACCCTCTTCGTTTTTGCCCGCCTGCCGGACACCTATGCCTGCCAGCTGGCTGCCGATGCCGTCGCGCGCGTGCCCTACCATCGCACCGTGCTCCACCCGCGCCCGCTAGTATGGTCTAACGGATTCCCGCGGGAGTTATGAAAGGAGCACCATGCCGGAAAGTAGGATGTCGCGGCTAAGCAACCAGTACCACGACTGGGCGCGCAACCACCCCACCGCTGCGGGGGACTTCCGCACCGCCATCGAGGATCTCCTCAATGACGCCGGCATCATCTTCGACCGCGTTTCCACCCGCGTCAAGACTTGGCCCTCGCTAAAGGCAAAGGCCAAAAAGCGACGCGAGAACGGCGATTTTGTCTACCCCCAGCCGTGGCAGGAGATCCACGATGTGATGGGGGTGCGGGTCACGCTGTTTCACTCCACCGCGATTCCAGAAGCGCTGAGCGTTTTTGGTGAATCGTTTAAAGTCGAGCGTTCCGTTGATAAAGCAGCCGAGACCCGCATTTCCGGCGGCTTTGGCTACGGCTCCCACCACCTCGTGCTCACCGTGACCGAAGATAGCGCTGCCGCAATGGAAGAGCTCGCGAACTACGTAGGTTGGACCTTTGAAGTGCAGATTCGCACCGTTCTGCAGCACGCATGGGCAGAGTTTGAGCACGATATCCGCTACAAGCAAGGGCCCAACCCGCCCTCACCTGAAGTGGACCGCCTCTTTACCTTGGCCGCGGGGCTTATCGAGCTTGCGGACCAGCAATTCGACGAGATTGCTGCACTCAAGGCCCCAGGTACGGAAACCGATCGCGACGTCGAGCTTACCGCCGAGACCCTACCGGGCGTGCTGGCCATTATCCTGGGCAACCGTTTCCCGCTCTCGCGCTCGGAGCACTACCGATTCTTGGCGGAGTTATTGGAGCAAAACGGCGTGCGCCACTTGAGCCAGCTCGAGCAGCTGCTTGACGATACTGCCATTGCCCACGTCCACGACGCCATGCGCTACCGCTTTCGTCCCGGCCAGGTGCGGCTTATCGACGACTTGCTGCTCAACAAATTTGGCAAGCAGCATATCGAGGCCACCGCCGAATCCGGCGACCGCCCGGGCCGCAAGCGTCGGCTTAGTGCGCGCCTGAAAGCTTTGCGCGCTGCCCACTAGTTTCGGCTGATTATCGGAAACCGCCGCGGAATTTCTCCATATCGCGTCGTTCCTTCTTCGTCGGTCGGCCCGCCCCGCGTGGGCGCACGGGTACCGACGGCATAAACTCCTTGGGTGGAGGCGGCGGCGCATGGTCCGTGTAGCACGTACGCGCCACGGGTGCGCCCACGCGCTTGGCCACAGTCGCTAAGACCTCAAGGTCATGCTCGTGGTGATTGCGCCACACGCGCACACGGTCGCCCGGCACCACCTGCTGGGAGGGCTTGACAGCCTCGCCATTTATCTTGACATGCCCGGCGCGCACGGCCGTCGCGGCCGCCGAACGGGTCTTAAACATGCGCACGGCCCACACCCAGGCATCAATCCGGACTGGGCGGCCGCTAGGTTGCGGTGCCGGCATCTAATACTGGTTGTGGTTCTCGTTGACGATTTTCTGGATCTTCAGCCAGTTATAGCCGCCACCGACTACGGCGACGATGGCGCCCACCAACATCCAGGCCCAGAAACTAGCCGATAGCGCACCCAGCACTGCGCCCACGCCGAGGCCGCCAGCCACGCACACAACGGCGTTGCGGGAGTGCTTGCGCACCTGCTGCTTGCGCTGCGCAATGGGGTTATTCGGTCGCTGCTGCATACTCATGTTCAGGATCCTACCTCAACCCACGCGCTGCCAGCTTCTGCCGCCGCGAGCTGGCCCTGCGAGATCGCTGCCAGCGTTGCTTCCAGCTCTTCCAGCCCGCCTGGGCGCACGGCCACGGTAAAGGTTACTGCGGCCGCGTAGGCGGTATCGGTTATCTCATAACCGCGCCCGCGCAGGTCCGCCTCCACTCGCCCGGCCGTTGCATGTGGGCACTCCACGGCATAGAGCTCCCGGCGCGCCCGGGTTACCGCACGCACCTTTTCCATGGCCTCACTCACCGCGCCACCATAGGCATGCACAAGGCCGCCGGCGCCTAGCTTGATGCCACCGAAGTAGCGCACTACCACTGCGCAGACATCGAGCATGCCGGAGCCTTTGACCACATCCAGCATGGGTTTTCCGGCAGTGCCGGAGGGCTCGCCATCATCGGAGGAGCGCTCCACCGGGTTTGCGCCGTCGACGTGATAGACGTAGGCGGAGCAATGGTGACGGGCGTCGGGAAAGCGGGTGCGGGCGGCGTCGATAAACGCGCGGGCCTCTTCCTCATTGGTGACGCGGCCGATCAAAGTAATAAATCGGGAACGCTTGATTTCAATGTCGTGTTCAACCTGGCCTACTGGGCGACGATAAGAATTCTGCATTAGGCTACGAGGAATTCATACTCGGGAGTACCGGGCTTGAGGTACTGCACCGAAATCTTGGATTCACCCATGCGTTGCAGCAGGCCGTCGAGATCCTCGGCGCGGCTAAGCTGCAGGCCCACTAGCGCCGCACCGGTTTCCCGGTTATTGCGCTTGAGATACTCAAAGAGTGTGATGTCATCGGTCGGACCCAAAATCTCGTGTAAAAAGTGGCGCAGCTGCCCGGGCTCCTGCGGGAAGTTCACCAGGAAGTAATGCTTGAGCCCCCGGTGGACTAGGGAGCGCTCCATGATTTCCGCATAGCGCAGCACGTCATTATTGCCGCCGGAAATCACGCACACCACCGTCGAGCCCGGTTTCAGGTCCAGCTGGTGCAGGCCCGCCACCGACAATGCACCGGCCGGCTCGGCAATGATGCCCTCATTTTGATACAGGTTGAGCAAGTCCGTGCACACCGCGCCTTCGGACACGGTGTCAAAGCTCAGGCGCTCGCGATTGGCGTCCAAAATCTCATAGGGCAGCGCGCCCAAGCGCTTTACGGCCGCGCCATCAACGAAGGGGTCGACCGCATCCAGCGTGACTGGGCCCCCGTGGTCAAATGCCGCTCTTAGCGACGCCGCCCCTTCCGGCTCCATGCCCACCACCCGAGTATCCGGTGCCATATCCGCCAGATAGGAGGTGATGCCAGAAATCAGGCCACCGCCTCCTACGGGAACGACAACGGCATCGGGCGACTTGCCCTTGGCCGAAAGCTGCGCGAGAACCTCTGCGGCTACGGTGCCCTGCCCGGTGATGGTATCGCGGGCGTCGAAGGGCTCGATGAAGGCGGCGTCGCGCTCGGCGGCGTCGGCATGCGCGGCTGCGGCTGCCTCATCGAAGTTGGAACCAACTACCACCAGTTCTACTTGGTCGCCGCCGTGAACCAGGATGCGGTCGCGCTTTTGCATTGGCGTGGGCTCTGGCACAAAAATCTTGCCGGCGATTCCCATTGTGCGGCAGGCATAAGCCACGCCCTGCGCATGATTGCCGGCCGAGGCCGTAACAATTCCCCGGTGCCGCTGCTCTTGCGGCAGATTCGACATCCCGTTTAACGCGCCACGAATCTTATAGGAGCGCACGTCCTGCAGATCCTCCCGCTTGAGGTAGACCTCGCAGCCCGTCTCGGCCGAAAGCCGGGCGCAATACTGCAGCGGAGTCGGGGCGATTTCCGAGCTAATCCGTGCCTGAGCCTGCTGGATATCGGATGCATGGATGGTCGAATCAGTCATGTCTTGACAGTCTACCCATTCGCTGGAAATTCACTGGCCTTTAGTTGCACCGTTACCTACGTAGGCAATAGTGGACATAACCACAAGAAAGGAATATCTATGCTCAAACGCATCTCTCTCTGCGTTACCTCCTCGCTCGTCCTCGCCTGCTCCCCTGCCGCGCATGCCCACGTCGTGGTAACGTGCTGGAGCATTCCGCGCCCACCGCTGCGCTGCAGCTTAACCCCATCGGTTCTCATGAATCGGGTGTGCTGGGCAAATCGGCCGCCGAAATCGTCGCTTATCACGCCGCGTCCCAGCGCATCCTCACCGTCAATGCGCGCTCCGGCGAGGTCGATATCTTAGATGGTTCCGATCCCTCCCACCCGCACAAGATCGGCGCCATCTCCGCTGGTGGTAACAGGGAGATTAACTCTGTGTCCGCGCGCCCCGTTGGCCTGGCCGCCACCGCCGTGGCAGCAGGCCTCGTCGCACCAGCTACCGCTTCTGCCGCAGAAGAGCAGCCAAAGCAACTTTCGGCTGAGTGCCAGGCCGAGGTCGACAAGGACAAGGAAGAGCACCTCAAAAAGATCAAGAGCGGCGAGCTCGGATCTTCCGCTCGCACCCCGCAGGAGCTTATGTAGGGCCTTGCCAATGGCTACGGTTCTTCCGGAATGCCCAAGGAGCCGGACTGCGTCGCCAAGGAGGCGGAGCAGCACCAGATCGAGGCACTTGAGCGTCTGCCTATTTGGGGCTCTTCCACCCCCGAAAAGTTCCTCGAGGTCACGAGCTGGGTGACCGTGGCCGCCAGCCTCGTGGCTGCGCTGCTGCAGGCCTTCAACATGGTTGCCACGGTAAACCCGGCTGTGCTGGAGCCGATGAAGAACGCCCTCAAGCAGCTGGGCGTGCGCTTCTAAACGCCACAGATTAAGCCGCTCCGGAGTTTCGGAGCGGCTTTCGGCGTTTTAGAACAGTTCGCGGGTAGCGATGTCAGCGCCTTCTACCAAAGATTGCAGCTTCGCCCACGCAATCTGGGGGTGCAGGCGACCGCCCAAACCGCAATCGGTCGACGCGATAACATTTTCAGGGCCTACTACCTCGGCGAATTGGATGATGCGATCTGCCACGAGGCGCGGATGCTCTACCGCGTTGGTGGAGTGCGAAACCACGCCTGGGTAAATCACGGTGCCTTCCGGCAGCGCGTGGTCCTGCCACACGCGCCATTCGTGCGCGTGACGCGGTGACGCGGCTTCGAAAGAGAATCCGCCGACCTCGGCCCGCAAAATTTCCTCGATGATATCTGCAAATGGGACGTCGGTTACGTGCGGGCCGTGCCAGGAGCCCCAGCAGATGTGCAGGCGCGTTTGTTCCTTGGGCAGGCCGGCGATGGAATCATTAAGGACGTCGATGCGCTCACGAATGAAGCCACGGAAGTCCTCTACGGTTGGCTCCGGGTTGATTTGGTCCCAGGCCTCGGCCAGGTCGGGTGCATCGAATTGCACAGTGAGCCCGGCATCGGTGATGGCTTGGTATTCAGTGCGCATGGCACGGCCGACGTCGGCAAGCAGCTGGTGCTCATCGTCGTAGTAACGATTGTTAAGGCGCGCAGCCGAACCGGGGGAAAGGGCGGCGATGAAGCCTGGGGTGCCGGAAGGTAGGGCGTCGGCAAGCAGGCGGACATCGGCGGCGACCTCATCTTGTCCAATGTAGGTTACCGGGCCGGTAAATTCTGGGTTTGCCACCTTGGCTCGGCCGGTGAAGATGCCAGAATCCGGGTCATTGTAGGCCTCCGAAAACAGCGCGCGGTCGCGGCGATCAATGAACGACGTCAGCCGCGGCTCCCCCGGTTTGGAGCGCACTACCTCAGCCGATTCCCAGCGGTCGGTATCCGTCATCGTCAGCCCGCCTAGGCGGCTAAATGAGTAATTCCACCATGCGCCATAGTCCACAGCGCCCGAGGTGATATGGCCGTATTCGCCCTCGTTAATGATATCGAGGCCCAGATCAAGCTGCCGCTTGACGACGTCCGCCACCGCAGCCTCCAAAATCCCCTGGAACTCCGCGGCCGGCAGCTCCCCGCGCTTCAGGTTGGCCTCCAGGAGCTCCGGGGTGCGCGGCAGCGAGCCGACATGGGTGGTGCGAATCTTAGCAACCATCAGGTTTCCTCCATCAAAAATAGACTGTGCTGTCTATATTGGTGGAGGGGGTAGCCGGCCACCGAAATTAGATTCAGCCTAAGATGCCCGCGCCCATGGTGGCTTTGAGATCGCCCATGAGGTTGCCGGAGCGTTCCACGCGCAGGTGGTCGCCGAGGATCATGATGGTGGACTCGGAGCCGTCGACAAGCTCGAGATACACGTCCGACTCGCCCTGGTTTTTGAGCAGAACCTGCTTGAGCCGGGCAATATTTTCCATGGTGCACTGGTCCGTGCGCATAGTCAGGCGCAGCGGCAGGCCCGCACCCCCGCCCGGGCCGAGGTCCGGAACGCGAATATCGGAGCAGAACAGGGAACGCCGCTCATCGCGAATCTTGACGTTCACGCGCGCCAAGATGATGTTGTCCTCCACAATCTGCGGGGCGACGAGAGAGTAGACCTTGTTGAATACTAAGATTTCCACCTGTGCGCCGTTGTGGTCTTCCACCGTGACAATGGCCCATGGGGAGCCATCGCGCTTGGAGAAGCGGCGGTCCACGCCCGAGATGATGCCACCGATGATGAGCTCTTGGCCGTTGCGCACCTCATCGTTGAGGATCTTAGTCAGCGGGGTATCCGTTTGCGCGGCCAGCGCCTCTTCGAAGCCATCGAGCGGGTGGCCGGACACGTACAAGCCAAGCATCTCGCGTTCGAGGGCAAGCTCGTGCTTTCGGTCCCACTCATCTTCTGGGATATCCATGGCAAAGGCATTGGCGACCTCGTTATCTTCTCCTCCGCCGATTCCGGCGAAAAGATCGAACTGGCCCTTATCAGCGGCCTTCTTGGTGGTTTGCACCGCATCCACCGCGTCTTCATGAATGAGCATGAGACCCTTGCGCGGGTGGTTCAAGTCATCGAAGGCACCGGCCTTGATGAGCGCTTCTGTTACGCGCTTAGTGCAGGCGGTCAGCTCGATCTTGTCCAGGTAGTCACCAAACGAGGTAAACGCGCCCTTGTCGTGGCGCGACTTAATGATGGATTCCACCACTTCCGAGCCGACGTTGCGGATAGCGCCCATGCCGAAGCGGATATCCTCTCCCACCGCCTGGAAGTCTTCTTCGGATTCGTTGACGGAAGGCGGGAGCACCTTAATGCCCAGGTGGCGGCAGTCCGAAAGGTAGATGGCAGACTTGTCTTTCTTATCGCCCACCGAAGTCAACAGCGCGGCCATGTATTCCGGTGCGTAGTAGGCCTTGAGGTAGGCCGTCCAGAAAGACACCAGGCCATAGCCCGCGGCGTGGGACTTATTAAACGCGTAGGACGCGAAGGGCTCGATGGTGCCCCAAAGCGCATCCATGGCGGACTTTGAATAGCCGTTTTCTTGCATGCCGCCCCAGAACTTGTCGTACTGCTGGGCCAACACTTCGGGTTTTTTCTTACCCATCGCCTTACGGAAGCCATCTGCCTCGCCGGCCGTGTAGTTGGCCACTTTTTGCGAGATACGCATGATCTGCTCCTGGTAGACGATGAGGCCGTAGGTCTCATCCAGGATTTCCTTCAGGGGCTCTTCCAGCTCCGGGTGAATCGGGGTGATTTCCTTCCGGCCGTTCTTACGATCCGCATAGTCCCAGTGGGCGTTGACGCCCATCGGGCCGGGGCGGTAGAGCGCAAGGGAGGCGACAATATCTTTAAAGCCGGTTGGCTTCATGCGTTTGAGCAGCTCTTGCATACCGCCGGAGTCGAGCTGGAAGACGCCCAGCGTATCGCCGCGCGAGAGCAGGTCATAGACCTTGGAGACTTTGGGGTCGTCGGCATGCAGCTGCTCCAGGTGGATTTCTTCGCCGCGGTTGCGCTTGATGTTTTCGATGGCATCGCCGATAACGGTGAGGTTACGCAGGCCCAGGAAGTCCATCTTCAGCAGGCCGATGGCCTCACACGCCGGGTAGTCCCAACCAGTAATGTAGGCGCCGTCGGCCGGGCGCTTCCACATGGGGATGTGGTCCATGAGGCGGACCGAGGCCATAATCACCGCACAGGCGTGCACGCCCGCCTGCCTGACGACGCCTTCCAAGCCCCTAGCCGTGTCATAAATCTTTTTCACATCCGGGTCGGATTCCACCATCTGGCGAACCTCGGTGGCCTCAGAATAACGCTCGTGATCCGGGTCCGTGATGCCCTTAAGCGGAATATCTTTGGCCATGATCGCAGGTGGCAACGCCGCGTTGATGCGGTCGGCCATCTGGAAGCCAGGCTGGCCAAAGTGCACCTTGGCGGAGTCCTTAATGGCCTGCTTCGTCTTCACCGTGCCGAAGGTAATCACCTGCGCCACCTTGTCCTCGCCCCAGCGCTCGGCCGCATAGGTGATCATTTCGCCGCGGCGGCGGTCATCGAAGTCGATATCGATATCGGGAGCGGACGGGCGCTCGGGATTCAAGAATCGCTCGAAAAGGAGATCATGTTCCAGGGGGTCGATATTGGTAATGGTCAGTGCGTAAGCGACAAGCGCGCCGGCCGCCGAACCACGGCCTGGCCCTACACGAATGCCCACCGAGCGCGCGTGCTTGATGAGCTCGGCCACGATAAGGAAGTAGGACGGGTATCCCTTCATCTCAATGACGGAAATCTCATACTTCGCGCGTTCAATGTATTCCTCCGGAACATCCTGGCCGGGGAAGCGCGCTTGCAGGCCCTCCATAACCTCGTGGGTGAGCCAGGAGGTTGGGGTGTGGCCCTCGGGGACGTCGGCAATAGGCATGCGATCGTGGGTGTGTTCTTCCCAAATCTCGCCGTAGTCTTGGACGCGCTCGGCAATCCACAGCGTGTTGTCGCAGCCATCTGGAATCATATCGTCCCAGGTCTCGCGCATCTGCGCGGCCGATTTAATGTAGTAGCCGGTGCCGCCGAACTTGAAGCGATCAGGGTCCATAAAGGTCTTGCCGGTCTGCACGCACAACATCGCCTCGTGCGCCGGCGCCTGGGATTCCAAAACGTAGTGGCAGTCGTTGGTCACCAGCGGCGGCAGGTCCAGCTTGCGGCCGATCTCTAATAGGCCATCGCGCGTGCGCTTTTCGATGTCCAGACCATGGTCCATCAACTCCAAAAAGAAGTTATCTTTGCCGTAGATGTCTTGCCACATGGCCGCAGCCTCAAGCGCCTCATTGAACTGGCCTAGGCGCAGGCGGGTCTGGACGTCGCCCGAAGGACAGCCGGTGGTGGCAATGATGCCGTCAGCATGCTCCGCGATGAGCTCAGCATCCATGCGCGGCCACTTGCCCAGCTGGCCCTCATAGGAGGCCAACGAGGACAGGGTAAAAAGGTTGCGCAGGCCGGTGGCGTTTTCCGCAATCATTGTCTGGTGGAGGTAGGCGCCGGAAGCGGAAACATCGTCGCGCTTTTGGTCCGGTGTGCCCCACAGCACGCGCTTTTTATTGAAGCGAGACTCCGGTGCCATATACGCCTCGATGCCGATAATGGGCTTGATACCGGCGCCGGTCATGCGGCGGTAGAAGGCATCGGAGCCGTACATATTGCCGTGGTCGGTCATGCCTACGGCCGGCATTTTCTGGCGGACCACCTCGTCTGCCAGCATATCGACCTTGGCCATGCCGTCCAGCATGGAAAATTCGGTGTGGTTGTGCAGGTGGACGAAGGAGGAGTTTTTGGCCATGCGGCTCATCATAGCGGGGCGGTCAAAATGGGCTATTATTTTGTGATGCTCTACACGCTGGCCGCCTACATCATGTGGGGATTTTTCCCCGCGTTCTTCCCTCTCTTGTTGCCGGCATCGCCTTTAGAAATCCTGGCCCACCGCGTGCTGTGGACCGCGGTGTTGGTCACGGGATTTTTGTGCCTCGCCGGCCGATGGCGTGAGTTAGTGCGCATGGACAAGCGCACGTGGGGCTGGCTCGCGGCCGCGGGAGTATTTATCACGGCCAATTGGGGCACCTACGTGGTAGCGATTAATAGCAACCACGTAGCCGATGCGGCGCTGGGGTACTTCATCAATCCCCTCGTATCAGTTGCCCTCGGCATGGTGTTTTTGAAAGAGCGGCTGCGGCCGTGGCAGGCCGGCGCGGTGGCAGTTGCGGCCATCGCGGTGCTGTATTTGACGTTCTTTACCGGCCAGGCGCCCTATATTTCGCTGTTATTGGCCTTCAGCTTCGGGATTTATGGGCTGCTCAAAAAGCAGGTGCGGGTATCCTCGGCCGTCTCGGTGGCAGCGGAGGCGCTCGTGATGTCACCACTAGCGGTGGGCTACATCCTGTGGCTAGAAAGTAGCGGCCAAGGCACCTTCGCTAGCGAAGGCACCGGCCACGCGCTGCTTTTGGTAAGCGCCGGCTTAATCACCGCGCTGCCGCTTCTCTGCTTTGCAGAGGGCGCGCGGTCGCTACGCTTATCGACGATCGGCATGCTCCAATACCTCACCCCCATCATGCAAATGCTATGGGCGCTTTTCGTCACCCACGAGCACTTTTCGACCCACCGGTGGATCGGCTTCGGCATTATCGGCTTAGCGGTAGCAATCTACGTGGTCGACCTGGTGCGCATGGCTAGGAGCGCTTGAGTTCTTCGCGGGCAGCGCGAGCACGGCGTCGGGCGGCCTGTTCCTCCTCGTCTTTCAGCGCCCAACGCGGCATCACTGCGATAAGGAAGATGCCATAAGCACAAACGATCGCGGAAAACACCAGCGTCATCGGGGTGCCGCCAGTAACGAGGCCAGTAAGCAGTGCGATGCCGGAGACCACCGCCGCAACCCAGGCGGCGATATAAGCAAACTTGTAGTTGGGCATCCACTGCGAAAAAGGCTGCTGCGAGAACATAGGTCTAGCCTACGCGGCAGGCGCCTAGGTAGGGCTAGTGTCAACCAGATCCGGCGGGGGCTCTTCCCAGGGGTTGACCCAGCGCACGCCGTGGGCCGTGCGCTCGAAGCGACCGTTGCGCGGCGGGCCGGTGCGATGATCGTCATTGCGGCCATTGTGATAAGCGCAGGCGGTGGTGAGGTTCTTCGCGTTCGTCCACCCGCCGCCGGCCCAGCTGAATATGTGGTGGACTTGGCACTCATCGGCAGGCTTGTGGCAGCCCTTAACCGGGCAGGTGGGGTTTTCCGCCGCAGCCATCATAAACTGCTTCCAGGTCGCCCCGCGGCGCATGCGGTACAGATTCACCGGACCTTCCACGGGATGCAGCAGGGTGACAAACCCCTCCTCTGCCAGCGCGCGCTGGGCCAATTCGGCACCGGTTATCTGCGCGCCGTTGGTCATAGTCAGCACCACATCATCACTGCCATGGGCCACGCCGACCAATTTATCTAGTGGCACCACAACATTAGTGCGCACGGTAGAGGTAGAGGCACCGGTGCGGAAGAGGGAGGCGACGTCGGCAAGCGAGCCGGCATGCTGGTGAAGTTCCGCAATGAGCGCGGAAGGACCGGTGATAGAAAGCGTCCACGGCTTTCCGGCGGCGCGGCGCCGCAGCCGCACGCCAGGCTTAGGCTCGCGTGGCGCGCGCATCTTGCGCAGCTTTGTGCGGGCGAGCTTTTCCATCTCCCGCGTGTCACAAGAGATATGGGCAAGCTCGGCGCGCAGGGCCCAGGCGCGAGCTTGGGTGGGCGCGCGACGCGCATGCTTTTCGATAACCTCCAGCGTCGGCAGTGAATGCCTGTTACGCCGCGCCCCATCCACCGCGCGCCGTTGGCGGCGGCGAAAGCTGGTGGGGCCGAAGTAGACCTGCGCGAGCTGGGCAATATTGTCCGCTGCGGCATCGGGCATGCCGGCGGCGGCAAGGTCGGCAGCAGAAACGGCGGCGGCCTCGGCGAGGATATCCATTGCCGAGTTCAGTGCCGCGATATAGGCCCGTATATGTTCCATGCCCCTGATGCTAAAAGCGCTGCGGGGGCACTGCGCGCTGCGGGAGCACAGAAGGCGAAATTAGCTGGGAGGGCGGATAGCGAAGCTGCCCCAGGCGGCGTCGGCAGGCGCGGGTTCGACGGCGGCAACGGAGGGGGTGGAGGCGACGTCGGCAAGCTGGGCGCCCGATCCCCACACCACAACTGCGCTTACCGTGCTGGGCCGCTGCCCATAGGAAGCATCGATGCGGTCGAAGGCGCGCTGGATGACGGCGGCCCGGTCCTCACCAGCGCTCGGTTCGGGGACGTCGATGGGGGCGGTGGAGCCAATGAGGATGGCATCCATGCGCGGGGCCGCTGCAACGGCGGCCGCGGCGGCTACGGGCGGTAGATCCTCGTCGAAGGTAACCAGGGCGTAGGCAGGCTCATTGGGAATGTCGCTGCCTGCCACGCGCGCAATATACTCCGCGCGCGTTTCCCCATCGGGGCCTAGCTGGTCTCCTTGCACCTGCGAGGTAGCCTGGGTCCCCAACGCGCCGAAGAGCGCGAGCACTGCCAGAAAAAGCACCGCGAGCACCGCCAACGCCGCTAGCCGACGCCGCCGGTAGACCTCCCTCATCCCCGCAGCACCTCCAAGGCATGGTCGAGGTCGGCTGGATACGGTGCCTGAATCTCGAACCATTTGCCGGTGCCGGGGTGGGTAAAGCCGAGTTTTACCGCGTGGAGCCACTGCCGCTCGAGTCCAAGGCGCTTGGCCAGGTTCGGATCGGAGCCGTACATGGGATCGCCCACGCACGGGTGCCCGGTGGCAGACATGTGGACGCGGATTTGGTGGGTGCGGCCAGTCTCCAGGTGCACTTCGATGAGGCTGGCCTCGCGGAAGGCCTCGATAAGGCTGTAGTGGGTAACGGCAGCTTTGCCGTCATCAAGCACGGCGAATTTCCAGCCCGACTTGGGATGGCGGCCGATGGGGGCATCGATGGTGCCCTCGATGGGATCTGGCAGGCCTTGAACCACGGCGTGGTAGGTCTTTTTCACGCTGCGGTACTTAAAGGCATGCTTGAGCGCAGAGTAGGCGCGCTCCGAGGAAGCCACGACCATCACGCCAGATGTACCCACATCGAGGCGGTGCACGATTCCCTGGCGCTCGGTCGGCCCGGACGAAGCCACGGTATAGCCGGCCGCGCGCAGCCCGCCGATCACCGTCGGCCCGTCCCAACCCACGCTGGGGTGCGCGGCCACGCCCACCGGCTTATGCACGCAGATGATATCGGCATCGCTGTAGAGCACGTCCATGCCCTCGACCAGCTCTTCGCGCGGCAGCAGCGGCTTTTCTGGCTCCGGCAAAAGCACGGAGACCACGTTGCCGGAAATCAAACGCTCGGACTTGCCCAGCTCCTGGGAATCGATGGTGACGCTGCCTTCGGCACATAGCTGCGCGGTGGCGCTGCGGGAGAGGCCAAGGAGCTTGGCCAGGGCGGCGTCGGCACGCATGCCTTCTAGCCCTTCGGGGATGGGGAAGCTGCGCATCTGCCTATTCATGCTCGGCCTTCCTTTCCTCCAGCACCATGGTGATAATGAAAAGCACCACTCCGCAGGTGATAGCCGCATCTGCGATATTGAACACGGCGAAAGAGCCAACCGAAATATAGTCCACCACGTGCCCGAACCAGAAGCCGGGGGCGCGGAAGATGCGGTCGGCAAAATTACCCAGCGCACCGCCAGCAATGAGCGCTAGGCCTACTGCCTGACCGGAGTGGGTAATGCGCGGGGCGGCTACGGCCACGCCGAGCACAAAGACCAATTGGATGGTAGTAAACAGCCACGTAGATCCCTCCCCGCCCATGGAAAAGGCGGCACCAGGATTAAAAAGCAGCGTAAAACGGAACCAGTCCCCAATCACCGGCAGGGGTTCGCCCTCGTTAAGGATGGAGAGCATTACTTGCTTCACGGCTTGATCCACCAGCGCCACGGCAATGACTACTGCGGCAATAAGTCCTGTCTTGCTCCTTCGTTTTTGACTCACCCGGTCTATTCTAAACGGGAGCGTCCGGTATTTTGGTAAGCGTGTTTCGAGTCAAAGTTTTTGCAGCCCTGACCACAGCCGCCGTAGCGCTTACGGCGTGTTCCTCTGAAAAGCCAGGCCCGGCGGTGGAACAACCCGTAGGCCTGACTATCGACGCCCCACGCGTCACCGTGGACAATCCCGGAACCGGAGAGAAAAAACTCCTGGAATACCGCGATATCGACTCCACGCAGGACCTAAACTACCGCGTTACCGAGGGCTTTGCGCAGGACCTGCTCAAAAAGTCCGCAGCTGAGAAGTTTCAGGCCTCCGACGTCGATTCCACCACTACTACCCTGCCGCTATCGGCCAAGGTAGAAAAGGCCAGCGAGGACGTCGAAGACCAGCTACCAGCCAGCCGCAATGCCTTCGTCACGGCCGGAACTGCAGAATCTACCGGAGATAAAGACGTCTCCTCGGCGGAGGGATTCCAATTTGGTTGGCGTGGCCAGGACACCGGCCAGATGAATTCGCTGCGCCTAGCTGCGCCCCAGAATGCCACGGATGATGCCCGCGGCTCCGTCGAACAGGCGATTATGAAGCTGACGGCCCTACCCGTAGTTTTCCCTACCGAGGAGGTGGGCAAGGGCGCGAGCTGGTCGGTGGATTCGCGCGTGACCGGCGAGTCTACCCTGCTGCAGACCACGCGCTATACGGTCGATTCCATCGATGGCGACCGAGTGAAACTAAACGTAGAGGTAGAACAGCGACCCTCGCTAGGCGCACTGTCCTTTGAAGGCCAGGCCCAAGGCACGGAGCTGGAGAACAAAGAGCTCAAGGTTTTAGATTCCAGCACCAAATCCAAGGGCAGCATCACGGTGGATTTGAGCAAGCCGCTGCCCGTAGACGGTGACGTGTCCTTCGACACTAAGGTCATTTATGGTGCCGCCGGCTCGGAGCTGCGCGTGGTGCAGTCGAGCCTGACGGAGCTGAACTTTTCCTAGTTACTCGGCCGGGGCTTCTACAGGAGCCTCTGCCGGGGCCTGCTCGGCACCAGCAGCGGGGGCATCGCCTTCCGCGGGTGCACCGTCGCCCTCGGCCGGAGCCGGGGCAGGTGCGGAGGCACCGGCGCCAGTGTCCGCACACATTTCTGGAACTTGCTCTGGCGGCACCGTGTTTTGGATAAGCGTGCAAGCCCAAGCCTTGGAAAGCTTCCAGGTGCCATTTTCATACACAAACTCCACCTGGTCTGCGGTCTGCTGCTGACCATCAGCGGTGGTGAAGTTCACGGTGGTAAGCACGGACTGCGGGTCATAGCCCGGCAGTACAGGATCCACGACCTCGAATTCAGCGCCGGATTCCGCCTTGGATTTTGCCATGGTGTCAAAGATTTCCGGCGCGGTCTCGCCGCCTTGCACGGTGGAGGTCTTTTCTTGCTCGGAGGCATTGGGGTCGGTGGCCTTGGCCAAAATTGCGTTTAGGTCGGCCGGGGACGGCAGCGCGGGGGCGGCGGAATCGCCGTCCGAGGAAGCGGATTCCTTTGCCTCGGTGTTGGCGGCGGCGGAATTGTCCTGCTCATCGTCGGAAGAGCAGGCGGCCAGGGCGGTAGCCGCGGTCAGTGCGAGGCACGCGGCGCTAAACTTGCGGAATTTCAATTCTAACTCCTCACGTGTGGGTTCCAAACTCCCATCAGTTTACAGCTGCACCACCCTTTTCCGGATTGCGCCCGCCGCGTGGACGCAGATTTCTTTAACCTTAGGTACATGACCCGAATTGCTTTGATCGCCACCGGCGGCACAATAGCGTGTACCACCACAGCCGATGGTTCCCTTGTTCCCACCGTCTCCGGCGCGACCCTAGCCGCCGATATCGACGCCGAGGTAGTGGAGTTTCGGCAACTCGACTCCTCCTCTATCACTTTGGCGGACCTCGATGAGCTCATCGCGGTGGTTAACGCCCAAACGTCGCGGGAGGACATCGACGGTGTAATCATCACCCATGGCACCGACTCGATGGAAGAGACCGCGTTGGCACTGGAGATTTTCTGTAGCGGTGCAAAGCCCATCGTGCTCACGGGGGCGCAGCGTTCCTACGATCACCCCGCGGCGGACGGCCCTAGCAACCTGCGCGATGCCCGCGATCTTGCAGCCAGCGGGCGCGCCGGGGTGTTTATCTGCTTTGGCGGTGCGAGCATTCCGGCGCGCGGTGCGCGCAAGCGGCACACTAGTGAACTGCGCGGATTCGAGTCTCTGGGTATCCCTGGCACCACGCCGCGCCTAGCTCCTGCCCCGCTGGCGCCGCATCCGGTGGAGATCATCACTGCCTATCCGGGTGCTGGGCGCCTGCTGGTTGATGCCGCCGCCAATTCCCCTACCTGCGGCCTCATTATCGAGGCCATGGGCTCGGGCAATATGGGCGAGGACATGGGCCGCGCGCTTGCCGACGCCCTCCGCGCCGGCCTCCCCGTCGTCATTTCTACCCGCACGCCCTACGGCCCAACAGCGCTGGCCTACGGCGGCGACGGCGGTGGCGCGAGCCTTGGGAAACTGGGCGCTATTAACGCCGGGTCTTTCCGCCCGAGCCAGGCGCGAATCTTGCTGGCAGCGGCACTGGCCACTGGCACCGACCCAGCTGAGCTATTCCGACAGTAAATGCTTAGTCTTCGGTGGTGAGCCAATCCTGCCAATCAAGCGAGTCGAGCGGATCCGCCGGCACGAGCACGGGGTCATCGGCCGCGAAAGATTTGGTCCGGCCGGGCCCCGTGGCACGGGTTTCAAAGCGCACGCTCACTACCCCATGCCCGGCGCCCTGAATCCAGCCGTGGCCGTATTCGGGGTGGAATACGTCTTGCGTTGCGTGCCACTGGTTATCGGTTTCTTCTTCCACCGTCACCGTCGGTGTCGGTACTGGCGGCGCAACGTCGTCGCTCACTCCGGTTTCATAGTCCGTATCTGCCGGCGCGGGCCGCACGATTTCGCGGTCCAATTCCGGGAAGAGCACGTCCTGGCGGGCGGTTTCTAACCCGGAATAGCTCACTCCCACTAGGCGAATGGGCCCGAGCTCATCGGGATAGCGGGCGAGCTTGAAGGCGGCGGCGGTGAGCACGGCGGCGTCGTCAGTCGCGTACGGCAAGGTAGTTGAGCGTGACTCAATGTGAAAGTCCGCCATGCGCAGCTTCACCGTCACGGTGCGTGCGCCACGCCCATCCTTAAGCAGCCGGCGGTGCGCGTCCTCCGCCGCGCGGGCTATAGCTGCATCGACCTCCGGCACGGTTAGCAGATCCTTCGGGTAGGTGTGCTCGGTGGAAATCTGCTTAGAAATAGCGCGCGGCGCTACCTCTCGGTCATCAATACCGCGGGCCAGCTGCCACAGCTGCAGACCTACCACGCTGCCGATAGAAATCTCCACTTCCTTGCGCGTCATCGCCGCGAGCTGCCCAATGGTTTCCACCCCAATGGAATTCAGCTTCGCGCCGGTCACTGGGCCGACTCCCCATAGCTTGTTCACCGCAAGCGGGTGCAGCATTTCAAGCTGGCGCTCGGCCGGGATGACGAAGGTGCCATCGGGTTTCGCCTCGCCTGAGCCAATCTTGGCAAATTGCTTACCCGAACCCGCACCGATGGAGCACGGCAGCCCCGTCACCTTACGGATGAGCGCGCGCAATTCATCCGCCCAGCGTTTGACCTCATCCGCGCTCGCGCCTTGCAGGGCGGCGGGCTCCATAAAGGCCTCGTCGATGGAAAGTTGCTCGACGACTTCCACGTGTTGCGCGATGATGTCGAATACCCGGCGCGAGGCCGCCGAATAGACCACCCGGCGCGGCTGCACCACTACCGCGCGTAGCCCAACGAGCTGCTGCGCGCGGTACATCGGCATGGCCGAATGCGCACCGTACACGCGCGCCTCGTAGGAGGCGCCTGCCACCACGCCGCGTCCGCTGGTTCCGCCCACCAAAACCGGACGCCCCCGCAGCGTAGGCCGGGTCAGCTGCTCGACGGAGGCGAAAAACGCGTCCATGTCGATATGTAAAACCCAGCGTTGCATGCGGCCCAGTCTAATAGGCGTACCTCTACATGCACTCCTGGGTGTTTGCGTGCCGTTAATTAAAGCTTTAATCCCCTTCCATCTTCACGTCACCCACATGCAATATTACGGCCTTATCTTTTTCGAGGTTATTTCTTGAAGAAAGTATTTCGCTGATTATGGACTCACCCCACGTCATCTTGCGCGGCGTTAAGCGCGAATTCGCCGATAATACGGGCCTCCACGAGACCGATCTGAGCATCAACCGCGGTGAATTCGTCTCTATTCTCGGACCTTCCGGCTGCGGCAAGTCCACCCTGCTGCGTTGCATAGCCGGATTAGAAACGCCTGACGCGGGAACCATCTCCTTCGGAGAGATGGAGGTATTTGGCCCACTAACCAACGTAGCCGTCAATAAGCGCCGGCTTTCGATGGTCTTCCAGGACCTCGCACTGTGGCCACACATGACGGTGGAAAAGAACATCGAGTTTCCGCTGACCACCCCAGGCAATAAGGTGGCGGCAGGCCAACGGGCCGAGAAGGTCCGAGCCTGCATGGACATGGTGGGTATCGCTTCCAAAGCGAAGGCGCGGCCAAACCAACTTTCCGGTGGCCAACAGCAGCGCGTTGCCATCGCCCGCGCGTTGGTTTCTAATCCAGATGTCCTGCTTATGGATGAGCCGCTGTCCGCCCTCGACGCCGCGCTGCGCGTGCAAATCCGCGCAGAGCTCACCCAGCTGGCACAGGAGCTGGGGCTGACGGTCATCTACGTCACGCACGACCAAGCCGAGGCACTTGCCATGTCGGATCGCGTCGTAGTTATGACTCAGGGCCATATCGAACAATTCGCGGATCCAGTCACCCTTTACGAACAGCCGGCCACCGATTTCATCGCTGGCTTCGTAGGCACCATGAACCGCCACCCACAGCTACCCAGCGTACGTCCAGAAAATCTCACCGTCACCACTGCGGAGGAGGACACCGGCGCCTCCCCGCGCCGGGTCGAGGCGCAGGTTCTTGGCGCTCACTACATCGGTGGGCGCTACGAGTTGCGCTGCAATGTTCCCGGGGCCGAGGAGCCGTGGGTGGCATATTCACCGCGCCGCATCGCTCGCGGCGAGACCGTCCACCTCAACTATCCATCTTCTCTTTCTGCATAGGAGCCACACATGTTCACCAAAAAGTTTACTGCCGCTATCGCTACCACCGCTGCTGGAGCGCTCGCCTTGACCGGTTGCGGGTCCGTTGAGGACAGCACCGAAACCGCCACCGACGAGTCCACCTCTTCTGCTGAGAAGTGGAAAGCGCCTGAAGGTCTATCCGGCGAGGTGGATTACTACTCCGCTAACCCACAGGGTCTCACCGACGCCCTCGTGGAGGCCTTCGAAGAAAAGACCAACGTCCACGTCAATGTTTTTGCCGACACCACCGGAAAGATCACCGCCAAGCTCAAGGCAGAGGAGGCAAACCCGCAGGCTGACGTCGTCTACCTCGCCTCGTGGGCGGCAGCTAGCAAGCAGGACAAGTCCGGCGCTCTTGAAAAGTACACGCCGGAGGGAGCGGACAAGATTGAGTCCAAGTGGGCGTCGGAAAGCGGCACGTTTACCGGCCGCGATGGTTCGGCTCTAGCACTGGTAACCAACACCAACGTCGTGGACGAGGCCCCGAAAGACTGGGAGGACCTCACCGATGAGAAGTACAAAGACCAAATCATCATGCCGGACCCGCGCGAATCCGGTACCGCAGCCGACCTCATCGCGGCCATGGTGGACCAATGGGGCGAGAAGAAGACCTGGGACCTCTTTGACAAGCTCTTTGACAACGGCATGATCGTCCAAGGTGCCAATGGCCCAGCACTCGACCAGGTCACCTCCGGTTCCCGTGGCATCGTCCTCGGCGGCGTTGACTACTCCGCATACTCCGCGCAGAAAAAGGGTGAGCCGCTCGAGGTCGCCATCCCTACTTCCGGTACCACGGTCACCCCGCGCCCAGTCATGATCCTCAAGTCCTCCGATAACAAGGAAGCCGCAGAGGCCTTCGTGGACTTCATGTTCTCCGAAGAGGCACAAGAAATTTCCGCCTCCAAGAACATGATTCCGGCCAATAAGGACATCGCTCCAAAGAATGGCCCGAAGTTGGATGAGATTAAGACCCTCAACGATGACCTCGATGGCCTGGTTTCTCAGTCCAAGGACATCAAGGAAACCTTTGCCAAGCGCTATTTGAAATAACCAATGAGCTCCACCACCACTCCCCGACGTCGCCTTGGGATATACGGGATCCTTCTTATCTTGCTCGCCCTCGTCGCCGCACCACTGGCTTCCGTGTTGGTCAACGCGGCCGTGGGCTACCACGATGAGCCCTCAGCCCTAGGCAACATTGTCCAACCGGGCATGCTGCACATCCTTGGCAATACCATCTTGTTGTCCGTGCTGGTCGTGGCTTTTGCCACGCTCATGGCCGCCCCGCTCGCTTTTCTACGTGCGTGGACGCGCTTTAGCTCGGCCAACTGGATCGAGATCGCCGTCATGATCCCGTTTATGACTCCGCCCTTTGCGGCGGCAATGGCGTGGATGGATTTCACCCGCCGCGGTGGTGTCGCAGAGATGCTTCTCGGCCACGGCGCTGGCAAACTCGCCCACGATGTCATTTACTCGGTGTGGGGCATGGCCTTCATCATGGCCGTGGAGCTTTTCCCTTTCTTATATCTCATCCTGCGCACCTGCCTGAATTGCATTCCAGCGTCAACGTTGGAGATGGCCCAGGTAGCCGGCGCGAGCCGCTGGCAACAGGCCGTGCGCATCATCGCCCCAAATGTTATTGGGCCATATTCCCTTGGTGCACTCATCATCTTCATCAAGGCCGCCGGCGAGTTTGGCACCCCAGTTACGTTGGGCAATGCCATCGGATACAAGGTGCTCGTCTCCTCTATTTATGAAGACGTCACCATCGACCCCCTCGACTTTTCCAGCGCCGCCGCGTCCTCTTCGGTTCTCTTTGCCATTGGCGTGGCTGCGTGGGCATTCCAACAGTGGATTTCGCGCCACGATCTCACCGGCGGCGGACGTGTAAGCCGCCCCGTGCTCATCCGCCTCAGCCCCGTCGGCTCTATCCTCGGCGCACTCATTGCCGCAGTCATCCTCTTGGCCTCGGTGGTCATTCCCTATCTTTCCATCACTTTGTCCGCGATGACCATCCTGCGCTCGGCCCCACCTACGCTCAATAACCTCACCTTCGATTACTTCTCCATCGTTGTGCAGATGCCCACCGCACAGGAAGCGCTGATTCGCTCCATCGGCCTGGGCGCCCTTGGCGCCACCGCTGCCGTAGCACTAGGTGTCCTCGTCACGGTGCTCACCCGCCGCCAAAGCTTCATAGGCGCAAAGCTGAGCGATTTCTTGGCCGTCGCCCCCGATACCGTGCCGGGCATTGTGCTGGCCATTGGCTTTATTTTGCTCTGGAACTCTCCTTGGCTGCCCTGGTCGCCCTACGGCACGATGGGCATGCTGGTCATGGCTTTTACGGTGCTCTTTTTGCCCATGACTATTCAAAATATCAAGACTTCAGCCGAGTCCATCTCCCCCACCATGTACGAGGCCGCCGCGATTTCGGGTTCCTCAACTCTGCAAACTTTTGGGCGCATTACCCTGCCCTTGCTTGCTCCTGGCATCTTCGCTGGCTGGCTCCTCGCCTTCTTCGTAGGAATCCGCGAGCTGGTCATGTCCTCGCTCATTCGCCCCAGCCAGGTCAACCTCTTGGCTCCGTGGATTATGAACCAATTCGATCAAGGACACCGTGCCGAGGCCATGGCTATGACGCTCATCGGTGTCGGAACGTCCACAATTGTCTTGGTAGCTATCACGTGGTGGCAAAACCGAAAGGCCGCACATGCCCGCTAGCATTTTTGTCTTTGCCGATCTGCACCTAGGCCGCGCGGGCGCCCCCGGCTTGGACTGGGCCCTGCAGGCACTCGAGGTTGCCGCCAACAGAGGGGCCACAGCGTGCGTGTGCTTGGGCGATATCATTGACCGCAACGCTAACTCGGCCGAGTTTGTGCCTCAGGCCCGCACCGTTATGGCCCATGCAGTCACTTTGTTCAGCGAAGTCCACTTCATTTCCGGCAACCACGATACCCACCACCACCTGGACTTCCCGCCCGAGGTGACAGTCCACGGCACGCAGGTGCATACCTTTCGCATAGGAAACACCACGGTCCTAACCGCAGCGGTGGCCACCGATCCGGACCCGCGCCGCCTCCAGCTTCCTCCCCGCCGCAGCAACGGCCCCGTCCTCGGCCTCCTACATTCTTCCGTCACCGGTGAGTTTTCTAAAGGCACCTGCCTGCCGCTTTCCGTGGCTGAGCTACAGGCCTGCGAGGCCGATGCCTGGATCCTTGGGCACGTCCACACCCCGCACACGCTTGCCGACGCCCCCTTCATCGGCTGGGTCGGCATGGGCCACGGCTTACTCTTCGACCCCAATACGTGCCACGTCACACGATTGCCTAACTAGATTCGTTCCCCACAAAGTACACCTTCACGCTTGCTTGCATGCAAGCTTGTATGCAAGATGGATGCATGTCCAATGAACGAATGCAACCCGCTGCGGAGCGTGCCTATGACTTCGTCAAAGAGAAGATCATTGACGGCTCCTTCGAGCCCTCGCAGATGCTTTCCGAGGCCTCACTCGCTACCGAGATGGGGATTAGCCGCACCCCGATGCATGAAGCCTTTTTGCGCCTAGAGGTCGAAGGCTTCCTCCAGCTCTACCCCAGGCGAGGTGCACTTATCGTGCCGATTAGCCCGCAGGAAATCCGCGAGGTCTATGAGGCGCGCTTACTCGTAGACAGGCACTGCGCCGAAAAAATCTGTGCAATGTCAGATGCCGAGCGCGCGGACATTGCTGATCAGCTGGATGCGACCATCGCGGAGCAAGACACCGCCCTAGACGGCGCAGACCTACGCGCCTATGCCCAGCTGGACGCACGTTTCCACCAGATCATCATGGATGGCGGGGCAAATAGCCTGCTAGCCGGGCTGGGACACCAGCTGCGCGAACGCCAGCAGCGCTTTACCGCCACAGCCATTGGCCGCAATGTGGCCCGTGCCCGCACCTTCGTGGACCAGCACCGCACGCTTGCCGATGCCCTCCGCACCGGCGACCTCGACGCCTACCTCTCCACATTGGACACCCACCTAACCAACTCAAGGAATCAACTATGACCGAAAAGTTTGCCCAGCACTCATGGTTTCCCGTCGCCGGCAGCATGGTTGCCGTGGCGTGGGGCGGCAATGAGTTCACCCCTCTCCTAGTTATGTACCGCGAGCAATCACACTTCTCGCAGGTCACTGTCAACGGGCTCCTAGCCGCTTATGTGCTCGGCATCGTGCCGGCGCTGCTCATCTCTGGCCCGCTTTCGGACTACATCGGGCGCCGCCCCACAATGCTGCCTGCCGCACCCCTATCACTGCTGGGTTCATTCCTACTCTCCATCGCACCGAATGAGCCCCTCGTCATCGCCGTGGGCCGCATCATGTGTGGCTTGGCTCTAGGCATCGTCATGGCGGTCGGCTCCACGTGGGTGGCGGAGCTTATCACCCGCGCCGGCGGCGACCCCGCTGCTGGCCCGCGCCACGCTTCGATGTGCCTAACCCTAGGCTTTCTCATCGGCGCTGGCCTCGCATCGGTGCTGGCCCAATGGGGCCCGTGGCCAACCCATCTGGCCTATATCCTGCACATTCTCCTCACCGTAGCCACCGCCATCTGGTTGATGAATACCCCGGAGACTCGCCCACCACGTGGCGCCACGGTAAAAGATACCTTCCTCGACCTGAGCATCCGCGACATGCTGCGCATGCTGCACATTCCCTCCGCAGCCCACCGCCGCTTCGTGCGCATCGTCTTGCCGGTAGCACCGTGGGTCTTCGGCTGCGCTGGTGCCGCCTACGCGCTCTTGCCCCAACTTTTGTCCAAGTCTGCCAGTGAAGCACCCATTGCTTTCTCCGGCCTCATGACTGTTATCACCTTGGGCTGCGGCGTTGGCGTCCAAATGCTCGGCAAGGTCATTGACACCAGCCGGTCCGCCCGTGCTTCCGCGGTGGCAATGGGAGTTATCACCGTAGGCACCATCCTCGGTGCGGTTGCCTCTAGTACCCGTTCGCTGCCGCTCGGTATCGCCGGCGCAGCCGTCATGGGTGCAGGATATGGCCTAGCCCTTGTCGCCGGTCTATCCGAGGTCCAGCGCATCGCCCGCCCTGAAGAACTCGCTGGCCTCACCGCCGTGTACTACTCGGTGTCCTACACCGGCTTCTTTATCCCCATGGCCTTCAGCGCGCTCGCCCCGCTGCTCGGCTTTACCACCCTATTCCTCATTGGCGCCGTGCTTGCACTGTGCTGCCTAGTTAACGCGGTCCTCGGCTGGCGCGCTCACCTGCCCGGTCCAGTCCGCTAAGTCCTATCACTCATAAAAATTGCCCAGCCACGCCGGCTGGGCAATTATTTTTAGGTGGCAGCTAGCGCGCTACTGCTTGACGACGGTAGCGCTAACCCCCTTAACCACCTCGTGCACGCCCTCGCCATCAAGCGCCTCGGTGGTCACTTGGAAGTCGGTGGCGAGTACTTCACCGGCTATATGGTCGGCGTGACGCTCAGCCCATGCCTTCTTCGCCTCCGGTACGGCAAGTACGGCCGCGATGCGATCCGAAACCTCGAATCCAGAAGCCTTGCGGGCGTCCTGGAGGCCACGGATAACGTCAGCAGCCCAGCCTTCGGCCTCGAGCTCTTCGGTCACCTCAGTATCGAGTACCACAAGGCCATCGAGCCCGTCGATACGCGCGGTCGACTTCGGGTTCGCCGCCTGCAGGCGCTCCGTGTACTCATCCGGACCAAGCACAATATCGCCGTCAACTACTACCTCATCGCTGCGGCGCTCATAGTTGCCCGCCTTAAGGTTCTTGATGGCGCGCTGCACATCCTTACCCAAGCGCGGACCAGCGACCTTGGCATTGCAGACTACCTGGAAGGTGCCCACCGAATCGACGTCATCGGTAAGCTCAACTTCCTTAACGTTGACCTCGTCGCGAATGATATCGGCAAAGCCCGCCAAACGCTGTGCCCCTGCAAGAGCCACCGTCAGCTTCGGCAGCGGCAAGCGGTTGCGCAGTTTATTGGACTTGCGCACCGACGATGCCGCCGAGGCCACCGCACGGGTCGTATCCATCGCAGACACCAGATCTGCATCGGCTGGGTAATCCGCGGCCTGCGGGAAGTCCGCCAAGTGGACGGAACGCTCGCCGGTTAGCCCGCGGTAGATAACTTCCGCCACGTGCGGCAAAAGTGGCGCGACCACGCGAGTCACGGTTTCCAACACGGTGTACAAGGTATTGAATGCCTCAGGATGGGCTTCCTCTCCCTCCCAGAATCGCTCGCGCGAGCGACGCACGTACCAGTTGGTCAAAACGTCTGCGAACAGGCGCACCTCTTCGGTTGCCGTAGCGATATCGGTATCGGCAAGCGCCGCGTCCACCTTAGCTACGACATCGTGGGTTTTAGCCAAGATATAGCGGTCCAGAACATGCGTAGAGGTGGTGTCGAACTTAGCTTCCTTTTCCGCGTAGAGCTGCAGGAACGTATAGGCGTTCCAAATAGGCAAGATAGCCTGGCGCACGCCCTCGCGGATGCCCTGCTCGGTCACGATGAGATTGCCTCCGCGCAGGATAGGCGAAGACATAAGGAACCAGCGCATGGCATCCGAACCGTCGCGGTCAAAGACTTCATTGACGTTTGGATAATTGCCCTTGGACTTGGACATCTTGAGGCCATCGTTGCCCAGCACGATGCCGTGGGCTACGACCTTCTTGTATGCCGGACGATCAAACAGCGCGGTGGACAGCGCGTGCATCACATAGAACCAGCCACGCGTTTGACCGGAGTACTCCACGATGAAGTCAGACGGCGAGTGGGTTTCAAACCACTCTTTATTCTCGAAGGGGTAGTGCTTCTGCGCGAACGGCATCGAGCCGGACTCGAACCAGCAGTCCAATACGTCCGGCACGCGGCGCATCATAGACTTGCCGGTTGGATCGTCCGGGTTCGGGCGCACCAACTCATCGATGTGCGGGCGGTGCAGAGACTCCGGGCGGACGCCGAAGTCACGCTCCAGCTCATCCAAGGAGCCGTAGACATCCATGCGTGGGTAATTGTCATCATCGGACATCCAAACCGGGATTGGCGCACCCCAGTAGCGGGTACGCGAGATATTCCAGTCGCGCGCCCCCTCGAGCCACTTGCCAAACTGACCGTCCCGAATGTGCTCCGGCAGCCACTCGATCTCATTGTGGTTGAGCTCCACCATGCGATCGCGGAACTCGGTTACCTTCACAAACCAGGCTGGCAGAGCCATGTAGATTAGCGGCTCACCCGAGCGCCACGAATGCGGGTAAGAGTGCTCGATGGTCACGTGGCGCACCACTCGCCCAGCGGCCTTCAAGTCCTTGATGATGTCCTTATTGGCATCAAAGACCAGCTGTCCCTCATACGGCGGTACCTGCGAAGTGAACTTGCCGTCCTCGTCCACTGGGATAACCAGCTCGATATCGTACTGGTTAGTGGTATTCATATCGTCTTCACCAAACGCCGGAGCCTGGTGAACCACGCCGGTGCCGTCCTCGGTGGTGACGTAATCAGCAACCAATACCTGGTAAGCATTGCGCAAATCCGGGAAGAAACCAAAGATCGGCTCATAGGTAAAGCCCTCGAGCTGCGCGCCGGTAAAGGTCTCCAGTACCTCGGCCTCACCTAGTTCCTTTTCCAAGGTAGCCAGCAGGTTTTCCGCCATGATGAAGGTACGGCCAGCGAAATCACCCTCGGTGGCCTTAAAGAGCGCGTAGGTAACCTCTGGGTGAACCGCCAAAGCCTCATTAGAAGGCAAGGTCCAGGGGGTGGTAGTCCAGGCGAGGAAGGAGGCGTCGGCAAGCGCGGGGTGCTCCGCCAGCGTCTTTTCTGCCGCGCTTCCCTCACGAGCACCCTCCACAGGGAAGGTAACCGTCAGGGTCGGATCCTGGCGCATCTTATAGGAATCATCCAGTCGGGTCTCCTGGTTGGACAGAGAAGTATGCTCTGCCCAAGAGTAAGGCAGGACACGGAATCCCTTGTAGATCAGGCCTTTGTCATAAAGCTCCTTAAACGCCCACATGACCGATTCCATGTAGTTGATGTCCATGGTCTTGTAGCCGTTATCAAAGTCCACCCAGCGGGCCTGGCGGTTGACGTATTCTTCCCACTCGTCGGTGTATTCCAACACGGACTTAGCGCAGTATTCATTGAACTTTTCCAAGCCCATGTCCTCGATCTGCGCTTTATCAGTAATACCCAGCTGCTTTTCCGCTTCCAGCTCGGCGGGCAGACCGTGGGTATCCCAGCCGAAGACACGAGGCACGTAGTTGCCTGCCATGGTGCGATAGCGCGGAACGATATCTTTTACATAACCGGTCAACAGGTGACCATAGTGCGGCAAGCCATTAGCAAAGGGAGGGCCATCATAGAAGATGTATTCTGGGCAATCCTTTGTCTTTTCTAGTGAAGCCTGGAAGGTATCATCCTGCTTCCAGTACTTCTGAACTTCCTCTTCCATATCCGGGAAGCGACTTGAGCCTCCGGTCATGTCAACCTTGGGGTAAATCTTTTTCGCCATTACAATCCTTCACTCATCACTCGGTGCAGGGACGCGCCTGTCAGGCTCGCGGTACCACCCTGCTTGAGCCCGAAGGCTCCGCTTCGTTTCGGTGAAGGAGTTGACGGTCCCACCCGTTCAGTTCTACTAGGCCGCACTGGCTGTTCTTCTGAATTGCTCCCCGGTGATGGCCGGATCACTGCATGTAGCACAAAGTATAGCGCCCCAGAATCTTCGTGCACAATAGTTATCCACAGGCTAAAAATTTTCCCTTGTGGGGGCTTGCGCGGGGCAATAAATTGTGAGTCGTGAACGCGCTAGATACTTACCTCGCAGCCATGGCACCTGGGATGGACATCGTCCTTGGGTGCGCAGGCATGTCTGAGGACGACCTCTGCGCACGGGGCGCTGCCGAAAAGACTGCCCGCGAGCTGGCCTTGTTAAAGGAAGCATACTGCGGCACGACCAAGTTCACGGGGAAACGTCGCCGCGCTATCGAAGGCGCCCAGCACAATGGGCATTCCATTGTTGCCTTATCCATCATTGAAAAGTATGCGCGGAAAATGCCTACGCTTTTCGACGCCTGGGTTCTCCGCGAACAACTCTGCACTACCAAGGCCACAGCAGGGGCGCTGGAGAAGCTGGCTCAGTCCAAAGTCCCGAAGAAAAAGCGCACCGTGAAACCAGGCGTGCGCATCATCCGACGCAAAGATGCTCCGTGGACGCTTGCGATCGATGGATCGTCTTCGTTTATTGCGGATTTGCACGCAGCGGTAGAAAACCAGAATAAAAAGCCGCTAGATGTGGTGGAAGATACCTTCTTCGGGGACGATAGCGCACAACGGAGCACCGTAGTAACCAATGTTATCGTGCGGCTGGAAGATTACGTACGCATCGTCAACGGTGACGGTGAGGAAATCACCCTGCAGATGACAAACGGGGCAACGCTTTCGGGTGCGCAATACTTGCGCCGCACGTTAAAGGAACATGGACTCATCACGCTGGTCAGCCCCTACGAAGGCGCGGTGAACCTGTATCGCACGGAGCGCTTCGCCAATGCTAAGCAGCGATTGATGGCGGGTGCAGAAAATCCTGTGTGCCCGTGGCCGCGGTGCGCTAAGCCCGCCGACGAATGCCAAATTCACCATTTGGACCCCTGGCTACAGGGTGGATTGACCAATATCGCAAACTTATCCACAGCCTGCGCCTACCACAATGGAGCCAACGACGACGATCCCAACGCCCCGCCGCTACGCGGACGGCTTAGCCGCACGAATGGACAGATTCGGTGGCAGCCCCCCTGACTGCTAGGACAAGACCGCGAAATAAGGCGCCTCGAGCGCCTTTTTGGCGTGCCATTTTAGTTCTCGCGTAAAGCCTCGCGCAACGAATCTTGCTCAGGGTGTTGTGCTGCCCGGGCTTTATCGCTGCGGTGCTTATGCGCCCAGTCCAGAATAAAGCACACCAGACCGAGGCCAGCGGCGGCGAATACGACATACAGCGACCAATCGGCTCCCGAGATGACGAAATTGACCAAGGCTACGAATGCCACGAGGGCGAGAACTAAGGCGGCAACAAGCACAATGGTTCCTTTCGGTTAGGTCGGGATAGAGCACCACGGTCTAAAACAACAATAGCGCCCCCGCAGCGGTGGCGGGGGCGCTAGAGAGAACGCGGTGGATTAGTTATTGCCAGCTTCGCCGTTCGGTGCGGCGGTGCCGCGAGTAGCCAGCTCTTCCAGCTGAGACTCGAGCAAGGTCTTCAGGCGAGTGCGGTACTCGCGCTCGAAGGTACGCAGCTCGGAGATACGAGCCTCCAGTGCGGTCTGCTGCTGCTTGACCGTGTTCATAACCTCGGTGTGCTTGCGCTCAGCATCGGCCTGCAAGGAAGCAGCCTTCTCCTCAGCCTGACGGATTTGTGCCTCAGCACGGGAGGACGCATCGGACTCGGTCTGCTTTGCCTTAGCCTCGGCGTCAGACACCAGCTTCTTGGAGCGGGAATCCGCGTCCTGCAGCTGGGCATCGTACTTCTTCTGGGCGTCGGCAAGCTGCGCCTTGGAACGAGAGTCTGCGTCGGTCAGCTGCTTCTCGGCGGCGGTGCGTGCCTCCGACAGCATGGACTCGGACTCCGCACGGGCCTCGGAGGTCAGGCGGTCTGCCATCTCCTGTGCCAGACCCAGAACGCGAGCGGCCTGCATGTGGGTTTCTGGGGTAGCCAGACCATCTGCAGTCTGAGCTGCACCAGCGCCTGCAAGGCCTGCAGCTGCAACGCCGGCCTTGGAAGAACCAGCTGCGGAAGCGGA
The DNA here is from genome assembly GCF_022347325.1 of Corynebacterium nasorum. Lineage (NCBI taxonomy): Bacteria > Bacillati > Actinomycetota > Actinomycetes > Mycobacteriales > Corynebacteriaceae > Corynebacterium > Corynebacterium nasorum. Next base: position 345,052 of record NZ_JAKRDU010000001.1, read on the forward strand.
CTTCTTCAGCTCATCATTTTCCTTCTTGGAAGCCTCAAGGTCCTTCTTTGCCTGTGCAGCCTCTGCACGAGCTGCCTCGGCTTCCTTCTTTGCCTGTGCTGCCTCATTGCGAGCGGCCTTCAGGTCTGCAGAAGCGGAAGCGGCAGCAGAGCCGGTCTCCTGTGCCTTGGAAGCCTCCGCCTGGGCTGCCTTTACCTGTTCGCGCGCCTTCTTGGTTTCTTCCTTAGCGCGGGACAGCTCGGACTTGGAGTCCGCCAGCTTGGTTTCGTACTCGGCGCGCAGCTTGGCCTCAATCTCCTTGCGCAGTGCAGCCTCATCGGTACGAGCGGACGCTGCCGTTGCGGTACCAGCGGCACCGGCGCCAGCGCCAGCCTTGGCCTGAGAGTTGAGATCGCTGACCTGTGCCTGTAGGTCTTCGTTCTCATCCTGCAGCTGGGCGAGCGCATCCTCTACGAGGTCGAGGAACTGATCCACCTCGTCTTCGTTGTAGCCGCGCTTGCCAATGGGCGGCTTGCTGAACGCGACGTTGTGAACATCAGCTGGTGACAGTGGCATGTCTTCTCTTCCCCTTCAGGTTGATACAACCCCGGAGGTTCCAGGGCCTTAGGAGCTGCGGTTCAGGTCTAACTAAACCTTCCCCACAAAGGTACATGTGGTTCATAATACGGGTTATCGCGATTTATCGTAACCAAACGACCACAATAATCGACGCCCCGCCGAGTCTCAACGTTTACCACAGGTTGCGAGGCGACGGGGGTGCTAACCGAAAAATACGATTTGCAAGATTCGTGTAAGTATCGAAAGCAAAATAAATAGCACGAGCACCGATACGTCGAGGGCCACCCCGCCCATCTGGAGCGGCGGGATCAAACGGCGTAGCGCCTTTACCGGCGGATCCGTAATTACAAACAGTGGCTCCGCCACAACCATAAACCAACGTGGCGGGTTAAACTGCCGGGAGAAGGATTGAATCATCTCAATGATGATGCGGGCGATGAGAACCCACGTATAAATCTGCACGAGCAGGATAAGAATAATTCCGAGTTGTGTCACAATAACCGAGCCTATCTAATAGACCCCCGCAGGTGCCCAATCGGCACCCCGCGGGGGTCAAGAGAAACTTACCGCTTTAGCGCAGGCCGGCGGCGCGCTCGAGCTCGTGCCTAGCGATGTCCGCAGACTTCGGCACGATAGAAAAGACCTTGCGCTCGGTATCCAATCCCTTGGTGAGGTTAAGCATGCGCCCTTCCAAGCCGAAGCAGAGACCGGCAGCGAAGTCGATGAAGCGCTTTGCGGTGGCCTTGTCGGCGTCGGTAAGCTCAAAGACCACTGCGTCGCCGTCGCGGAAAGGCTCGCCCACCTTGGCAGCGTCATTGAAAGACGTCAGCGAAATAGCCACGATGGTCGGCACAAACTCTTCTTTCACCGGAGCAGGCTCATAAGACTGCGGAGCACGACGCGGGGCGTAGGCGGAGGAGGCATTTTCGGAATAACGCGGCTCCTCGCTGTAGTAGGCATCGTCTTCTTCGATGTCCACCGGGCCCAGCCCGAAGAAATCCTTCGTCTTATCAATGAATGACATTTTTGGGTCTCCCTCTGACCTAAATTTGTACAAGTCTAAACGCGCAAAATGTGTCTAGTGTGACTCATGTGATTTACGCTGTGAAATGCGCTTTTGCAATGCTTTCAACCTACTGGCCGCGGCCCCATGATACTGGTTCCGACACGCACGATATCGCTGCCCGCAGCAATTGCTTCGGCCATGTCCGCGCTCATTCCAGCAGACAATTTCAGCGGGCGCTTCAGCGCGGCAGATAGCCGGTCGACCTCATCTCGCACACCGCGAAAGACCTCGCCCGCATCGGCGTCGAGGGGCGGGACTACCATGAGGCCAGCGAAGTCGAGATGTTCGCTTCCTTCTACTGCTTCGACGAGCTCGTCGAGCGCGTGGCGAGAAACGCCTCCGCGAACGTCATCGCCATCGGCAGACACTTGGACAAAGACCGGCAGGTTGCTCTCGCGCTCCCCTCGTTCCTTTGCCAAGGCGACGCCCCGTTCCAAAGCCTGAGCAAGTTTGAGGGAATCAAGCGAATGAACGCTGGCCGCCCAACGAGCCACGTGATTGGCCTTTTTGGTCTGGATCTGGCCGATCATATGAAAGCGCAGCTGTGGCAGTTCAGCCGCTTTGGCGCGAGCTTCTTGCTCCCGGTTTTCGGCAACGTCACTAACCCCGAGTTCAGCAAGAAGGGCGATATTCGCAGCTGGATGAAACTTCGTCACCGGCAGTAGCTGCGGGGGCTTGCGGTCTGCTTGCGCCGATAGCCGTTCAATTTCGGCTCGAGTGGCGGCGAGATTTTCTCGAAGCTGTGCTTTACGGTCTGCCATTAGTTAGCCTCCAACCAGATCAGCCCGGCCTGGCGGCCGGTAGTGCCTTCGCGGCGATAGGAAAAGAAATTTTCGTCTTCAATTGTGCAGCGCGGATCGGATTCAATCGCGGTGATGCCGAGGCCCATGAGCTGGCGGATCAAACCTGCGCGAACGTCAATTCCCCAGGTTCCTTTCGACGTCCTCGTCTTCGAACCGGGCAGCCGACGTTCTACATCCTCAGCCATCTCTTTCGGCACCTCGTAGTTTTTGCCGGAGGCAGCTGGTCCCATAACCACCTGGATGCGCTCGGGCTGAGCGCCGAGTTTCTCCATTTCGCGCACGGTATTAACGATGATGCCGTTGCGGGCGCCCAAGCGGCCAGCGTGGGCGGCGGCGATGACACCAGCGGCGACGTCGACAAGCAGAACCGGCGTGCAATCTGCAACAAGGACGCCCAGTCCAAGGCGGCGCTGCGTGGTGACAATCGCGTCGGTGGCTGACACAGGTTCATCCTGTGGACCATCGATAACGGTGACTGTATTGGTGTGTAGCTGTTCCATCCACACGATATCGTCCACGCCGGTCACGCGCTTTAAGCGGTCGCGATTTGCGGCAACCGCGGCGGGGTCATCGCCGACATGGAGCCCTAGGTTAAAAGAGTCATATGGAATAGCAGACGCCCCGCCGGCACGGCTGGTAAAGACCATGCGGACGGGGCGTTTGGTGCGATGTTCCTCGTTTACTGGCATGCACACCAGCGTAGCGCTTTGCGCTTAGCGCATGAAGGAAGGCACGTCCAGATCGTCGTCGCCATCATCATCGCGGCGCTGGGACGGGCGAGACAGACGGTAGTCATCGCGACGCTCCTCGCGGGAGAAACGGTCAGAGTTGGTGAACAGACCGGTAGATTCTGGGCGGCGCTCCTCGACAGGGCGCTCTGGGGTGTAGCGCTCCCGCTCCTGGCCGGCACGCGGCTCGTAGGAGTGGCGCGGGGAGTAATCATCTTGTACCGGCTCGGCCGCACCAGGCTGTGCCGGAGCCGGGGTGACGGGCTCTGCGGCCGCGCGCTGGCGATTGTCAAAAAGGGACCCCGGCTTGCGCTGTTCCTGCTGCTTCTGCGGTTGTGCAGCGGCCTGGGTCATATTGGCCTCGGCATCAAAGCCGGTGGCAATGATGGTGATGCGGATTTCATCACCCAAGGTGTCATCGATGATGGTACCGAAGATAAGGTTGACGTCTTCGTCAGCGCGCTCCTCCACCATGGAAGCCGCGGCATTAACCTCGTGCAGGCCAAGGTCGGAGCCGCCGGCGATGGACAACAGCACGCCCTTGGCGCCTTCCATCGTCGATTCCAATAGCGGGGAATTAATGGCCTGCTCGGCAGCGGTCATGGCGCGATTATCGCCGCGGGCAGAGCCGATGCCCATCAGGGCAGAGCCGGCGTCGGACATGACGGAGCGGACGTCGGCAAAGTCGACGTTGATCATGCCTGGGATGGTGATCAGATTGGTAATACCCTGCACACCATTGTGCAGCACCTCATCGGCGGCGCGGAAAGCCTCAACAATGGAAAGCTCTTCCCCACCGAGCTGCATCAGGCGGTCATTCGGAATAACGATAAGCGTATCGCATACCTCACGCAGCTCTTCGATGCCGGCCATAGCCTGGCGGGTACGGCGGGCACCCTCGAACTTGAACGGACGGGTGACAACGCCCACGGTCAACGCGCCCATCTTCTTCGCGATGGATGCCACAACCGGAGCGGCACCGGTGCCGGTACCGCCGCCTTCGCCAGCAGTCACGAAGACCATATCGGAGCCTTGCAGGGCGTCTTCGATTTCGGACTTATGATCTTCTGCGGAGGTCTTGCCCACCTCAGGATTAGCGCCGGCACCGAGGCCACGGGTGGCCTCGCGGCCGATATCCAGCTTGGTATCGGCATCAGAGAAGATGAGGGCCTGAGAGTCAGTGTTGATGGCGACGAACTGAACGCCCTTGAGGCCTTCTTCGATCATGCGGTTGACGGCGTTGACGCCGCCACCGCCGACGCCGACGACCTTGATATCCGCGAGATTGTTATTGGAAGAGATCATGTGAGTTGGTCTCACCTTTCGCTACTTTAAGTCTGCACGTGCATTAAACGAGGAATGTAATGCGGTCCGCCGAAAACGAATCGCGTTCCTTTCCATCTTTAACGACAGCCGTGTAATTTTCACGCACATTTTGCGCGTGTCGAGACCCTCAAGTTGCACTTTAGGGTTGTTCACCTGCGGTTTTGTTAGTCACACCCGCACCATCCGCCCCACATTGGTGCCAGAGAAAAAGGCCCCTGCAGCGCACGCGCTTAAGCGGCGCTGCAGGGACCACAGAAGGGTAAAAAATGCGTCCGGGGGCACCCGTCCCCTATCCGCGGGTGGTCACCAACTCAGGGTTGGAAATATTCCACTCGCGACCTTCCATCTTCAACACGGTGGCAAAGGCACGCGCCTTGTCATCATCATTGGAGTCGCTCGCACCCCAAAAGACGCGGCGGCCATCCTTAGTGGTAAAGACGAGCGAGTATTCATCGGCCACATCAAGGGTTCCTACTTGGTTGCGCAGATCATCCGATAACGCAGCGATCGCGCGCACCGCGTCTTGGGTTTGGCGGGAGCCGCTATCAACAGAACCAGTAACCTCAACCGCGCCGGCGGGAGGCTCCGCGGAGGTAAATTCCTCGCCCTTATCATCAATCAGGAAAGGCTTATTATCGCGCTTTACAAAAGCCACAGCCTTGTGTTCTTCCACATTGATAGTCAAGGTGGAGGGAAAATCGCGCGAGACAGTTACCGAATCAACCCAATCCAATCCAGCAACACCGGAGGCTGCCTTGCCTGCATCTACGCGCAGGAGGTTTTCTCCTTTGGCAACCCCAGCGGCCTCCTCTACCTGCGCGGCATCAAGCTGGTGGGTACCTTCCACCTGAAAATGGCGGACTTTTAAGATGGGCACCGTCCACACTACGACGGCAATGATCAAGGCTACGACAACGACAGCTGCACTGATCCCGGCAATGAGCTTGGTGGATACGCGCACTAGCTCGCCCGCAATTCATCGAGAATTTCTGCCGCGACCATAGTTACCGAGCCAGCACCGATGGTCAGCACGACATCGCCAGGTTCTACGAGCGAAACAACGTCGCGGGCAGCGGCAGAAAAATCTGGTTCGAAGATGACCTGCATGTCGCTTGGCATCTTATCGGTAATGATGCGGGAGGTAATTCCCTCCACAGGTTGTTCGCGCGCGCCGTAGATGTCGAGGACTACGGCGGCGTCGGCAAGCGAGAGCGCTTGGGCAAACTCGGCGTCGAATTCCATGGTGCGCGAGTACAGGTGCGGCTGGAAGCAGGCGATGACACGGCCGCCGTGGCCTTCGGCCTCAACCTTTGCCCGAGCGGCGCGCAGAACTGCAGCAACCTCGGTGGGATGGTGCGCATAGTCATCAAAGACGCGCGCGGGCTTTCCCTGCTTGTCGACGCTCCCCCGATACTCAAAGCGCCGGCGCACACCGCTAAAATCAGCCAATCCCTCAGCAATGGCAGCCGGGGCGCCACCGGAAAGCACACCAGCCAACAAGGCACCCATCGAGTTAAGCACCATGTGGTGTCCCGGGATCTGCAGCTCGTAGCGCACAGTTTCAGAGATGCCAGGAAGGTTAACCTTTACGGTGGTGTCCATCCCTTCAGCGGTGGTCTCCTCGCGTTCCAGCTCAGCGGCCAGCGGCACGGTTGAGGTAAAAGACTTGTCCGCTGCGCCATAGGCCACGACGTTGATGCCGCGCTCCTGCGCACGCTCGCCTGCTTGGGCGGCGGGCTCATCCTCGGCGCAGACAACAAGATAGCCGGTATCTGGGGTGACCAGGCCAGCAAAGTCATCGAAGACCTTGAAGTAAGCCTCCTCGCTGTGGAAGAAGTCGAGGTGATCGGGCTCGATGGTCGTCAGCACCGCAACATCGGGGCTGTAGCGCAGCAGGGAGGCATCGGATTCATCAGCCTCGGCGACAAAGGCCTCACCGGTGCCGCCGTGGGCGTTGGTGCCCGCGCGATTGAGCTGGCCGCCGATGGCAAAGGAAGGATCGAGACCTGCGTGTTGCATCGCACTCACGGTCATCGACGTCGTGGACGTTTTGCCGTGCGTGCCGGCTAGCAATACCTGCTTGTGGCCTTCCATCAATGCGGCGAGCAAATCGGAGCGGCGGATGACGGGGATATCGTTTTCCTGCGCGGCTACTAGCTCCGGATTGTCTTGCGGAATGGCAGCGAAGGAAGTCACCACGACGGTCGGCAGTTCACCCGATAGGCGCAGGTTTTCGGCAGCGTGCCCGATGGCGATCTTCGCGCCCATGGTGCGCAGCACCTCCACCGGGGTGGAGTCTTTTACATCGGAACCGGTAACCACGGCGCCGCGCGTGGCAAGAATTCGCGCCAGCCCCGACATGCCAGAGCCACCAATGCCGATAAGGTGAACGCGGTGGAGATCGTAGTGTGCGGGATCAGTCATTTATTTTTCCTTCCTTCCGGCGGCGGTTTCGGCCTCGGACACGCGGGCAGCGATGCGGTCTGCGATGGTATTGGCCACGTCGCCGGCGCTGGCGTGGGCGGCGGCATGCGTCATCGATGCTAGACGTTTAGGGTCATCGAGAATGCCGCGCACCTCAGAGATAAGACGCTCAGGGGTCAGCTCCGCATCGGGAATCTGGATGGCAGCGCCCGCCTCGACCACTTCACGGGAATTGAGCGCTTGTTCACCGTTACCATGCGGCAACGGCACGTAAATCGCTGGCAGCCCTGCGGCAGATACTTCGGCAACGGTCATAGCACCGGAGCGACATACGACGAGATCGGCTACCGCAAGGGCCGAGCCCATATCCTCGATATACGGCAAAGCAGCGTAGTTCGGATGTGCTGCGGGCTCTTCATTCTTCTTGCCATAAGCATGAAGGAGCTGGAAGTCCTTGGCTAGGTCTTCCACTGCCCCAGCAACCGCGCGGTTGATGCTGGCTGCGCCTTGGGAGCCGCCAGTAATGAGGACGGTGGGAAGCTCGGCCAAGTTCCACTTGGTGCGCGCGCCTGCAGCAAGGGTCCCCTCCGGGTCCTCCGCCAAGCTCGGGCGCACGGGAATGCCCACGACCTCACCCGGCATTCCGGAGTCCGGGTGGGCGTTTAGGCCGATGCCGCCCATTTTCACGCCGAGCTTATTGGCGATTCCGGCTAAGGCATTGGTTTCCAAAACATAGAACGGGATCCCGAGGGAACCCGCAGCAATATAGGCTGGGCCGGCCACGTAGCCGCCGGTGCCAAAGACAACGTCTGCTTCGACGTCCTTGAGTACCTGCTTGGCCTCCCTCACCGCGCGGGAGAGGTTAAACGGTAGCTTGAAAAGCTGCGCGTTGATTTTGCGCGGAATCGGCACGGGGGTAATCAGTCTAAGGTCCACGCCTCGGGCGGGAATGATATCGCGCTCAAGGCCCTTTTCGGTACCGAGAGCAGTGATGCGAGCGCCGTGGCGCTCACGCAAAGCTTCGCCCACGGCAAGGGCGGGTTCAATGTGTCCGGCAGTGCCGCCACCTGCAATGACGACGGAAACAGGCGTGGAATTCATAGCCTAAAGGCTACCAGCGCCACCTATCGATAGCGGCGCTCGGCGCGCGGATAGCGGCGGCCGCTTCCAGTCACCGGGCGACCAAATTGCTCTTCGCGCACACGGGAGCGTGGCTCCTGCGGGCGGGCGTGACGCCCCCGCTGCTTCTTTTTCGGCTTAGACACCGGCTGCGGCTCGCCGATGAAAAAGAGGCGATCAAAAAACGGGCGGCCAAAGTTCTGCATTGCGGAAATCTGCATCGGCTCGTGGCGCGCTACATTGCACAGCACGCCCATCGAACCGATGGTGATAATCGCCGCGGTACCGCCGGCGGAGATCATGGGCAGCTGAATACCGGTCACTGGCAGCAGGCCAATGACATAGCCAATATTGACGAAGGCCTGGGTAACCACACCGATGGTCAACGAGGCGGCGAGCAAAGATTGGAACTGATTCTGTGCCCGCATCGCGGTGCGCAGGCCCACATATCCCAAAGCGGCAAAGAGGAAGATAACGAGCGCGCCGCCCCACCAGCCAAGCTCCTCACCCACGATGGCGTAAATAAAGTCATTCTTCGCCTCTGGCAGGTAGAACCACTTGGCGCGGGATTGGCCGATACCAACGCCCCAGAAGCCGCCGTCGGCAAGCGAGAGAAAGCCCTGATAAGACTGGAAACCAGTGCCTTGAGTATCGGAGATATTGCCCAACAAGGCGTCGAAATAGGTGTGGAAGCGATTCGAGCGGAAACCGCCTTTCAAGAAAATCCCGATCAACCCCAAGACCGCGGCAACGCCAATCGTTGCGGGGACTCTCCAGTCAACGCCGGCGAAAATGAGGGTAAAGACCACCACGATGGCGAAGGACAACGCCATGCCCATGTCCCCTTGACCGACGATGAGCAAAAACATTCCTGCAGAAATAAAGGAATACATCATGAAGGGGTCAGAAAGCTTCATGGATTTGTGTTCCTTGTCAGCCAGGACGCTCGCACCAAACATGCCTACGGCAATGCGCGCGAGTTCCGAAGGCTGCAAGGAAAACGGACCGAGGTAAATCCACGACTGCGAACCCACCTCTTCACGGCCGGTGCCTACACCGGGGATAAGCACCGCAATGAGCAAAATGATAGAAAGGCCCACGATCCACGGCACGCACTTGCGCAAAGTATGTGGCGAAACCTGCAGGCCCAGCCAAAAGGCAAGGAGACCAAAAAACACCATGACGCACTGCCGTAGCGCCTGGTTCCACACCCCGCCGTCCTCCGTCAATGACGTGGCCATTGAAGAGGAAAAGACCATGAGCACACCAATGCCCACGAGCGTGAAAATGATAAAGCGCAACAGCTGATAATCCAGGCCGGCCTGCTGGCGGGCTTGCTCGCGCAGCTCACGAACGCGGTCGCCAAAGCTCTTGGAGCGCGGGCGCTGCTGGGAGGTGGCCGTCATATGTTCTCCTGATCTTCAATATCTAGCTCTAGTCGCGGGTGAGCTCCCGCGCGGCTGCGGCAAAGAAGTCACCGCGTTGAGCCATGCCGGTATACATATCCAACGATGCCGCAGCCGGTGCCAAAAGGACGGTATCCCCGGCTTCGGCGTGTTGCAGTGCAGCATCCACCGCTGCATTCATGGCCGCGGCAGGGTCGTTGCTTTCGATAACGTCTACAGGTGCATGTGGTGCGTGTTCGGCCAGTGCCTGGGCGATTTCTTGCCTATCCGCGCCGAGAACTACCGCGGCCTTGATCTGGGCGGCGTGCTTGGCGACGAGCCCGTCTACCTCCGCCCCCTTCAACTGCCCGCCGGCAATCCATAAAACGGAATTGAGCCCTTTTAGCGCTGCATCCGCTGCGTGTGGGTTGGTGGCCTTGGAGTTATCGATGAAACTGATACCGGAATGCTCATGAATCACAGCGCCACGGTGCCCGGCGACGGTATACGCTGCCAGCCCCTGCGCGATGGAGCGCGGGCTAGCGCCTGCCAAGCGCGCGACGCTTGCTGCGGCCGCAGCGTCCAAGACTCCTGCCAAGCCAGCGGGCTCGATACCCTCGGCGGAAGCGAGATCCTCCCGCTCCTGGGTGAGCCGAGAGAGAAGGCGGCCGGCGCTTACGCCTACCTCCCCCTCTGCAGGTTCAGCGGCGGTAAAGCCGTATAGATTAGCTGTATTCTCGGCGTAGCGCACCGCCGCGGCATCGTCCTTGCCCACGACGGCGGCTTGGCCGTCGAGCACCTTGGCTTTGGCCTGCGCATAAGCGTCGAACGAGCCATGCCAATCGAGGTGGTCTTCTGCCAAGTTCAACAGCACGCCCACATCTGGGCGCAACTGGCTAGACCAGTGCAGCTGGAAAGAAGAAAGCTCGGCACAAAGGACGTCGACGCAAGGGGTGGCGGTGAGGGCGTCGAAAAGCGAAACGCCAATATTGCCCACCGCCAGTGCGCGCTTGCCGGTGCGCTCGGCATCGGCCTGCATAATCTGGGCCAACATTCCGGTGGTGGTGGTTTTGCCGTTAGTTCCGGTGACCACTAACCAGGTGCGCGGTGCCCCGAAGACGCCGGATCGGTCCAAGCGATAGGCAAGCTCCACATCGCCGATCACCTCTACCCCAGCGTTCTGAAAAGCAACCAACAAAGGCGAGTCAGGACGCCAGCCGGGCGAGGTAATCACGAGGTCAAACTCGCTTTGGGCAGCGGAGTCAACGGAAACCGTAGCTACGCCGTAGTCCTCCGCCAACGCCTCTAGAGCATCTTCGTTGGAATCTGCCACGGTAGTATCCACGCCGAGTCTGGTGAGCATAGCGACGCAACCGCGCCCGGATACTCCCGCCCCAGCCACGAGCACGCGACCGCGCAAGGAGGATGGCAACTCGGTCATCTGTTTTCCTCTTTCCTCGATAAAACTAGAAGGCGTGAGTCTTAAGAACTAAAACCGACCGCGGACAGCCAGTCACCATAAAAGATGCATACGCCGGCAATGGCGGCCATGGCGCTGAGCAACCAAAAGCGAGTGACCACGGCGGTCTCTGCCCAGCCACCGTTTTCAAAGTGATGGTGGATGGGCGCCATGCGGAAAAAGCGCTTTCCGGTGCTGCGGAAGACGATGATCTGGATAACCACGGAGACCGTCTCAATAACGAAGATGGCGCCGATGATGATCATGAGCAGCTCGGTACGGGTGGTCACGGACAGGCCAGCGACGAGACCACCGAGTGCTAGTGAGCCGGTATCGCCCATAAAGATTTTCGCCGGTGCGGCATTCCACCACAAAAAGCCCAAGCAACCACCCAGGCCAGCTGCAGCCAGCACGGCGAGGTCGAGTGGATCACGGACCTCATAGCACCCCGCCGCAGGCGACACCGCGCAAGAATTGCGGAACTGCCAGAAGGAAATGAGCGCGTAGGCTCCCATGACCATCGCAGTGGTGCCGGCGGCCAAGCCGTCGAGGCCATCGGTGAGGTTTACGGCATTCGACCACGCCGCGATGAGTAGATAGAGAAAGACCAAGAAAACGATGGTGCCGATAATGGCGCCGCCTACGGCGATATCGAAGGTGTCAAAATCGCGGACGAAGGACAGGTTTGTCGACGCCGGGGTCAAGCCGTGTGCATCGGGGAACTGCAGTGCCAAGATGCCGAAGATAAGCGCGACGGCTAGTTGACCTACCAGCTTGGCGGTCTTATTGAGGCCGAGGTTACGCTTTTTAAACAGCTTGATGAAGTCATCGGCAAAGCCCAGTCCGCCCAAGCCCATGGTGAGGAAGTAGACCAAGAGACCGGAGGGGCTAAAGCCACCGTTGCCCGTCACGCGGGCGTAAATGCCCACCACAAGGTAGGCCACAGTGATGGCGAGCAAAATCGCCAGTCCGCCCATAGTTGGGGTGCCGCGCTTGCGTAGGTGCAGCTGTGGCCCGTCCTCACGGATTTCCTGCCCCTTGCCTACGCCGGAAAAATAGCGGACCAACATGGGAGTGGTAAAAATCGCGACGAGGAAGCTGAGGATGCCCGCGATAATGATCTGAGTCATTGCTGGTCTTTCTCCTTGTACTGAGGACTAACGGCGATTGAGCTTTTCTGCCACGCGCCACAGGCGCTGGGCATTCGATGACTTGATGAGGACAACGTCTTTGGCCTCGCGCTCCGCCCAGTCTTCGATGCCGGCAGGCGCTACCCTAATGATGTCTTCGACCGCCGCCGCAGCGGTGTCAACATCTGGGCTGATAGTAGTATTTATACCCTGCGCCCGTGCGGCCTCGACCATCGCCCTCATATTCTCGTTATCTCCCACGGCCACGAGGTAGCCAACGTGGTATTTGGAAAGGACCTCGCCCAATGTGCGGTGGGCAGCCACCGCTTCGCCGCCGAGTTCTCCCATCTCACCGAGCACGGCGATGGCACGGGCATCCGGACGGGCGGCTGAGGTATAGGCCAGCGCGGCAATCGCCGCGTGCATGGAATCGGGATTGGCATTATAGGAGTCATCGATGGTGGTGACTCCATCGCGGCGGGTGCGTACGTCCATGCGGTGTTCGGAGGCATTTTGGTGCCCCGATAGCGCGCTGGCTACCACCTGCGGGTCCATGCCTGATTCAATGGCTGCGGCCGCCGCTGCCAAAGCATTAGATACTTGGTGCCGGCCAAAGACCTGCAGTTTTACTGGAAGCGGGTCTGTGCCCGGCGCATGCAGCACGAACGAGGGGCGGGCCACATCAGCGAGCTGGATTTCACTGGCGTAGTACTGGGCGTCGGCAGCCGGCGGCTTATTTGCCGAGTAGTAAACCACCTTTGCTGAGGTGCGTGGCGCCATGCCGGCGACAAAGGGATCATCGGCATTGAGCACAGCGACCCCGCCCTCAGCGGCCGAGGGCAGGGCCTCCACAAGCTCGCCTTTGGCTTGGGCGATGTTTTCACGCGAGCCAAACTCGCCTAGGTGAGCGGTGCCGACGTTGAGCACTACGCCCACGGTGGGTGCGGTAATAGTTGTCAGGTGGCGGATATGGCCAATTCCGCGGGCAGACATTTCGGCAACAAGGAAGCGAGTGTGCTCATCACAGCGCAAAGCGGTATAGGGCAGACCGACCTCGTTATTAAAGGAACCAGGAGGGGCAACGGTATCGCCCTCTGCGCGGAAAATAGTGGCCAGCAGGTCCTTGGTGGAGGTCTTTCCGGCTGAGCCGGTCACACCGACTATCTCTAGGCCCTGCTCCGCGGTCAGGCGGCGGGTGACTTCCCTGGCAATATCGGACAGCGCCTGGACAACCGCAGCGGCAGAGCCGTCCTCGTCGTGAGCATAGATATCCGCGTTCGCAGCATCACCGGTAACGCGGCCTTGAGGCTTGACGATGACCGCCGGAACGCCGACCGGCCGCGCGGCAAGCACCGCTACAGCGCCCTGCTCAATGGCCTTTTCCGCATAATCGTGGCCATCCACTCGGGCGCCGGGCAGGGCTAGAAACAACCCACCTTTGGTTACCTTCCGGGAATCGAATTCGATGAACCCGGTAACGCGCTGATCTGGGTCGGAAACGCAATCGAGGCTGCCCCCGGTGATTTCGGCAATATCGGCAATAGAAAGTGGAATCATGACTACTCCTTCGCATCCCTAAGGGTATCGCGCTGTAGGGTTCCGGCCAGTTTCTCCTCGATGGCGCGTGCCATTTCTTCGCGGTCATCAAAGTGCAAGGTTTTCCCGTTAATAAGCTGGCCCGCCTCGTGGCCCTTGCCGACAACGATGACGGCATCGCCTGGCTCGGCCCAGTCAACGACTTCATCGATGGCACGGGCACGAGAACCTACCTCACGAATATCGCCCTGGGGCGCGGCTTCGCGTGCACCGTCCACCACCGCAGCACGAATAGTGGCAGGGTCCTCAGAGCGTGGGTTGTCATCGGTGACCACAGTGAGGTCAGCGCGGGTGGCCGCGGCAGCGCCCATGATGGGGCGTTTTGAGCTATCACGGTCTCCGCCGGCACCGACGACGATGCCGACGCGCCCCTTGGTTCCTTCTAGTTGGCCGCGCAGAGTATCAAGCACCGCGGCGATAGCTGCCGGCTTATGGGCATAGTCCACCACGGCCACAAAGTCTTGGCCCCGGTCAATACGCTCCATACGACCGGGAACAGCGACCTTTTCCACGCCCGAGAGGAACTCCGCCGGCTCCTCTCCTACCGCTACGGCCATGCCCAGCGCCAAGCAGGCATTGGCGATATTGAACTCGCCAGGCAGTGGCAACCGGAAGGAGAAATCGGCACCGTCATAGTTCAAGTCGACCTCTTGGGCGCCGGTAGCCTCGGTGGCGGTTTGGTGCGCAGAAATCGTGGCCGCAGCCCCCTGAGTGGCCACCGTGGTTACGGGGTGGCCAGCGCTCTCGGCGACGGCGCGCATGCGCCCGCCCCACTCATCATCGAGGCAGATTACAGCCTGCTCGGCCGCCTGTTCCCCAGCAAAGAGCTTGGCCTTAGCTTCAAAGTAGTCCTCCATGGTGGGGTGAAAATCCAGGTGATCCTGGCTTAAATTCGTAAACCCGCCCACGGCAAACCGGGTTCCGCGAACACGCCCCAACTCCAGTGCATGCGAAGATACCTCCATCACCACGTGGGTGACGCCCTCGCTTTTCATGCGCGCGAATAGCTCTTGCAAGGTAGGTGCCTCGGGAGTAGTAAGCGAGGTAGGAACCGGGGTGCGGTTAATACGAGTACCGGTGGTACCGATAAGCCCCACGGAATGCCCAGCATGGAGCAGGCCAGCTTCAAGCAGGTAGCTCGTGGTGGTCTTGCCGGAGGTACCGGTGACGCCAATGACCGTCAGTTCCCGGGTGGGGTGGCCATAAATTTCAGCGGAAATCGGACCGAGCACGGCACGAATATCGTCCACCACCACAATGGGGCGGGTCTCTTGGGCCCGGCTGAGCAGGTCGAGTCCGGCGGCGTCGGTAAGCACAGCCGCAGCCTTAGTATCGCGGGCGAACTGCGCGCCGTGTGCACGGGTACCCGGCAGGGCGGCAAAGAGCGCGCCCTCAGGCAGACGGGAAGAATCCAGCCCGCACGCGGAGACCTCCACGGAGGCATCACCAATGACGCGCCCGCCAGAAAGCTGGGCGAGAGTATCCAATGAAACGGTCATACTAAGCTCCTATTGTGCCCGCAGGGTCAGCCGCGGTGCTGGTTTCGAAGTCGGAATATTGTCACGGTTGAGCAGCCAGGAGGCGATGTCTCGGAAAATCGGCGCTGCCGATTGGCCGCCGCCTCCATTGTCCTCCACACCGGATTTGGGTTCATCCAACATGACGGCAACGACGAAGCGCGGATCATCGGCCGGTGCGATACCGGCAAAGGTGATCCAATAGGCGGAGTTCGAATAGGCCCCGGTATTCGGATCGACCTTTTGAGCTGTACCAGTCTTGCCGGAGAGCTGATAACCCTTGAGTTGCGCATTACCGGCCGTGCCATTTTGCAGGCCAGCGTCATCGTCTTGGAAGACGGCCCGGAACATATCCACCGTTGTCTTGGCGGTTTCAGGGCTTATCACCTGGGTCTTTTTTGGCTCCTCCAGCTTTTCTTCCTTGCCGTCTGGCCCCTTCACAGAGTCAATGATGCGCGGCTCGATGCGCTCGCCGCCATTTGCCAATGTTTGGTACACGCTCGCCATCTGCAAGGTGGTCCAGGACTGGCCCTGACCAATGGGCAGGTTGGCGAAGGTGCCGCCGGACCATTGCTCCAGGTCCGGCACGCTACCGGCAGATTCATTCGGTAGTTCTACGCCGGTGGTATTACCCAAACCAAACTTTTCCAAGTACTTCGCGTACTTTTCTTGGCCCAATTTATCGGCAAGCATCAAGGTGCCCACATTGGAGGATTTACCAAAGATGCCGGTCGTTGTATAGGGCTCGGTGCCGTGCTGCCACGCATCGTTAACGGTCACACCCGCCATATCGATGGATCCCGGAACCTGGTGCACCTCGTCCGGGGTGGTCACTCCCTCTTGCAATGCGGCAGCAGCGGTAACCACCTTGGCTACAGAGCCTGGCTCATAAGGGTGCGAGACGCTGTGGTTTTCAAAGTCTTTGCCCTCATCGAGCTGATCCTCAATATTCTTGTTGGGATCTACGGTATCGGTATTGGCCATGGCGAGAACTTGGCCGGTCGCAGCATCAAGGACCACAGCCTCCGCGCCAGAAGCCTTGGAGTTGGCCTTGGCCTTCTCCAGCTTTTGCTGCACATAAGTCTGCAGGTCCAAATCGAGGGTGAGGGTGACATCGCGGCCATCAACGGTATCAACGACATCACGGAGCGTGCCGGGGATAACCTGGCCATCCGCGGATACGTCCTCGGTTGACTGGCCGTCAATGCCGGTTAGTTCCGTATCGCGCGCGGCCTCGAAGCCAAATTGGCCATGGCCATCCATGGATACCTTGCCCACGACATTCTCCCCAATAGCGCCATTGGGGTACTGGCGAATGTCTTGCCGGTCCGCTGCCACTCCGTGGTACTTATTGGAAATCTCTACGGCTACATCCGGATCGACATTGCGCACCAATACCTCGTATTGGGTATCGGCCTTGAGCTTATTAAGAATGTCTTCCTTTTCCACCTTGGAGGTCGAAGCTCCCGAATCCTCAATCATCTTCGGGATTCCCTCCGCCATGTCTTTGAGGGTCTCCTCCATTTTCTGGTTGAGGAAGCTATCGAGCTTCTTATCGTCCATACCCTCAGTCGAGCCGTCATTCTGGGCCTCGATTTCGGCCTTGTCTTTTAGCTCATCGCGCAGACGAGTAGGTGAGACGGTCAAGGACCGAGACTTCATCGTATAAGCCAAGCGCTGGCCGTCGCGGTCTAAAATCTCTCCCCTACGGGCCGGCTCAATATAGACGCGCTCGCGCTGAGTTACGGCCTTGGCGGAAAGGTCCGGACCCCATACGAGCTGCACCCAGGCTAGTCGGCCGACAAGGACAACCATAGCCACGAGCACCACGGAGACGATAATGCGCAGACGCTTGCGCATCAGCTTCTTTTGCGGCACCGCGGAGCTGGTGGTGCGGCGCGGGCGGCGCCTAGCCCTACTTGGCGTAGTCACAGTCCAATGTCACCTTCCCTATTTCCGCCACAATTTCTTGCGTGTATTGATTGTGCCCTACAAAAGTCAGAATGCCCGCGCCACCACGCGCGAGCATCATCATTTTCACCGAATATTCTTTCCTAGCTACTCCGGCTACTCGGCGCGGCTGGCGTACGGCGCACGTGCGGGAAGGTTGGGGCGCGCGTCATCCTGCGCGGCGCCGGTATTCCCGGCATCACCGCCGCGGGTGGTGCGCTGTTGGCCTTGCGGCACGGCGTTTAAGGAATCCGAGAGGCCTTCAGTATCCTTCGGGTCGCTGGAAGCTTGGCCGGGGCGGATAGGTTCTCCGTTTACGTCAATAAGCTTTTCCGTATCCGGGGTGCCTTCGCGCTTATCGATGATCTTTCCATCGCCGCCAACTTCCGCAATACCTGGCTGCTTAGGAATGGCCATGCCCATTTCATCCGCACGGCGCGCGATGTCTGCAGAAGAGCTGAGATTTTCTGCATCACGGTTGAGGGTTTCAATCTGGTTATCCAGTTGGGAATCCTGAACGGTGAGCTGTTGGATGGCAAAGGTTTGCTTGGTAGACAAACCGGACAGCCACATTGCCACAGCTACGCCGACGATGAGAAGCGTAAGCGCGATGACAGACAGGCGGGCAAACAGCCCGCTCTTCTTAGTCTGCGGCTGCAGCTGCCGGCCGCGGAAGCTAACAACCTGCTTCGATCCCAGGCGGTTCGTGCTGCGGCTGCGGTGCGGCACCCGGGTGCGGCTCGGGGCACGCTTCGTGCTGGGACGCTCACGCAGCGCCGTCGGGGCTCCGGTATCGATTCCGGTGGTGAAGTCTCGGCTGGCGCCCATGGTGCGAGTGGCCTCTCTGTCGCGGCTGTCAGTCTTTAGGTGGTTTCGACGTGGGATTGTGCTCATGGCCTGCCTCCCGGCGGTAGAAATTCTGGCATTCCCTCGAGCCTTTCGATGGCACGAACACGCACCGACGCGGCCCGGGAATTTTCTGCAATCTCCTCTTCGGAGGCCTTTTCCGCGCCTCGCGTCACGATTGTGAATTTCGGCGCGGTGCCAGGAAGGTCCATTGGCAGTCCGGCCGGAGTTGTGGACGTGGTCAATTCTTTAAAGGCCGCCTTCACGATGCGGTCTTCCAAGGACTGGTAACTCATAAATACGGCACGGCCTCCTACCGATAGTGCTTGGGTAATAACCGGCAGCACATTTTCGATAGCCTCCAACTCGCGGTTGACCTCGACGCGTAAGGCTTGAAAGGTGCGCTTCGCGGGGTGTCCCCCTGTACGCCGGGTCGCGGCCGGAATGGCGTCGTAAAGCAGCTCAACTAAGCGCGCGGAGTTAGTGAAAGGCTCCTTACCGCGCTCCTTCAGTACAGCCGAGGCAATTTTCCCGGCAAAACGCTCATCGCCATAGGTCTTGAGGATCCGAGCCAAATCACCGTGCGAATAGGTGTTGAGCACATCCGCCGCAGTAATCCCCTGCGAGGGATCCATACGCATATCCAGCGGTGCATCCGTCTTGTACGCGAATCCGCGATCCGCCTGATCGAGCTGCATCGAAGAAACGCCAAGGTCAAAGAGGGCTCCGGCAAGGCCGACGCTGCGGGCCAGATCAAAGTTATAGCCCTCGCCTTCCGCAATGGCACTGCCCAACTCATCAAAGCGAGCGTTGACGCCAATGAAGCGATCGCCATAAGGCGCTAGACGTTCGGTTGCGTTGCGCAGCGCCTGTTGATCGCGGTCTACGCCAATCACTCGGACATTGGGGAAAGCTTCTAGAAAATAGCGGGTGTGGCCGCCGGCGCCCAAGGTGGCGTCAACAAGCACGGCATTATCCCCCGCCGTTTCTACTTGGGGGCGTAGGAGATCGGCCATGCGCTCGCGCATGACAGGCACATGGCCGTGATTATCAGCCACGTCATAATTTAGGTTTTCAATAGCCATGTCTCCCCGCAACCCCCTTTCTTCGAATCTCGGACTTCCAGTGGTGGAAAGCATGCGAGTGCGTATAGGGCCCTGTCCGAGGCAGGTTTCTGATATCGGGGAAGTACACCAGAATCATCCGCCTCGGACAGAGTCCTTACACGCACTCTTGTGCAGGCTTAGAGCAAGCCCGCCAGTACGTCATCGGCATCTGCGGCCGAATAAGCATCTTCAGTTTGCGACTGGTACTCGGCCCACGCGGCCGCGTCCCAAATTTCGAGAAAGTCCACAGAGCCAACCACAACGCATTCCTTGGACAGGTTCGCGTACTCCCGATGCCCCGCGGACAACGTGATTCGACCATGCCCGTCCGGCCGCTGTTCGTCCGCACTTGCTGCCAAGTTGCGAATGAAAGCGCGTGCTTCTGGGTTGGTTCGAGAAACCGCCGCTGCCTTCCGTGCTCGTGCCGCAAACTCCTCCCGTGGGTACACGGCCAGCGAGTGGTCCTGCCCCTTGGTGACCATGAGGCCACCCGCGAGTTCATCGCGAAACTTTGCCGGAAGCGTAAGACGTCCTTTGTCATCGAGCTTCGGAGTGTAGGTTCCGAGAAACATCCCGGCATCCACCTTCCTTACTCGAAAACTCCGGATTCTCTCACTTCAGAATCGAGACATTGAAGCCCCTCTTTCCTCCGCTGCGCCCCACTCTACCCCACTTTCCCCCACCTAACCCACTTATTGCCGCGTGTCCTTCAGTTAGTCCACAATTTCCCGCAGCTAGATAGCGGTTTTTCAGTGGGAAGAAATCCCCTAAAGAGCCTTGACAGCCCACTACAGCCACCTCTTACACCCCACCCGTAACACCAATATAATGCGCCCCGATTCCCTCACCTCCCCCATATCCTGTGTTATCAAGGCGTTTTGACTGGGCCTACGGGAAAGCTACCCCACAACAGCCCACCGAACGCTTCTCCGGTGGGGCAAAGTGGGGATTTTTGGTTGGATACAAAAAATCCCCGGTCAACCTTTGCTAGGTCGACCGGGGTGAGCTTGAAAATGAGAAGCGCTAACGCCCCTCAAAACGGCGGCGGAAGTTTTCCTCCAGCTTATCGCTGACTCCGCCCCTACGGGCGGCAGACTTCTTTGCACGGGCACCAGAATCACGCTTCTTCACCGAATAGCCGGAGCCATCACCGCGCAGCATCCACACACCAGCGGCAAACATCACTAAAAAGCCCGCAATGGAAAGCGCAATAAACCACAGACTCTGTTGCGCGAGGGCAACACCGCCAATGAGCATGCATAGACCGACAACAACGAGTGCTACACCACGCAGGGTTACCGCGCCGCCAGAGCCACCGAACGACGCAGGCTCAGAAACGGAAGCGCCAAACTTAGGATCATCAGCAAGTAACGATTCCTCAATTTCACGGAGCGTACGCTGCTCCTGTTCAGAAAGAGACACTGTTCCTCCAACTAGGGATTGGGCTTCGGGCGGCAATAGTTCTACTTATACTAACGCCCAGAATAATCAGTATGTTCCCTAAAAGGTAGTGAGCGCCCCCACGCAGTGACTACGCAGCAAAAGAGCCAAAAGAAGTCCCTAACTCACTTTCATCCAAGAACTGTGCAGCACGCTGCATAAGACCGTAGACAAAATCCTCGCCCGGGACTTCATCCAAGCCCGACGCTACGCGAGCGCGGGTACGCGAATAGCCCTCAAAAGATTCAGCCCACCGCTTTTCCTCCACACCTACGAGCGCTAGCCGGTCCCATGCGCTAGAGGGGAGGCGGCGACGTCGAGCCACCGCCGATACAGCTACCCGCGCCCCCGCGGTGCGAAGGGCCGATTGGTACGCCACCTCTAAAGCTTGATCGAACCTCCCCTCAGCCGCATAACCGCGTGCGACATCCAATAATTCTCGAGCCTGAAAGAGGAACCGCGCTCGCTTGCCGCCCGCCCGGCCATTAGAACGGGTACGCGTTGCCGAAATAATCTGTGCCATTGCCTTTGTCCTTAACTAAATAAATAACGTCGTTGGTTTTGCCCATTGACCCTAAGGAAGCCGCCGGACATTTCATCCTTAAGAATAGTGCACCTGTTCGAATTAGACAAGGGTATACCCTGCGCACAAGGTTCTATAAGGCCGATTGTTCGACTTTTTAACACCGCGTCCGAAAGACAGAGTTCGCCCCACTGTCCGCCTCTGGGCCAGACTTCTGGTGTCATAGATACTGTGAGCTTTGAAATTCGCCGCCTAACCCCGCCGGAGTTTTCCTTACTGGCCCCTCAATTGGTTGAAATCCATATCGAGGCAATGAACTACAACCCCGCCATCGTGCACAGCCGCATCTCCAGCTGGCGACGTGACTTGACGCGCCCTGGATTCAGCGCGCAGATAGCCACCCAGGACGACGGCATCGTTGGGGTGTCCTATGGGTTTCTAGGTTCTCCGGATAGCTGGTGGGACGCTGAGCTTCGTCGCGGGCTACGTTTGCAAGGCGGTCCCACTGAAGAGCAGTGGGACATCGTACGCAACTACTACGAATTGGCGGAGATCCACGTATTGCCGCAATACCAGGGACACGGCCTGGGTAAAAAGCTCTTAGAGGGATTGTTATGGAATGCCCCGGCGCGTTATGCCCTATTGTCCACGCCTGAAGTACCAAACGAGGACAACGGTGCCTTCCGCCTCTATAGGTCCGCCGGTTTTTTCGATGTCCTCCGCAATCACCTCTACCCCGCCGATGCCCGCCCTTTTGCCATCTTGGGCGCTAGGCTGCCGCTGTAAACCTCTGTTATTTCTTATGTGCTCTAGGCGGTATCGTGTGGGATGTGACTATGCAAAATATTCCTGAGCTGGCGGACATTTCCGGTGCGGTACGCGAAGAACTCGCTGCCTTTCTTGATCAACGCCGAGAGCAGGTGGCCGCAATTGGTGCCCCTGTAACTAAGGCCGTGAGCTTTTTGGAATCCTTCGTGCTTGACGGCGGCAAGCGGGTGCGCCCCACCTATGCCTGGGCGGGCTACCTCGCTGCTGGTCGCGGAGAAGAAGACCCGGAGGCCATGCTCCGCGCGGCCGCTTCCCTGGAATTTATCCAGGCATGTGCGCTCATCCATGATGACATTATCGATGCTTCAAATACCCGGCGCGGCAATCCTACGGTGCACCGAGGCGTCGAAAAGCTGCACCGCGAGTCGGGATACTTGGGGGACCCAGAATTTTTTGGCACGTCCGTAGCAATCTTGGTCGGCGATCTAGCGCTGGTGTATGCGGAGGACATGTTCCAGGACTCCGGTCTTAGTGCGGCAGCTTTACACCGAGCTCGCAGCCCGTGGCGCGGCATGCGAACTGAAGTCATTGGCGGACAACTTTTAGATATCTCTTTGGAGGCGGCCGGTTCCGAATCCGTAGAGCTTGCCAATTCCGTCAACCGCTATAAAACGGCCGCCTATACCATTGAACGCCCATTGCACTTGGGCGCCTCGATTGCCGGTGCTAGCGAAGAACTTATCGCAGCCTTCCGCGGCTACGGGCAAGATATCGGCATTGCCTACCAGTTGCGCGACGATCAATTGGGTGTCTTTGGCGATCCCGCCGTAACCGGCAAACCTGCCGGTGATGATCTGCGCGAAGGAAAACGCACCGAGCTTTTGGCGCTAGCGCTTCGTCGCGCGGATGAATCCGACCCGCAGGCTGCGGCCACCCTACGCAAGCTCATCGGTCACACCTCAGATCCCCAGGAGCTATCGCGCTTAGCGCAGATTATCGCTGATTCGGGCGCACCGGAAGAGATTGAGCGCCGCATCGCATCACTGACGCAATCCGGTTTGCAGCACCTGCGCGCCGCACGAGTAGATCCCGCGGTAACCGAAACCCTAGAGCAGTTGGCAATCAAGGCCACGGCTCGCCACAAGTAGGTTTTTGCCGTGTCAAAGACGTACTCCTTTCCCATTCCGCGCGCGCTACCACTGGGATTATCGGCATCCTGTATTTTGCTGTTTGCCTCATTCTCCGGCGGCGCTACCCGGAACCGCGGCGGGCTCCTTGAGGCGCTAAATATTGGCTTCTTGTCTTATGGTCACGGGCGCAATCTCGGTCTTGCGCTGTACTGGGTGGGCATTTTCCTCTTAGCTGCGGCTTGGGTACTCGCTGGGCGCACCATTATTCGCCCGCAGCTTACTAACCCTCGCCCCAAGGGCGGCTTACGCGATATCCAGCGCATCCTCTTTGCCTGGGTCACTCCCCTTGTATTTGCCGGTCCCCTGGCTTCGCGCGATGTGTATTCCTATCTCATGCAGGGCGCAATGGTCCGCGACGGCTTCGATCCTTATACCGAAGGTGCTGCTGTCAATCCAGGCCCCTTCCTTCTTGAGGTTTCCCAGGACTGGCGCAATACCACCACGCCCTATGGCCCCCTTCATTTATGGATAGGTGAATTGGTCACCGGCTTGGTGGGTGACAACGTCACCGCAGGTGTCGCCGCGTATAAGGTTCTTTCCCTATTAGGTTTTATCACCATCGCTTGGTCTATCCCCCGCATCGCTTCGAAACTCGGCGCTGATCCGGCGGTAGCTTTGTGGCTCGGCGTGGCAAACCCAGTCATTATCTTGCACCTCATCGGCGGCATGCACAACGAATCTCTCATGGTGGGTCTCGTATCTATCGGGCTGCTAGCAGCTTTGAACAGGCATTTCCACGCCGCCCTCCTCCTCGTAGGCACGGCAGTGGCGATGAAGGCCACTGCCGTCATTGCGGCACCTTTCATTGTATGGATGATGCTTCACTACTACGCGCCCAAAGGCTCTAGCAAGTGGCGGTCGCTATTCGTCTTTGTGCTTTCTGGCCTAACTGCGCTGGTAGAAATCATCGCTGCGGTAGCCCTCATCACATGGATTTCGGGAACGTCTTGGGGCTGGTTGTCTCAGGTAAGCGGCAATTCCAAGGTGATCAACCCGCTTGCGGGGCCAACCCTAGCCACTGATGTAATCTTCCCCGCCGTGCAAATCTTTATGCCGGATGCTTCCTATAACGCCATCCTGGCTGTCTTGCGCAGCATCGCAATGGCCTGCATGCTCATCGGACTGGTGGCGGTGTGGTGGCTATGCCGCAAGGACGACCGCGACGCTGTCATGGGCACCGCGGCCGCCTACCAGGTCGCCTTTGTCTTCAATGCCGTGACCTTGCCGTGGTATTACGCCTCCATCTTTACCCTGATGGGCACGTTCCGGCCGCCATTATGGCTTATTAAATTCGCCTCCGGCGTGGCCCTGTTTATCGGCGTCTCCTTCTCCGGCGATGGCAATCACCAGCTCTACAACTGGTTCTGGGTCATCGGGATGATCGTGGTGGCATGGTTTGCCATTCAGTGGATATTTGAAGGCGTGCCTAAAAAGCGGCAGCCTGAGCACGCCGGATAACCTCGCGGGCGAGGTGACCATGCAAGGCATCGATGGGGCGGCCCGGCAGTGAATCATCCTCAGTAAAGAGGTGCTTGAAGATTTCGGTGTCCTTATAGCCGCCGTCGGTCAATACGGTAATCGCCGCGGTCACATGCTTGGCAATGACACCTTTATCATTGAAGAAGGCCAGCGGCACCCGCTTTCCTTCTGGGGAATCCCAGGCGATGAACTTTCGGTCCTGCAGCAGGTCATAGGCGCGCGTAATGGGCAAGTCTAGCTTTTCTGCTACTTGCTGCATGCTGAGCAGTTCTTCGTTAGCGAGCAAGGTATCTAGGGATTTTTCTGCATTAGTCACGTTCTCTACTTTAACGCGGGCTAGAGGATCAGCCATACTGGGAAGCATGACTAGGTTGGAAATTGGTGACGTGCTGGAAAACCGTTACCGCATCGATCGCCCCATTGCCCGCGGTGGCATGTCTACCGTCTATCGTTGCGTGGACATGCGGCTTGGGCGAGCGGTAGCGGCCAAGGTCATGGACGAGCGCTATTCCGATGACCCAGTTTTTATCAAGCGCTTTTCGCGCGAGGCCCGCGCCATGGCTCGTTTGCAGCATCCCAACCTCGTGGCTATTCACGACTTTTCGGCCGATGGTGAGCCCATCTACCTCATCATGGAGCTCATCGATGGCGGTACGCTGCGCGAGCTTCTGGCCGAAGGCGGCCCCTTCCCAGTGCAGGCGGCCACCTCTACCCTGCGCAATGTTCTCCGCGGCCTAGAGGAGGTGCATTCCACCGGGCTCATCCACCGCGACATCAAACCCGATAATGTGCTTATTACCTCCCACCACCGAGTAAAGGTGGGCGATTTTGGGCTGGTGCGCGCCACCAATGCCGAAGCCACGACAAACATGATTGTGGGCACCGTGTCCTACCTTGCGCCAGAGCAAGTCACAGGTGGGGAAATTACCCCGGCCTCAGATGTATATTCAGCCGGTATTGTCCTCTTCGAGCTGCTTACCGGCACCGTTCCCTTTTCTGGCGATACTCCCATGGCGCATGCCACGGCCCGCTTAAATTCCGACGTCCCCGCGCCGTCGTCGCGTATCTCTGGTGTGCCCAAGCTTGTCGACGCCCTCGTGGCCACCGCCACCGCCCGTGATCCCCGTGAGCGCTTCTCCGACGCCGGCGAGTTTCTCGAGGCACTCGATGACGTCTGCCGAGAGCTCGATCTCCCAGACGTGACCATCCCCGTGCCAAGGAACGCTGCGGCAGCGCGCACGGCACAGGCTCCTACGGATTTTTCTGGCACAGGAGCCACCGAGATCTTTGAGCCCACTCGCAGCATCTCGCAGGACGAAACGGAACATCTTGACGGTGGCCCGACAGAAGTCATCCCGCCGCAGCGCCTTAGTTTTGAAACAAAACTGGATATGCCTCAGGCGGAGGCCGCTCCAGGGCCGCAGCCACAACCGCAGCCATATTCCACGGCCGAGTCCCCCCTCGAGCCGTTTGCCCCGGCAGCTGCATCTGCGCCACCACCGGTGCCGGCGTCTGTCCCTGAGCAACCGGTCCACAGCGCACAAGAAGAACCCGCCGAGCGTCCGTTGACCAACCGCAATCCGCTTTCACTAGTTCTTTTCCTACTAGTGGTAGCGATTGCTGTTGGCGCGGTGGCGATCGGCGGGTGGTGGTTCGGTTCTTCGCTTTATGGCATGACGCCGAACCTGTGGATTTAGTTACGCAGCATCTCCGCAATGAGGAAGGACAGCTCTAGCGATTGCTGTGTATTCAAGCGCGGATCTACGGCAGACTCATAGCGGCCCGGCAGGTCCACGTCGGTGATGTCCTCGGCACCGCCTAGGCACTCGGTGACGTCTTCACCGGTGAACTCGAGGTGCACGCCACCCGGATGGGTGCCCAGTTCACGGTGGACCTCAAAGAAGCCTTGGACCTCGTCCACAATCTTGTCAAAGTGGCGAGTCTTATAACCATTGGATGCGGTAAAGGTATTGCCGTGCATCGGATCAGACTGCCAAACCACCTTGTGGCCTGAGTCTTCCACTGCCTTCACGATGGCAGGTAGAACGCTGCGGACCTTATCGTGGCCCATGCGCGAAATCATGGTCAGGCGACCAGGTTCGCGGTTCGGGTCGAGCCTTTCTGCGTACTCCACGGCCTGCTCTGGGGTTACCCCTGGCCCCAGCTTGATGCCCACTGGGTTGCCAATCATCGCCGCAAAATTCACGTGGAAATCCTCGATACCTCGAGTGCGCTCACCAATCCATACTTGGTGCGCAGAAAGATCGTAGAGCTTGGTATCGCCGTTATTATCCAAGCCCAAGCGCAGCATGGAGCGCTCGTAGTCCTTCAGCAATGCTTCGTGCGAGCAGTAGATATCGGCAGAGCGCAAGGTGTCATCGTGCACGCCGCAGGCATTCATAAAGTTCAGGCCGTTTTCGATCTCACGGGCTAGGTCCTGGTAGCGGGCACCAGCGCGAGATTTACGCACGAACTCACGGTTCCACTCATGCAGGCGGTAGAGATCCGCAGTTCCAGACGAGGTTAGCGAACGTACCAGGTTCATTGCCGCCGAAGAGTTTGCGTAGGCGCGGATCATGCGGGCGGGGTCGTGACGGCGCGCCTCCTCGCTTGGCTCCACGCCATTGACAATGTCACCGCGGTAGTTCAACAGACCGTTAGAATCCGTATCAGAGGAACGCGGCTTGGCGTACTGGCCGGCGATGCGGCCCAGTTTCACCACGGGAACCGAGGCACCATAGGTCAACACCACGGCCATCTGCAGCAGCGTTTTCACATTGCCGCGGATATGCGGCTCGGTATTTGACTCAAACGTTTCTGCACAGTCGCCGCCTTGCAGCAAAAAAGCCTTGCCTAGGGCAACGTCTGCCAGCTTCTTCTTGAGCGCTTCAATCTCGGGCGCAACCACGATAGGAGGCACGGATTCGAGAATTTTGCGCACGTTATTGGCCTGGGAGGGATCCCAGCTTGGCTGCTGCTTTGCATCACGCTTGATGACGTCTTGGAAGACTTCCTCGATGCCCTCAGGCAATGGTGGAAGGTCCGGGAGAACGCCTTGCGGAATATCTACTGTCCAACTCACACTGCTATTTAACCATTAAGGACCTATAGCGCGTTAGTTAAATTCTAGATATTGATTCTATTGCCCTTAGAGAGCGGAAGCACCTGGGCGCAGGCACGGAACTTGGCAAGGTTATGGCGGGCGTCGACAAGCGCATCATGATTGCCCTTTGGCACGGCGGGCAAGCTTGGTCGTCCTGCAAACTCCCAGTACTGCTTGAGCTCGCGGGTATAGCGCGGCATCCGCCTAGGCAGCCCGGCCATATCTCCCCACAACTGCGCCAATACCACGTGATCGTAGGCTCCCACCCACGCCCACAGCTCTATCGGAGTGGAACTTTGGGTCAGGAATTCAAAGACCTCCGTGCGGATGGTCTCCAAAGGTTTCCACACTGGATCCCGGGGGCTGGGCAACTTGGCTAATACATTGTCTTTTACCCAAGAATTGGCCTTTGCCGGATCAAAATCCGTAGACACAGCGTAGTACTCGCTGCCATTCTCACCGACGATGCCGATGGAGACCAATTCAATGGTCTGTCCATCTTCGATAAATTCGGTGTCATAGAAGTAGCGCACGTCTCCCAAGCCTAGCGTCGCCTTATCCGGGGCGGTAAATTGGCCCCTTAAAGAGACAGTTGTACACTTCTGGCGTGAAGAAGTCTGTGTGGTTTACTGCATTTCCCTTGTGCCTATCTGCCCTCGTGGCCCTTTGGTGGCTGATTGATATTCCGGAGCTTTTCTCCGGCCATTTCTCCACCTACTACCACATTGACCTCGACGTTTACCGCGAAGGCGGTGCCGGCTTTGGCAGCGATTTATATGCCAAAGATTACCTAGTGGGCAGCAATCGCGATGTCTCTCTCCCCTTTACCTACCCGCCGTTTGCGGCGCTGCTTTTTGTCCCATTGAGCTGGATTCCCCTCACCGCCGCAAGCATCCTCATATCTATCGCTTCCTTTGCTGCGCTTTGGGGCTGCGTAGCCCTCGTTCTGCGTGCTTTGCGCTGCCCTGGCTGGGCAGGTTGGGCGCTTTTGGCCGCAATGCTTACTGAGCCGATCACGGAGACCTTTAGCTTCGGGCAGGTCAATATCTTGCTGTCCGCACTAGTGGTGGTGGATATCCTCTGGCTTAGCCCCAGCCGTGGCCGCGGCGTGCTGACCGGTATTGCAATGGCTATCAAGCTCACCCCCGCAGTATTCCTCGCCGTGTTCTTTGTCCGCAGGGAATGGCGCGCATTTTTCAGCGCGCTAGGCGCCTTCCTAGCCGCGGGTCTCCTTGCCTTTGCTTGCAATCCGCATAGTTCCATCCAGTACTGGAGCGATACGTTGCGCGATTCCAACCGCATTGGCGGCCTTGCCTATAGCTCCAACCAATCTCTGCGCGGATTCTTCAGCCGCCTAGCCCCAGAACACGCCGAAAAGCTATGGCTCGTAGCTGTTCTCCTCGTCATTGCCCTCGTCTGGTTTACCATGGAGCGTCTCTCACAGGAGAACCAAGCGGTGCTCATGCTTCTGGCCGCATCAGTTTCGCTGCTGTGCTCGCCGGTGTCGTGGTCGCACCACTTTACCTGGCTCGTTTTGGCGGGAGTGCTTCTGGTGGCCCGTCGCCACTGGGGGTTTGCCGCACTAACGTGGCTGGCGCTTCTGGCTCGCGGGCACTGGCTCGTGCCTCATGCCAATGGCCAAGAGCTAAGCTGGGCCTGGTGGCAGCACATCGTGGGCAATGATTACGCCATCGTTACTGCCCTGCTGGTTCTTTGTTCGCTACCATTGGCTCTACGACGGGCCGGCGCTTATCAATCCGCGGTGGAACCAGCGTCCACCCAAGGATAGGTACCTTGCCCAGCGCCCACAGTGCCACCGAGGCCGCTGCCGAGTAGAAAAAGCAGGCTCCAATCCAGAACCAGGTATTTTCCATGGGCCACGCGCCGGCCAGGCTCACCGCGTAGTCTCGGTGGGCCATGAAGAACCCGAATCCCACCGTCATACCAATGGGGTGGGCCAAGTAAATGGGCAACGTGTGCCGGCCGACAAATTTTACGAAGGTGGAAAGCGCCGGAATATGGCTGATGATGACCGCACCGACGATGCCCGCTGGGGTTTCGAGCGTTTGCTCTGCAAAGCGAATCAAGAGATCTAAATCGCCCCGGCCGAGGACGTCCCCACCTGGCAATGGCCACTGCACAGCTACGTCACCTTCGATAGCATTCCAGGTTTGGCGGAGGGACAGTCCCGTGATGTAGCTAATGATGGCCGCACAATATACCCATAGCGATCCTGTGTGGAAGTTGCCCTTGAAGGGTGCTTCGGCGGCGTCGGCAAACCGCGTAATTGGTCCACGCAAATAGGCCGCCCCCACGAAAATGGGCAAGAACATAATTGCCTTGCCGATGAAAAAATAGTGGTCCTGCCAGGCTATAAAAAGCAGCGGTGCAAAACTTAGTCCTATGCCCGCCCACGCTGGCAGCTTGCGCACGGCCCACAAAAATATATTGAACAAAATGAGCGAGTGAATAAACCAAGCCATCGTGTGCCCCAAAAGCAGGTTATACAGTAGCTCAGTAACCTGGAGATAGGGATCACCGAAAACCCAGTGATACTCGATGCGCTTGGTCCATAGTTCAACGGTCATCCACACCGTATAGGGAACGAGGAAAAACCACAGGCGTCGAGTAAATAGCTCGCTAAAAGAATAGCGAAAAATCTTGGTAGAGAAATAGCCGGATACGAGAAAGAACAAGGGTAGGCGGAGCGGGTCCAGCCATACGTTTAGGGCAGCCAACCACGTTAGCTCACCTTCTGGAACTACCAGCGTGACGTGCAGCAGCACGACGCCGATAATGGATACGCCTTTAGCGGTATCTGGCCAGGCTAAGCGGGCCTTGGGAATAGTGATTACCTCCCCTTGTATTCTGCGCCGGCGGGGTAACCATGGCCAGCTTTGAGTGAAGCCTTCACATCGGAGGCGTACACATCAACATAAGGCTTATCGCTCATCTCGGCCAAATTGCGCATCACAAAATCAGTAAAGGCACGGATCGTCTCATGCTCTTTTGGATTCATACCGCGCTCTTTGGCCCACTCATGCGGCCAGATGGCGTCGCCCACCCGCACGCCGACCTTGAAGGGGCGAGGAATCCACGAGTCAATGGGATTAGCTTTGCGCGTGTTGATCATCGCAATGGGGAAAACCGGTTGGTTAGTCTCCATCGCAATGCGCGCCATGCCGGTGCGGCCCTTATAAACGCGACCATCCGGAGAACGGGTGCCTTCCGGGTAAATACCGAAAAGGTCCCCGCGGGACAAGATGCTTTCTGCGGTTTGCACAATGGCATCGCCAGCGTCTTCACTATCGCGCTCGATGGGGACTTGGCCTACCGAAGTAAAAAACCACTTCTGCAAGCTACCGACGAACCCAGGGGTGGTGAAATATTCCGACTTAGCTGGAAAGGTAATCTGGCGAGGGCATACCAAAGGAAAGAAGAAAGAATCCATCACAGCTTGGTGATTCGAGACCAAAATCGCGGGCCCTTCCGCTGGGATGTTTTCAATTCCCTCGGTCCACGGGCGATTCCATACGCGCAGGACAGGTCCGAAGAATATGTACTTAAAAGCCCAGTACCACTTGTTTTTCATCGCCAGGTCGTCCTTTGTTCGTTCTAACGGCCGCTACGGGCCAAATCGGCTACGCCAATCATACCCGCTGCAGACCCCAATTCCGCGGTGGCAACACGTGCGAGGGGGCGATGCCCTGCCCCGACAATATCTTGCCCCATGGCTTTGGTGGCCCCTTCGAGGTACAAGTCCGCGTCTTGAGATACGCCGCCGCCAAGCACTATGAGCTCTGGATCGAGGACATCGGCCACAATGGACAGGCCTTGGCCTAGCCACCGGCTGAAGTCTTCCATCACCGCTACAGCAAGCGGGTCTCCCCTACGCGCTGCCTGGGTAATTTCTTTACCTGTAGGCTCCGCCGGCAACGAAGTCTCATAATGTTCACGCAGATCGGCGCAGGTATCCGGCAAGGCAGTCCCGGAGGCATAACGCTCCAAACAGCCACGCTTGCCACACGAGCACTGCCGCCCATTAGGAGACACCACGATATGCCCAAACTCTGGTGCGGTCCCGAACGCACCGCGGTAAATGGTGTCATGCGTCATCAGCGTGGCGCCGATTCCGGTTCCCACTGCAAAAAAGACCCAATCTTCCGCGCCACGACCAGCACCAAAGCGCCATTCTCCCCACGCAGCAGAATTTGCATCATGCTCCAAGCGCACGTGCATGTCTAGCTTGCGCGAAAGCGATTCCTGCACGTGGGCTTGCCGCCATGGAAGATGCGGGGCAAAGCGCACTACTTCGCACGAAGGATCCAGAAATCCCGCCAATGCGAGGCCAACCGCATCCACTGTATATTCAGCGCGCAGTTCCTCGACGATACCCACTATGTCCGCTTCCAGTTGCTCGACGTCCATAGAAGTGGGAACGGTACGGCTGGCGAGAATTTCCCCTTCCCGAGTGATCACTCCACCGCGCACGTTGGTGCCACCGACGTCAAAGCCGATAGTGAGATCGGCGGAGTTGTTCTTAAGCATGCATAACAGAATATACCGACAACCTGGTTAGGGTCACATCAGGACATCAGCCGACGCAATCGCTGGCCCATAATCCGCCAGGTCCAATGAGCTTCTACATGGCGACGCCCCGCTTGCCCCATGCTGAGCCTACGCTGCGGATCAGCCAAAAGAGCCTTTACTGCCTCTGCCAGTTCCTGCACCGATGCGCCATTGACGACGACCCCAGTATCCCCCGTTACTGTTTCCGGTGCTCCGCCAGAGTCTCCGGCGATAACCGGCAGGCCGCACGCTTGGGCCTCCAAGTAGACAATGCCCAAGCCCTCAACATCCAGACCGCCGCCGCGAGTGCGCGCCGGCATGGCAAAGATATCCGCCGCGTGCAAGGCAGTCTCAATGCTTTCTGCTTCTTGAATCACCGCATCCGGGCAGTAGATATCCGCCAGTTCCTCTAGGGCCCGGCGATAGCGCCCGCGCCCGATAAGAAGTAGCTGCGCATCGGGGAATTCTTCGCGTACTAAGGGCATGGCGCGTAGGAGCTGATCCTGGCCTTTGCGGGGTACGAACCGCGATATGCACACGATAGTCGGCCCACTGACACCGAACTCAGCCTTTGCAGCTGCACGTTGCTCCGGTGTGGCCGGGAAAAGTCCTTCTACACTCACGCCGGAAGGCAAATGCTCCCACCGCGGATTCGGCCCAAATGCTCGGCGCAACCGACGCAGGGTGTATTCAGAGATATAAGTAATGACGTCGGCGTGATCACCAATGCGGCGCAGGCACTGCCTGGCGACGGGCAGCATCGACCACCCCACCTCGTGTCCGTGGGTTGTAGCAACCACACGGGTGGCTCCTGCCTCTTTAGCGGCCTTGCCCATCAAGGCAAGGGGCGCAGCTGCACCGAACCACACGATGTCAATGCCCTCGGCGCGGATAATCTCCTGCATGCGGCGCACCGTGGCCGGCGTCGGCAGCATCACTCGGCGAGGCCAACGGATAACCTTGTAGTCCACCGCGGCATCGAATTCCGCCGGCGATTCCTGAGTCGAGGCAAATACCACGACGCCGCGCGGATCTAAGGTTGCTAAAAAATCCCGGAGGTAAGACTGAATCCCGCCGATCTTGGGCGGGAAATCATTGGTTACCAGCAGAACGCGGGCCACTTAGTACCGCGCCGTTCCGGTAATCGGCATGGACTTCAACGGCACCACCTGAACAGGCACGCCATAGGTAGAGGCATGGACCACCTGCCCATTACCGATGTACATACCCACGTGGGTGACACCAGGGTAATAACCCACAATATCGCCCGGCTGCAGGTCCTCAAGCGGTACCGAGGTACCGCCAGCAATCTGAGCCTGCGACGTACGTGGAATCGACTTGCCAATCTGCTGATACGCCCAGAACATCAGCCCAGAGCAGTCAAATTGATCTGGGCCTGCAGCGCCCCAGCCATAAGGTGCACCCAGCTTCGACAGAGCAGCTGAAGCGGCACCATCAGCAACCTCGCCCAAATCCATATCAGGCTTATCGGTACCGCCGAACTGCCCTTCCCAGGCCTGGCGCTGTTGCTCATCGAGGGCGTCTACCTGCTTCTCGATGTCCTCTTGCTGTTTTTCCAGCTCCTCCTTTTCCTTGAGGAGCTTCTCGCGCTGCTCTTCTAGCGCCTTCTTTTCCTCGCGTACCTTAGTAGCGGCTTCAGCAGCCTTGTGCTTTTCTCCCTCCGCCGTTGAAGCGGCGCTCGCCTTTGCATCAAGGGTGCGCTGCGCCTGGCGGGAAAGCGCGCCGAGGTAACCCATGCGCTCAACTGCATCGGAAGGATTTTCTGCAGCCAGCGCTCCCGATACAGCGGAGCGAGAATCGCCGCGGTAGCGCGACTGAGCGAGGTCATCGACGCGGCTCTGCTGCGCGGTCACGTCACCCTTCGCCTCATCCGCCCGAGTTTGCGCCTCAGCGGCTGCGCTCTCAGAATCAGAGACTTCCGCCTGTTTTTCCTCGAGCTTGATTTCTAGCTCTTTTACTTCTTCATTCTTGGCGGAAACCTTGCGCGCAACCTCGCCAACGCGCTCCACCAACGCGTCCATATCTTCCGTGGCGTTTTCCTGTTGCGGCGCCGCTTCCTGCGCAACTACCTGCGAAATCCCAGAAACCGACGACACAGCAAGAGCTGCCACGATTGCAGCTACGGGAAGTACTCGTTTAGACACGTAAGGACCCTTAGACTAAGAGGAATTTAAAAATCGCATCAATTATAGCGGGTTTTACCCCCTAATGCACAACAAAGCCCTCCCACGGAAGGGAGGGCTCTATCCGCAACCTATTAGAAGCGGACAGCGGAGTGAATCGGCATGTAGTTCATGTCGCGCTCCTGAACCGGAACACCGGAGTTCAAAGCGTCAATGATGGTGCCGTGGCCGGTGTAGATGCCGACGTGGGAAGCACCACCGTAGTAAGCGATGATGTCACCCGGCTGCAGCTGATCCAGCGAAACCGGAGTACCACCGGAGGCCTGTGCCTGAGAGGTACGCGGAATCTGCTTGCCAGCCTGAGCGTATGCCCAGCTGGTCAGGCCGGAGCAATCGAAGGCGTTAGGGCCTGCAGCGCCGTAAACGTACGGGGAGCCGATAACGGAGCGGGCTGCTGCCAGCGCCTTCTGACCAACGGTCTGCTGTGCCGGAGCTGCCTGCTTGTGGCCGGCGGCTGCGTAGTTGGTGTTCTGCTGGTCAGAAACCTGGCCCAAAGACGGAACGTAGCGGTCAATGTTCGGGACCTGGTCAATATTCGGGACGTTTTCCAGACCTGCTACCTCGAAGCGGTAGTCAGTATTAGGTACGACGACCTCTGCCGCCTGCGCTACGCCTGGCGCAACGACAGCTGCGGTGGCAGCCAGTGCTGCGGTAGATGCGATTCGACGGGTGTTCTTAATGCCCTGACGAC
Source organism: Corynebacterium nasorum (assembly GCF_022347325.1). Taxonomy (NCBI): domain Bacteria; kingdom Bacillati; phylum Actinomycetota; class Actinomycetes; order Mycobacteriales; family Corynebacteriaceae; genus Corynebacterium; species Corynebacterium nasorum. The sequence goes on from NZ_JAKRDU010000001.1 coordinate 380,032, forward strand.
GGTGCTGTGCCATGAGAAAAACTCCAAATCTTCCTGCGCGCCTACTTCTCTACTAAGAGAAGCTCTGACCCTGGGGGACTAGCGTTCGTTGGAAATCCGTTCCTTTAGGATTTCCTCCACTCGGCCCCTCAGTAGGAGGAGCCAGATGCGGCGCTGTAATTCTTCTGTTTAGATTGAGCACCTTTCGGGCGGTAACTCAATGTCTCGAATAGGTTACGAAATCATTACAACCGATGTCCATTCGCACTACCCAATTTTGCTTTGTTATCGGTTCGTTACCTTCCCTTGACCTAGACGAGACTTATCACCCATAGAACGAAATAAGTTCACCGCTAGCAGAACTTATAAACCCACTACCTGCATAAATATCAAAGCTTAGACCACACCGCTCAAAGCCGTATGTTCACAATGCTGACACTCAACAATTAAGCAAGTTCTAATTTGTGACTTTAGCCACTAACACATTTGATGGCCCTATTTAGCCGTAAGTTAACCCCTTCTACTCCACCGCACTGTAGCCCCTTCACGACAGTCGAACCTCCCTACATAGCCGAGCAGTATCGGCCTCTCGCCGCGTACAGATCTTTAACCGAAACCCATAGTGAAGGTCACCGCGAGACTAGAAAATAGGGCGTAACTACAAGGAACTTGAGAAAGCCCCTACAAGAAGCAGCATCGAAGCCTGACTGCCCGTAGGGACAACGCCAAACGAAAACAACAAGCCCGGCTATGAACGCCTGCCGAGGAACTCCATGGACTTCTCACGCGTTTATCGTCTAAACATTGCTCCTCCATGCTCCAAGGCCGCTCACCGCGCAGGGGCTCCATTCCAGTACTCTTTCTGCGCTTCGGCATTACACCTCAATAACAACAGCACCTAGAGAAGTATTGGGCCAGCAAAACGCAAAACCCACCCTTGCTCCTTCAGCAGGAGCAGGGTGGGTCTATGAGCGTGTTTCGAGTAATCCTCAAGAAAAGGGCTTAGATGCGGCCGTTTTCCTCGTCCTCGCGGCGGTTAGCCTCGTTGAGGCGACGGAACATCTCCGCTTCCTCATCGTGGTTATCCGAGTGGATTTCATGGACGCGGTGCATGAGCGCCTCATCGTCAGGGCTAAAGGTGCCCTGAGTCTCGGAATCCGCCAAGCCGAGCTGGTTGAGCTGCTTTGGAACCTGAGCACCTGCGTACTCGAGGGGAACTGGGTGACCATCGGCATCAACCGGGCCGAGCGGCTGGTGAACCTCAATGAAGGCACCATTCGGCATCTGCTTGATAACGCCGGTCTCGATACCGTGCTCCAGAACCTCACGGTCGGAGCGCTGCAGACCAACGCAGATGCGGTAGGTCATGAAGTATGCAATCGGAGGCAAGATGATCAAGCCGATACGACCAACCCAGGTCATCGCGTTGAGCGAAATCTGGAAGAAGTGCGCTACGTGGTCGTTACCACCGGACAGCGTGACCAGCAAGAAGAATACGATGGCAGCTGCGCCGATAGCGGAACGGGTAGGAACATCGCGCGGACGCTGCAATAGGTTGTGGTGTGCATCGTCACCGGTGAACTTCTTCTCCAAGAATGGATATGCCATAAGCAGTACGACCATCAGACCACACAGCAGAGCAACCCAGAACGCGGAAGGAATGGTGTAGTTGCCAATGTAGAGCTCCCAAGCTGGCATGACACGGGCAACACCATCAGTCCACAGCATGTAGATATCCGGCTGAGAACCGGCGGAGACCTGGGACGGGTTGTATGGTCCAAGCGTCCAGATGGCGTTGATGGTCAGCAGACCAGACATCAGAGCAAGTACGCCGGCGACCATCATGCCCATGCCAATTGCCTTGGTAGCAAAGACCGGCATAATGCGGACACCAACGACGTTGTTCTCGGCACGGCCCGGTCCGGGGAACTGGGTGTGTTTCTGGAACCAAACCATAATCAGGTGGGCAGCAATCAGGCCGAGGATGATGCCCGGAATGACCAGAACGTGCAGGATGTAGAAACGATCCAGCATCAGGTCAGACGGGAAGTCACCGCTGAAGATTGCCCAGTGCAGCCAGGTACCGATAATAGGCAGGCCGAGGATGATGGCGGACATGATTCGCAGACCAACACCGGAAAGCAGGTCATCCGGCAGGGAGTAACCGAGGAAGCCCTCGATCATGCCCAGCAAGATGAGTGCGCAGCCGATGATCCAGTTTGCTTCACGTGGACGGCGGAATGCGCCGGTGAAGAAGATGCGGAGCATGTGAGCCACCATGGACATCATGAACAGCAGGGCTGCCCAGTGGTGCATCTGGCGCACAAACAGACCGCCACGAACCTCAAAAGAGATGTCCAGCGCAGTGGCGTAAGCGCGAGACATTTCCACACCGTTCAACGGTGCGTAGGTGCCGTCGTAAATGACCTTCGTAATGGAAGGGTCGAAGAACAACGCCAAGTAGATACCGGTCAGTACAAGAATGATGAAGCTGTACAGCGCCATCTCACCGAGCATGAAGGACCAGTGGGTCGGGAAGACCTTGTTCAGCTGAGTCCTCAGCACACCGGCGGCGCTATAACGCTCATCCATATTGTTGCCCATTTGGGCGAGTTTATTGCTCATTATGACTTACGCTCCCAGAATGCCGGGCCGACAGGCTCAATGAAGTTGCCCTGTGCAACGAGGTAGCCCTCGTCGTCCACCGTGATAGGCAGCTGTGGCAGTGCACGGGCTGCAGGACCGAAGACCGGCTTGCCGTAGTGCAAAGCGTCGAACTGCGACTGGTGGCATGGACACAGGATTCGGTTGGTCTGAGCCTCATAGAGAGAGGTCGGGCAACCGATGTGAGTACAGATCTTGGAGTAGGCGTAGTAGTCGCCGTGGTGGAAGTCTTCTTGACCTTCGCGCTCGATGGCCTTCTGCGCATCGTTGTGACGCAGTCGGATCAACATCACGGCGTTGCGGTTGCCGTGAATTGAGTGCATGTGGTGCTCGTAGACATCGCGCTCGGCATCGTACTTATCGCCATCGTTGACGTCTTCTTCTGCCAGCGGGAAGACGGTCTCCATACCGCCTGCTGCCAGATCCTCCGGACGCACGCGAACCAGGCGGGTAACGCCCTTGGTGCTGTAGTGCTCGCCGGTTTCACCGGAGTGCTTCTCAGCGATGGTACCGGTGTCGCGGGCCAGGTAAAGCTTGACACCTTCATTATGAAGGGTCCAGCCGGAGGTCCACAGAGTTCCGTCACCGGCGTAGTTCAGGTTGTGGCGAACCTTCCATGGGTTCTTGATTGCGCCGCCCAGCGGTGCAATCACAGTCAGGCCGAACAGAACGCCGGCTCCGCCCAACAGCCCCTGAACGGTCTTACGGCGACCAAGGGTGGAAGTCTTCCAAGAATCATTCAGCAACGCGGTCAAGGTACGACGGTCAACCTCTTCGGAAGGACCGTCATGGCGACGCTGTACGGAAATCTCCTCTGGGAGGATCTTCTTAACGTACTGAACAATGGCGATACCCAACGCACAAATTGCGAGTGCGGCGGTAATACCCAGCAAAGGAGTGTAGAGGGTGTGCCAAATGTGGCCCTCCTCCCCTAGCTGCTTGTACTGCCACGGCCAGAACAGGTAAACGCCGAGGAATCCCAGCCCGCCGATGACAGACAGGAAAAGCCAGATGGCGACGTTGCGGCCCGCACGCTTTTCAGCCGGGTCGCCTTCAACCGGGAAGCGCTCCTTGCGGAACGCGACGGTGACATCATCGAGCTCGGTACCTAGAGCAGCGAGTTCATCGTTGCTCATCTTATCGAGCTCAGCATTAGTGTAATTCTTCTTTACATTGCTCATGAGCGCGATCCAATCCACATAGCGGCGGCGCACAGGGCGCTAATGCCGATAATCCACATTGCCAGGCCTTCCGCTACGGGGCCGAGGCTACCAAGGTCCCAACCTGCTGGGGAAGGAGTTTCCTTTGCAGACTTGAGGTAGGCAATGATGTCCTTCTTCTCGTCTGCAGTCAGCTGGCGGTCTGAGAACTTAGGCATGTTCTGCGGGCCGGTCAGCATTGCCTGGTAAATCTCCTGCTCGCTTGCCGGGGCAAGCTCAGGAGCGAACTTACCGGAGGACAGCGCGCCACCCTGACCGGTGAAGTTGTGGCAAGATGCACAGTTCATGCGGAAGAGCTCAGAACCCTTCGCTACGTCTTCTGCTTGGATTTCGCCGTTGTAGTTAGCACCACGCAGGGATTCCTGGGCAACGCTTCCGTCATCGTTGTAAACGATGTCTGCGCCGCCACCATTGGCTGCTACGTATGCAGCCAATGCCAGAGTCTGCTGCTCGGTATAACGCGGAGCCTTGCGCTCTGCCTGCGCATCGTTAGACATCATTGGCATACGGCCAGAGTGCACCTGGAAGTACACGGAACCAGCGCCGATGCCAACGAGGGACGGACCGCGACCTTCGATGCCCTGCAGATTGGCACCGTGGCAAGTGATACAAGCGGTGTCATAGATGTCCTTGCCCTCCTGAACGAGGGCTTGGTCATCTTTTTCCGCCGTGGCGACCTGTGCGTCTGGGGTCAAGGCAGAAGCCAAGACGCCCGCACCGGACAGGCCAATCGCCAAAGCGAAGCCACCGGCGATGGTGCGCTTCGCCTTGCGGCGACGGCGGGTCTTCTTAGCCGCCGCAGTGGTCTGCTCCACTGCCACGGACTGCGAATTGTTATCCATCATTTTCCTTTAGATAACTCGAACACGGGAGGACTGTTTGGGGATAGTGGCCAGTTCTACTGGACCAAGTAAATAACGGTGAAGACGCCGATCCACACAACGTCAACGAAGTGCCAGTAGTAAGACACTGCCATTGCGGCGGTCGCCTGCGCCGGCGTGAACTTGGACTTAGCAACGCGCGCCAGGATGATTGCAAAAGAAATCAGACCTGCGGTCACGTGCGCAGCGTGGAAGCCGGTGATGATGTAGAACACCGAACCGAAGACGCTGGACTGCACAGTCACACCTGCGTGAATCAACTCGGTCCACTCGAATGCCATGATGCACAGGAACACAACGCCCAGTACCAGCGTCACGGTGTACCAGAGTCGAAGCTTGTAAACGTCACCCCTTTCTGCGGCAAACACGCCGAACTGAGAGGTCACAGAAGAAGTAATCAGCACTGCCGTAATGAGGAAACCCATGGGCAGGTTGATATGGGCGGTGTGCTCCGCCCAGTCGCCTTCTTGACCGTTTGCTCGCGAGGTGAACCACATCGCGAACAGTCCGGCAAAGAACATCAATTCCTGAGACAGGAACACGATGGTGCCCACACTGACCATATTTGGTCGGTTCAGTGAGGCAGCACGTGGTGCTGTCATACCTTGGTTAGAAACTACGCTCGTCACAGAGGCCATTATGGCTGTTCTGGGCGGCAAAGTCACCTCAATTCCCCCCGCTATCACTATTCATTTTTGATGCTTTAGCCAGCAGACGTTCAGCTAGTTCCCCGCGATATTTTTATTTTTTCCGCCGGGAACTTTTTGCCCTGCTTTACGACGCCCCATCGATGCAGGTGACAACACACGACGCCCCACGCTTAGAAATTCCCGAGCGCCCCCACCTCAGTAATTCTGACCTGTAGATGCATTAACAAGTACGCGAGATTGATACTTTCTGGAGAGATAAATCACACCCACTCACCACCCCAAACCCGCAGGTCTACAACTTTCGGTCGACCCCCGCGAAAAGATGCCTCTACGTGGCCGAATCGCACAGACGGTTAGGCAACTTCCTTGTTGGATGTGCGGCCACCACCCCACCTCTTAAAAGTTTTTTGGAATCTAGGGAACTTTTTCGTGGAACATCCGACAGCCGATCGCCAAAGCCCTCCTAGCTCCCATAGCTAGGAGGGCGGAGAAGTTTTAGGCGGGGATTTCTTCAGAGTGAAGAACTAGTGCTTTTCCTTTGGCAGACCGTACTGCAGGGAAAGACCGGTGCATGCTGCGATGAGACAGACAGCGCCGAGAGCGATCAACCAGAAGTAGAGGAAGATGATACCCAGGCCAAGGAGGGCGATAGCACCGGTCATAGCCAGCGGCCAGATGGAGCCTGGAGAGAAGAAGCCTAGGATGCCAGCAGCGTCCTCGGTCTCTGCCTCTTCCCAATCCTCTGGCAGGACGTCGCTGCGGTTATCGGTGAAGTGCAGGTAAGCACCAAGCATCATGCACAGCAGGAAGGCGAGGAACATACCCACGATGCCCACCCACTCGGCACCATACAGGTAGCCGTCGTCCTTAACGAAGGTAACGCCGAAGATGTAGACAATCAGCGAGACAAGAAGGTAGGTCGCGATTGAGTAAAAGACTTTCGATGTTGCACGCATTGTGTTGTGTCCTTATCTCTTATGCCGCCGTGTTGACGAAGTTGTCACCATTAGCGGTATCACGCTCGCCGGAGAACGGGTGGGTGGTAACCGCGTATGGGTCCTGACCGATTTCCTTGAGAGCCTCGGCGTTGGTAGCTTCCGGATTGTTCTCGCGGAACTTCATGTACTTGTTGAAGTCCTCTGGGGATACAACGCGGATTTCGAAGTTCATCATCGAGTGGTAGGTACCGCACATCTCGGCACAGCGACCAACGAATGCGCCCTGCTTCTCAATCTTTTCCACCTGGAAGCTACGCTCCTGAGCGTTTGCCTCTGGGTGTGCGTAGACGTCGCGCTTAAACAGGAACTCCGGTACCCAGAATGCGTGGGATACGTCGCCAGAAGCGAGACGGAATTCAATCGCGGTATCGGAAGGAAGAACCAGAACCGGAACCTCTTCGGTAGTACCGACGGTCTCAATCTTGTTGTAGTTCAGGTAGGAAAGGTCGCCCATGGACTTGCCGTGGATTGGGTTCGGGTTATCGATACCCTCTGGGTCGTGAGCAGACTTTTCCGCCTCGGCCTGACGTTCCTTATCAGCACCGTCATAGTTCTCACCGTTAACGTGGTTCTCCGCGTAACCGAACTTCCAGTTCCACTGGAAAGCGGTGACGTCGACGACAACCTTCGGATCCTTATCCAAGGCGGTAACCTTCTGCTGGGTCTGAACGGTAAAGAAGAACAGGCCCATGATGATGAGGATCGGAACGATGGTCAGAACCATCTCAAGCGGTACGTTGTACTGAATCTGGCGCGGGAACTCGCCCTTGCCATCCTTCTTCGCCTTCTTCGCGCTCCAGCGGAAGATAGCGGTGAGGAACAGGCCCCACATAATAAAACCAACGATCCACGCAGCAACCCAGACCCAAATCCAGAAGTTGTACATGGCCTCTGCCTCAGGGGTAATACCCTTTGGCCAACCGAATCCTAGGAGGTTCTCTACAGCAGTTGGCGCCTGAACGTCACAACCTGCCAGAGCGAGTCCACCCAGGGCAAGTGCGCCAGCTACGCCCGCCTTGCGGGCAAAGGTGCGCTTATTACGCTGTCCCACGTGTGTTCTGCCTTTCTGTCCACACAAAACTTCTCGAATACTCACAGAGCACTCTTACCCAATCAGAATAGAGGAAAATTGCCAGATTCCCAGCCTGTTTAAAGGCATAAAAGGGCACCTAGTGCACTCATTTCATATTCTCCTTCTTGTAGGTTACCGCCCCACCTGCACAATGTTCCAACCGGACCCTAAGGTTCCAACTCGGCCATGTGTGTCAATTCACAGCTTGCCCGGGGATACATCAACCGAAAGTTCGCACCCTATCGGGGAAGCTATTTCCAAGGCAGCCAACAGCTTTCCTTAAGCCGTGGCGTGTTCTAGTTTGCACCTCTCGAGCCGTAAAGTGGGTGACTAGCAATAGACGCTTATATTAAGGAGCAATCTTTACATGTGCGGACTTCTTGGCATGCTCGCCGCCACGGGCGACGTAGATAAGTACGTTGACGCGCTAGAACGTTCCCTGCCTTGCATGCGCCACCGCGGCCCAGATGCGGCAGGCACCTGGCACGACGGCGATGCTGCCTTTGGCTTCAATCGCCTGTCCATCATTGACCTAGAACACTCCCACCAGCCCCTTCGCTGGGGCCCGGAGGACCAGCCCGACCGCTACGCCATGACCTTCAACGGCGAAATCTACAACTACGTAGAACTGCGGGAAGAGCTCAAGGGCCTCGGCTATACCTTCCATACCGAAGGCGATGGTGAGCCTATCGTGGTGGGCTACCACCACTGGGGCAAGGACGTGGTCAACCACCTGCGCGGCATGTTCGGCATCGTCATCTGGGACACCCACACTAAGACGATGTTTGCTGCCCGCGACCAATTCGGCATCAAGCCGCTGTACTACGCCACCACCGACGCTGGCACTGTCTTTGCCTCCGAGATGAAGTGCATTCTGGAAATGGCAGACGAGATCGGTCTAGAGCTCAACCTTGACCGCCGCGCCATTGAGTATTACGTCGACCTGCAATACGTCCCGGAGCCGGAGTCCCTCCACGCGAATATCCGCCGCGTGGAATCCGGATGCACCGTTACCCTTCGTCCAGGCGAAGAGGTTGTCTCCGAGCGCTACTTCAAGCCCCGCTTCCCTGTTCAACAGGTAAAGCAAGGTGAAGAGCAGCAACTCTTTAACCGGATTGCGGAGGCGCTGGAGGATTCCGTCGCTAAGCACATGCGCGCCGACGTCACCGTAGGCTCCTTCTTGTCGGGCGGCATTGACTCCACCGCTATTGCCACCCTGGCTAAGCGCCACAACCCTGATCTGCTGACTTTCACCACCGGCTTCGAGCGCGAGGGCTACTCTGAGGTCGATGTCGCGGCAGAGTCCGCGGAAGCTATTGGCGTGGAACACATCGTCAAGATTGTCTCCCCGGAGGAGTATGCCGAGTCCATCCCGAAGATCATGTGGTATCTGGACAATCCGGTAGCTGACCCTTCGCTGGTGCCGCTCTATTTCGTGGCCCAAGAAGCCCGCAAGCACGTCAAGGTTGTTCTTTCCGGTGAGGGTGCGGACGAGCTCTTTGGTGGTTACACCATCTATAAGGAGCCGCTGTCCCTCGCTCCCTTTGAGAAGATCCCTTCCCCACTGCGCCGCGGGTTGGGCAAGCTCTCCCAGGTGCTGCCAGAAGGCATGAAGGGCAAGTCTTTGCTCAACCGTGGCTCGATGACCATGGAAGAGCGCTACTATGGCAACGCACGTTCCTTCAATTTTGAGCAGATGCAGCGGGTTATTCCGTGGGCGAAGCGCGAATGGGACCACCGCGAGGTAACCGCGCCCATCTACGCCCAGTCTGAGGGCTTTGACCCGGTCGCACGCATGCAACACCTGGACCTCTTTACCTGGATGCGCGGTGACATCTTGGTCAAGGCCGATAAGATCAATATGGCCAACTCGCTTGAGCTTCGCGTGCCCTTCTTGGACAAGGAAGTCTTCAAGGTGGCCGAGTCCATCCCTTATGACCTGAAGATTTCCCACGGCACCACCAAGTACGCACTGCGCAAGGCAATGGAGCAGATCGTTCCGGCCCACGTTCTGCACCGCAAGAAGCTGGGCTTCCCCGTGCCGATGCGCCACTGGTTGGCCGGCGACGAGCTCTACGGCTGGGCCCAAGACACCATCAACGAATCCCAGACAGAGGACATCTTCAATAAGAAGGAAGTTCTCGAGATGCTCAAGGAGCACCGCGACGGCGTCTCCGACCACTCCCGCCGTTTGTGGACCGTCCTGTCCTTTATGATTTGGCACGGCATCTTTGTGGAAAAGCGCATCGATCCGCAGATCGAGCAGCGCGACTATCCAGTCAAGCTCTAAGAGCCTTCCACACATACACAAGAGGGTGGGTGCCATCGGCACCCACCCTCTTTGCTGTCCTTCTTTTTAGTTGAAGGAATCGCCACAGGCGCAAGAACCGGTGGCATTCGGGTTATCGATGGTAAAACCCTGGGACTCGATGGTGTCAGCGAAGTCAATCTTGGCACCGGTCAGGTAAGGAACGGACATCTTGTCCACGACGAGGTTTACGCCGCCTACCTGGTCGACCTTGTCACCATCCAAGGTGCGATCATCAAAGTAAAGCTGGTAGCGCAGGCCAGCGCAGCCACCAGGCTGAACGGCAATGCGCAGGGAGAGATCGTCGCGGCCTTCCTGATCAAGCAGCGCCTTTGCCTTAGCGGCTGCTGCTTCAGTCAGAATGACGCCGGTTGCGGAAGCTGGAGCGGTCATCACTTCTCCTCAATAAGTATTGGTTTCGTTGCCACTACCCTACCCGCTTCTTTCAGGTGGGAAAAGGTAGCCCACTGCTACAACATCTACTGGGCCGGGCCTATTCCCCTATTCGCGCCTAAACCTTGTAGTGTGAGGAGCGTGAAACTCCCGTGGCAAAAAGATGACAAGACCTCCACTGAGCCCGCTCCTGCGCAGGACAAGGCGCAGGAAGACATTCAGAAAGAGCCCCAGCGCAAGGGCTATACCCCACCGAAGGGTCGTCCTACGCCAAAGCGCTCCGAACAAGAGATCGCGCGCGGCGTAAAGCGCGATCCCCATGGCATGTCCGAAGCACAGCGTTACCAGCACCGCAAGGACATGAAGAAGTCCATGAGCAAGGACGAGTGGAAGGAATATAAGAAAAAGGAGCGCCAAGAGCGCCAGCAGGCCAACCGTGAGCAGCAGGCCCGCATGGCTGACGGTGATCCGCGTTTCCTTCCCGCTCGCGATCAGGGCGCAGAACGCGCCTATGTGCGCGATTGGGTAGATGCGCGCCGCAGCTTGAGCAATTGGGTTATGCCAATGGCCCTAGTTCTCATCGTGGTCGTGTTCTTGACTTACGCGGTACCAAGCATCGCGACGGTCATTAACGCGGTGGCGATGGTTATCCTCATTATCTTTGCCATCGAGGGCATCATCTTGGCCCGCCGTTGCAATAATGCCGTGCGTACCAAGTTCCCTGGCACCACTGAAGCCGGCTTTAGCCTGGGCTTTTATGCATATTCCCGCGCCAGCCAGCCGCGCAAGTGGCGCATTCCGCGCCCCCGCGTGGAGCTCGGTGCTGACGTTTAGGGAGATGTGCTCATGGCCATTCCGCAGCCCGATTCTCAGGCACGTACCGCACACGACGCACAGCTCGCGCCTTATGGGCGCCTGACCGAAGCCGCCCAATGGCTAGCCGCCTGCCAAGGCAGCGCCCCCGCTCAGGAGCCGCAGCGTATACGAGCCATCGTCTTTGCTGAGCAGGAGACCCAGCTACCGGCTCCCGAGACCGCTGCGCGTCGGGCCGGGGCCGGACTTAATGTAGTCACGGTGACGGATCTATCCCAGGCATATGACTTAGGAGCCGCTACCGCAGATGCGGAAATTGATGCCGGTGCGGACCTACTGATTCCCGGCGGCGTGGAAAGCGCCCGCGTCCCCGCCGTGGTCATGGCGACGATGACGCAGACGGAGCCGGTAGTGATCGTCGGCAAGCAGCCCAGCGTGGAAGACTGGAAGCGAGAGGTCTCTGCCATTCGAGATGCTATGTTCCGCGCCCGCAACCTCGAGGGCATGGAGCTCGTAGCCTCCTGCCAGTCTGCGGTGCTGGCCGCTGCGGTGGGGTTCATTACCCGAGCCGCGGAGCGTCGCACTCCCTTGCTTATCGATGCCCCCTTGACCGCCACCGCTGCCCTCCTTGCCGAGCGCGACAACCCTGGCGTGAAAGAGTGGCTCTTCGCCACTACCCTATCCGCCGCCCCTGCCCACGAGCTGGCGCTAGGAAAATTGGGGCTCCAGCCACTGCACCAACTGGCAATGGAGCCGGAACCCACCCTCGGCGCCCTAGCGGCGCTGCCGATGCTACTTACCGGAGTCGAGATCGCCGCAGACGCCTAAGCCGCGGCCTATTTCACCAGGGTATGCAGCCAGCCATGGGTATCTTCCACAGCACCGCGCTGAATTCCGGTTAGGTGCTCGCGCAAGGTCATGGTGATCTCGCCTGCTTCATTGCCATTGACCTGGAAATCGGCGGAATCGCCCAGCACGTGGCCCACCGGGGTGATAACCGCGGCAGTACCGCAGGCAAAGGCCTCCGACATTGCGCCGGATTCTGCATCGCGCTGCCATTCCTCGGCCGTAATGCGGCGTTCGGTGACCTTGTAGCCCAGGTCTTGGGCAACTTGCAGAAGAGATTCGCGCGTGATGCCCGGCAACAAGGAACCGGATAGTTCTGGCGTAACAGTCTCCACATTCTCGCCGGAGCCATAGACAAACATGAGGTTCATTCCGCCCATTTCTTCGATGTAGCGGCGTTCAATAGCGTCCAACCAGACCACCTGGTCACAGCCCTTTTCATCCGCCTGAGCTTGGGCCAATAGCGAGCCCGCATAGTTGCCCGCAAACTTGGCCGCGCCGGTGCCGCCGGGCGCTGCGCGCACGTAGTCGGTGGACAGCCAGACGGATACCGGTTTGATGCCACCACTGAAGTAGGAACCCGCTGGGGAGGCTATAAGCACGTAGCGGTAGGACTTGGCCGGGTGAACCCCCAAGGAAACCTCGGTGGAGATCATAAAGGGACGCAGATACAACGCCGCTTCTCCACCGGCTTCCGGTACCCAGTCCTTATCTACTTCCACCAACTGGCGCAAAGACTCAATAAACTCCTCCTGCGGCAGCTCCGGCATAGCCAAGCGTTCAGCAGAGTTGATAAACCGCTGGGCATTATGGTCTGGACGGAAGGTGGCAATGGAATCATCGGGCTGACGATAGGCCTTGATGCCTTCAAAGATTGCCTGCCCGTAGTGGAATACGTTGCTTGCCGGTTCCATTGTCATCGGCCCGTACGGTCTTACCTGAGCATTGTGCCAGCCCTTTTCTTCGGTCCAATCAATGGTGACCATGTGGTCCGTAAAGTGCTTGCCAAAGCCGGGGTTGGCGAGGATTTCGCTCAATTCCTCCGCAGACGTGGGATTATCGGTCCGAGTAATCGTGTAATCAAGCATGCCCACAATCTACCCCTTTATCTATAGCGAGGCAGGAATAAGTTCACCGCTGCGCGGTACAGTAGAGGGAAGATTGATAAGCCTTTTTATAAAGGAGGACACTATGGCACAAAACGAATTGCCCGCACGCGGTCACTTTCCCAAGCTAAAGCTGGGGAAGAAGGTTCCAAAGAAGGCGGACGCACTACTAATTGCTGCGTTCGAGGGCGAAGGCGGGCTAGAACTGCCGGGCACCGAGTTGCTAGGGGCTGCCGCACTGCGCTCCACCTACGAAGCACTGGTGGCCGTAGGGGCTTCCGGCACCGCCGGCGAGGTCACGCGAGTACCGGCTCCAGCTAAGGCTGGCGTAGCCTCCATCATCGCCGTGGGATTGGGCGAAGCAGAAGAAGTAGACGATGAAACGCTGCGCCGCGCTGCAGGCCAGGCCGCCCGCTCCATTACCAAGATTGAACAGGTAGCTACCTCTCTGGGCGATTTTGGCATCGCCCCAGTGGTAGAAGGCCTCATCCTCGGCGGCTATAAGTACTCCGGCCTACGCAGCGAGCCATCTACGGTGCCCACCACCTTTACCGTAGTGGCCGAGAAGTCAGCCCAAGAGGAATTTGAAAACGCGAAGATTACCGCTGAATCCGTTCTTCTCGCCCGCGATCTGGTCAATACTCCATCCAACCTGCTCTACCCAGAAAGCTACGCCGCTTTCCTTTCCGCCCAAGCAGCAGAGGCGGGCCTTGAGGTAGAGGTCTTGGATGAAAAGACCCTAGAAAAGCAGGGCTTTGGCGGCATCCTGGCGGTCGGCCGTGGCTCTGCACGTCCGCCGCGTTTGGTCCGCTTGAGCTGGCGCCCGAAGAAGGCCAAGCGCCACGTCGCGCTGGTGGGCAAGGGCATTACCTTTGATACCGGCGGCATTTCCTTGAAGCCAGGCGCCAAGATGTGGGACATGATTTCCGATATGGGCGGTTCCGCCGCAATGGCCGCTGCCATCATCGCTGCGGCAAAGCTGAACCTCAAGGTGGGTATCACCGCTACCCTGCCCCTGGCAGAAAACATGCCAGGCAGCGATGCCACCCGCCCAGGTGACGTCATCACCCACTACGGCGGCATTACCTCCGAGGTGCTCAACACCGATGCGGAAGGTCGCCTCGTGCTTGCTGATGCCATTGCGCGCGCCAGCGAGGACAACCCTGACTACCTCATTGAAACGGCTACTCTCACCGGCGCCCAGATGGTTGCTCTAGGTGAGCGGACCGCCGGCGTTATGGGTTCCGAGGAATTCCGTGACCGCATGGCCGAAATCGGCCGCGAGGTGGGCGAGAAGGCTTGGGCCATGCCGCTACTGGAGGAACACGAGGAATCGGTAAAATCCGCCAGCGCCGATATCCGTAATATCAACGCTAAGCGTGAGGGCGGCATGGAATATGCCGGCACCTACCTCCAACACTTTGTGGGTGAAGGAATCGAATGGGCCCATATCGATGTGGCCGGCCCTTCCTTCAACACCACTGGCGCTTATGGATACAACCCAAAGATGGGCACCGGCGTGCCCACCCGCACGGTGGTAGCAGCCCTGCGCGAAATTGCTGAATTAAAGTAGCACCACAGCAGGCTTTATGCGATTAAACTCCTAAAGGCATGAAGCCTGCTCTGATTATCGTTGACGTTCAATATGACTTTTGCCCCGGCGGTGCCTTAGGCACCGAACGAGGCAATGAAGTCGCCGCCAAAATCGCGACTCTGCAACAGGATTATGACACCGTCGTAGCCACGCAGGATTGGCATATAGATCCGGGCTCTCACTTTTCGCAGAGTCCGGATTTTGTTGATTCCTGGCCCGTGCACTGTGTAGCCGAGTCCCACGGCGCGGCCATGCATGAGGCTATCGGGCCGTCCCAAGCCTACTTCCGCAAGGGCGAATACACCGCCGCCTATTCCGGATTTGAGGGTGCTGCTAACGGCACCCTGCTTGCTGACTGGTTGCGCGAGCACCACATCGATGCCGTAGACATCGTGGGCATTGCCACCGATCATTGTGTTCGTGCCACCGCTACTGATGCCCTACAGGAGGGGTTCACCGTCCGCGTTCTGCGTGACTATTGCTCCCCGGTAAATGAATCTCGCGGTGAGGTGGCGTTGCAAGAGTTAGCCGCTGCCGGCGCCACGATCTGCTAGGCAAAAGAAAACGCCTGCGGCCCTCGAACCGAAAGTGGTCCGAGGGCCGCAGGCGTCTCTCTACAAGGTGTTTCCATGTATCGGCTAAAACAGCCGCCCTCTGGAAACATGAGGGGTTCTCTCTATCTCTCTCGCATGCGCTCTCTCAAACGCATAAATTCAGTATGGGTTACCGATATTGGATACGGGTGGAAGAATCCTGAAAGTTTCCTGTTGACCTAGCACCACATTCCTTCACCCTCCCACCACGCATCGCTAGGCCTAGACCACATGCGGAAAACCCTGCGCTGGGTGAAGCGTTTGTTATACGGTGATCTGCGTCCCCACGGGTGCCCGAGCACGGGCTGAGAGTGCGCTACAGCTGCGTATCTACCGTTCGAACCTGTTTGGTTAATACCTACGAAGGAAGAGAGGAGAGCCTGCCATGACGGCTGCCCCAGAAAACCACCCCAAGCATTCCTACTCCCCTATTCGACACAACGGTATAGAGGTCCCAGAGACCGAAATCCACTTGGACGATTCCCCTCATGCCCCTAACGAGCCCTTCCGCGTTTACCGCACGCGTGGTCCTGAATGCGCACCGGAGCAGGGGCTTCCGGCGTTGCGCACCGAGTGGATTCAAAAACGCGCGGATACCGAAGAATACCAAGGCCGCAACCGAGAGCTCGCTGATGACGGCCGCGCCGCACAGCGCCGCGGTGCTGCCTCCCAAGAATGGAAGGGCTCTAAGCGCCTGCCGCTTAAGGCGAAGGCAGGCCAACGCGTTACGCAGATGCATTATGCCCGCCAGGGAATTATTACCCGAGAAATGGAATTTGTAGCTCTGCGCGAGCATTGCGATGCGGAATTCGTACGTCAGGAGGTCGCTCGCGGCCGCGCGATTATTCCCAATAATGTCAACCACCCCGAGTCCGAGCCCATGATCATTGGCCGCAAATTCCTTACCAAGATTAACGCCAATATCGGCAACTCAGCGGTAACCTCCTCCATCGATGAGGAAGTATCCAAACTGCGCTGGGCTACCCAATGGGGTGCGGATACCGTCATGGACTTGTCTACGGGTGACGATATCCACACCACCCGTGAGTGGATCTTGCGCAACTCTCCGGTTCCCATCGGCACCGTCCCGATTTACCAAGCATTGGAAAAGGTCAATGGCATAGCGGAGGACCTCACGTGGGAGATCTTCCGTGATACCGTCATCGAGCAATGCGAGCAGGGCGTGGACTATATGACGATTCACGCTGGTGTGCTTTTGGCCTATGTGCCTTTAGCTAGCAATCGCGTGACTGGCATTGTAAGCCGCGGCGGCTCGATTATGGCGGGCTGGTGCTTGGCCCACCACAAAGAATCTTTCCTTTACGAGCACTTTGATGAGTTATGCGAGATTTTTGCGCAATACGATGTTGCATTTTCGCTTGGCGACGGCCTGCGTCCCGGCAGCCTAGCCGATGCGAACGACGCAGCCCAGTTCGCTGAGCTTAAGACGATTGGCGAACTTACCCGCCGGGCTTGGGAGTATGACGTCCAAGTCATGGTGGAAGGCCCTGGCCATGTCCCGCTCAACATGATTCAAGAAAATAACGAGCTCGAGCAGGATTGGGCCTCTGACGCGCCCTTTTATACTCTCGGCCCGCTAGTTACCGATATCGCTCCCGGCTATGACCACATCACTTCTGCCATCGGCGCCGCCCATATCGCTATGGGTGGCACGGCGATGCTGTGCTACGTGACTCCGAAAGAGCACTTGGGCCTACCCAACCGAGATGACGTAAAAACTGGTGTCATTACCTATAAGATTGCCGCGCACTCCGCGGACGTGGCCAAAGGTCATCCTGGCGCCCGTGCCTGGGATGACGCGATGAGCAAGGCCCGCTTTGAATTCCGCTGGAATGATCAGTTTGCGCTTTCCCTCGATCCGGAAACCGCGCAGGCTTACCATGACGAAACCTTGCCTGCCGAGCCAGCAAAGACCGCCCACTTTTGTTCCATGTGTGGCCCCAAGTTCTGCTCTATGCGCATCAGCCAAGACATTCGGGATATGTTTGGCGGGCAGATGGCCGAGCTAGGCATGCCAACGCTAGGTGAGCAAGTCCGCGAGGCCGTCGACGGCACTGCACCGGAGAAAGGCATGCAAGAAAAGTCTGCCGAATTCCGCCGCCGCGGCTCCCAGGTCTACCTACGTGAAGAGAGCGATCTAGCTTAATTCAGTCCCCGTATCGGGGTTCTCGCCGCGCTCGAACCGGGCGCGGCGTTTTCTTTGTTCTTCCCTTTTACGCAGAATGCGGTTTCGCTCCAGGCGTTCACGCATGCGCTGCGGGTAGCCGGTTTCTTCCACGTCATAAATATCGCAGCTCAATAATGCGGCCACCGCGTCGATACCCTTTGGCCCGCCGATGCGACGGCGGATGAACTCGCCGTTTTCATCGACAACGACAACCGACATCTCGTTGACCACTGTTTCCGGCTCCACAAAGGCCTCTACATACATTCTTCCGGCGGCCCACTGTTGCAAATCCTGCGCGTCTTCTGGGCGGATGGTCTCCCCCGGTCCGCGGGGTGGTCGCAGTGACGATCTGGACTTGTTGCGGCGGAAGGGGTTGAACATAATTCCCTAGCTTACCCGGAAGGAGGGTAGTTACTAACCCCACATCTGCACGAGGGTGAGCATCACGCTGTAAGATTGTCGGGTAGCGATAGAACACTTCCAACTTTCGAGGAGTCTTATAACTCATGGCGAACTCCGTTGAGATGCCCGAGCTGGGCGAATCCGTAACCGAAGGCACCATCACGCAGTGGCTCAAGTCCGTCGGCGACACCGTCGAAGTAGACGAGCCTTTGCTCGAGGTCTCCACCGACAAGGTCGATACCGAAATCCCCTCCCCCGTAGCCGGCACCATTATTGAAATTAAGGCTGACGAGGATGACACCATCGAGGTTGGCGAGGTCATTGCCATCATCGGTGACGAGGATGAGGCAGGCTCCGCATCCAACGACTCCTCCGCTGACAAGGACGAGGAAGAAGCAGAAGAAGCTCAGGTAGAGCCAAAGGCTGACTCTTCTAACGGCGGCTCCGGCGACGCATCCGACGTGGAAATGCCAGAACTTGGCGAGTCCGTCACCGAAGGCACCATCACCCAGTGGCTCAAGTCCGTCGGCGACACCGTCGAAGTAGACGAGCCACTGCTCGAGGTCTCCACCGACAAGGTCGACACCGAAATTCCATCCCCAGTAGCAGGCACCCTGGTAGAAATCCTCGCCGACGAAGATGACACCATCGAGGTAGGCGCAGTCATCGCCCGCATCGGCGATGAAAACGCCACCGCATCCTCCTCCGACTCCAAGCCAGAACCAAAGGCCGAAGAAAAGAAGGAAGAGGAAAAGAAGGAAGAGCCAAAGGCTGAGGAAGAGAAGAAGCCGGAGCCAAAGGCAGAGGACAAGAAAGAAACCCAGCAGGATTCTTCTCTCAATACCTCCGCGAAGGTCAACAACGGCGACAACGTTCCTTATGTCACCCCACTGGTACGCAAGCTGGCTGATAAGCACGGCGTAGACCTCAACAACGTTGAGGGCACCGGCGTCGGTGGTCGTATCCGCAAGCAGGACGTGCTTGCTGCTGCTGGCGAGGGAGACGCACCTGCCAAGTCTGGTGCGCAATCCGATAACTCCCCACGCGCTCGTTGGTCCACCAAGTCTGTGGATCCGGCCAAGCAGGAGCTTATCGGCACCACCCAGAAGGTTAACCGCATTCGCGAAATCACCGCTTCCAAGATGGTAGAGGCGCTGCAGATTTCCGCACAGCTTACCCACGTGCAGGAAGTCGACATGACTGCCATCTGGGATATGCGCAAGAAGAACAAGCAGGCATTCATCGACAAGCACGGTGCCAACCTGTCCTTCCTGCCATTCATCGTAAAGGCTACCGCTGAGGCCCTAGTCTCCCACCCGAACGTCAATGCGTCTTATAACCCAGAGACCAAGGAGATGACCTACCACGCGGATGTCAACATCGCTATCGCTGTTGATACTCCGAAGGGTCTGCTCACCCCGGTCATCCCCAAGGCACAGGACATGACCCTGCCACAGATCGCGCAGCAGATTGCGGAGCTGGCTGATAAGGCCCGCAATAACAAGCTGAAGCCGAACGATCTGACCGGTGCTACCTTCACCGTGACCAACATCGGTTCCGAGGGCGCCATGCTCGATACCCCGATCTTGGTTCCGCCACAGGCCGGCATTCTGGGTACCGCAGCCATTGAGAAGCGTCCGGTGGTTGTCAACGAAAACGGCCAGGATGCTATCGCCATCCGCCAGATGTGCTACCTGCCATTCACCTACGACCACCAGGTGGTTGACGGTGCGGACGCAGGCCGCTTCATCACCACCATCAAGGATCGCCTGCAGACCGCGGACTTCCAGGCAGACCTCGAAGTCTAAAGGTTCTATCGCCGCTTAAAGCCTTCCAGCCCCACCGCGGGGCTGGAAGGCTTTTGCCATGTCTGGGGTGCCAAGTGGGGATGATAGATCCGCCTTGAGCCGAACCATCCATCCCGTTTTATTCGAGGCTTTTCGCGGGTGATCCCCCTAAGCCCGTGGTGAGCGCCTTTGGAGCCACCTTAGACAGTGATGCGGTGCATAAAAGTTTCTCAAGGGGGATCGGCTCACCCATTATTAAACATATAATTAGGACGGTTATAGCCATTGTCCCCCACTAAGGAGTCTCACTGACATGGAATTCATCTCCCGCCACCTAGGGCCGGATTCTACGGAGCAGGCAACCATGCTTGCGAAGGTAGGCTACGACAGCGTGGACGCGCTGGTCGATGCCGCCATTCCCTCCAAGATCCGCGCCGCAGAATTGCCTCAGCTTCCTGAGGCACTCTCGGAGGATGAAGCACAGGCTACGTTGCGGGAGTACGCCAACCAGAACACTGTGCTCAAGCCTTTCTATGGTCAGGGCTTTTCAGATACCCTCACCCCAGCGGTCATCCGCCGCGGTCTGCTAGAAGATGCTGGTTGGTATACCGCTTATACGCCGTACCAGCCGGAGATTTCCCAGGGGCGTCTGGAAGCGCTGCTGAATTTCCAGACCATGATTGAATCCCTCACTGGACTACCGATTGCGAATGCCTCTCTCTTGGATGAGGCTTCTGCCGCGGCTGAGGCCGTGGGCCTGATGTCCCGTGCGGTAAAGAAGGGCCGCCGTGTGGTGCTCGATTCCCGCCTGCACCCGCAGGTGCTTACCGTCGCCGCGGAACGTGCCCGCGCGATTGACCTCGAGGTGGAAATCGTGGACCTGTGCGAAGGCCTCGTGGGCGAGGATCTCATTGGTGCCGTCATTGCCTACACCGGCACCGAGGGCGATATCTTTGATCCCTCTTCCCTCATCGAGGAGCTGCATACCCGCGGCGCGCTAGCCGCTGTGGTCACCGACCCGCTTTCCCTGCTCCTCTTGGAAGGCCCTGGCTCGCTGGGCGCCGATATCGTGCTCGGTTCCTCCCAGCGCTTCGGCGTGCCGCTCTTCTTCGGTGGCCCGCACGCCGCTTATATGGCGGTTACGGAAAAACTCAAGCGGCAGATGCCTGGCCGCATCGTCGGTGTTTCTAAGGACGCGGATGGTCGCCCGGCCTACCGCTTGGCACTGCAGACTCGCGAGCAGCACATTCGCCGCGAGCGCGCCACCTCTAATATCTGTACTGCGCAGGCTTTGCTAGCTAATGTCGCCTCCATGTACGCCGTCTACCACGGTCCGCAAGGCCTCAAGGCTATCGCACAGCGCGTGCACGGGCTTGCCTCCAGCTTCGCCCAATCCGTCAAGGATGCCGGAAAGCAGCTGGTTTCTGAAGACTTCTTCGATACCGTCACCGTCGCCGGCGTGGATGCCACCAGCATCAAGGAAAACCTCCAGAAGGAGGGATACCTCGTGCGCTCGATCGGCGAGGACAAGGTATCGGTGTCCTTCGGTGAGTCGGCGACTAAGGAGGACGTCGCCAAGCTCGCCCAAGCCTTCGGCGCTGGGGCGGCTGAGACTGACTTCGACCTGCCTAAGAGCCTGCAGCGCAGCCAGGAGCCGCTCCAGCACGAGGTCTTCAACCGCATCCACTCCGAAACCCAGATGTTGCGCTACCTGCGCAAGCTGGCAGATAAGGACTTAGCACTTGACCGCACCATGATCCCGCTGGGTTCTTGCACCATGAAGCTCAACCCCACCGCCGCCATGGAGCCGATTTCCTGGCCGGAGTTTGCTGGCATCCACCCCTACGCCCCGGAAGAGACAACCGCTGGCTGGCGCGCACTGGTCGAGGAGATTGAAGGTTGGTTGGCCGAGATCACCGGCTATGCCAAGGTCTCTATCCAACCCAACGCCGGATCCCAGGGAGAGCTGGCCGGCCTTTTGGCCATCCGCCGCTACCACGTAGCCAATGGCGATAACGAGCGCGATGTAGTACTCATCCCGGCTTCTGCACATGGCACAAACGCGGCCTCGGCTACGCTGGCTAACCTGCGCGTTGTGGTGGTAAAGACCGCGGACGACGGCTCTATTGATCTGGCGGATTTGGATGAAAAGATTGCCAAGCATGGCAACCACATCGCCGGCATCATGGTGACCTACCCGTCCACCCACGGCGTCTTTGACCCAGAGGTTCGCGATGTTTGCGATAAGGTCCACGCGGTGGGCGGCCAGGTCTACATTGACGGTGCGAATATGAACGCGCTGACCGGCTGGGCCCGCCCAGGGCAGTTCGGCGGCGATGTGTCCCACCTCAACCTGCACAAGACCTTTACCATTCCGCATGGCGGTGGCGGCCCAGGCGTGGGTCCAGTAGCAGTGGCCGAGCACCTTATCCCGTTCCTGCCCACCAATGCCGCGGATCCGCAGCTGGATGCAACCACTGCTACCCCGGTTGGGCAAGGCGTGCCTATCACCAGTACCAAGTACGGCTCGGCCGGAGTGCTGCCGATTTCCTGGGCATACCTAGCTATGAGCGGCGCGCAGGGACTTGCTCAAGCCTCCGCCCACGCAATTTTGGGCGCAAATTACCTGGCCAAGTCTCTGGAAGATTCCTTCCCCGTGCTCTACACCGGCAATGCTGGCTTAGTGGCCCATGAATGCATCCTGGATCTGCGCGCGCTTACCGACGCCTCTGGGGTCACCGCCGCGGACGTCGCCAAGCGCCTCGTAGACTTTGGCTTCCACGCCCCGACCCTGGCTTTCCCGGTGGCCGGCACCCTCATGGTGGAGCCCACCGAGTCCGAGGACTTGGGCGAGCTGGATCGCTTCATCGAGGCAATGCGCACCATCCGCGCCGAGATCCAGGAAATCATCGACGGCCAGGTGTCCTACGAAGGCTCCGTCATCCACCATGCTCCGTTTACCGCGGAGTCCGTTAGCGCCGATACGTGGGACTTTGTCTTCAGCCGAGAAAAGGCCGCTTGGCCAGTGAAATCCCTGCGCCAGAGCTACAAGTACTTCCCGCCGGTGCGCCGCATCGACGAGGCCTATGGTGATCGCAACTTGGTCTGCAGCTGCCCGCCGCCGGAAGCATTCGATATCGACGATTCTGAGGAGTAAACATGACCGAACTACTTACCTCCCCACTCAATGCCGAGCACGAGAAACTCGGCGCCACCTTTACGGCCTTCGGCCCATGGAACATGCCGCTGAAGTACCAGAACGAGCTAGACGAGCACCGCGCCGTACGCAACAGCGCTGGTCTCTTTGACCTGTCTCATATGGGCGAAATCTGGGTCAACGGCGCTGATGCCGGCAAGTTCTTGTCTTATGCCTTCATCTCCAACTTTGAGCCCCTCAAGGTGGGCAAGGCCAAGTACTCCATGATCACCGCCGAGGACGGCGGCATCATCGATGACCTCATCACCTACCGCTTTGAGGAAGATAAATTCCTCGTCGTCCCGAATGCCGGCAACGCCGATACCGTGTGGGACGAGCTCAACAAGCGCGCCGAGGGCTTCGATGTCACCTTGAAGAACGAATCCCGTGACGTGGCCATGATCGCCGTCCAGGGCCCTAAGGCCGCAGAAATCCTCGTCCCATTGGTGGAAGACAATAAGCAGGACGAGGTCTATAACCTCGGCTATTACGCCGCCACCATGGGTAAGGTGGCGCGCACCTTCGCCATCATCGCGCGCACCGGCTACACCGGTGAGGATGGCTTCGAGCTCATTGTGTACAACTCCGATGCCGCGCAGCTGTGGGAAGAGCTGCTCAAGGCCGGTGCAGAATACGACCTCAAGCCGTGCGGCCTCGCCGCCCGCGATTCCCTGCGCCTCGAGGCCGGCATGCCTCTTTACGGCAACGAGCTCTCCCGCGACATCACCCCGGTAGAGGCGGGCATGGCCCGTGCCTTTGCCAAAAAGGAAGCCGATTTCGTCGGCTCCGAGGTCATCCGCCAGCGCGCCGCAGAAGGCCCGCAGGTAGCGATCGCCGGTCTCACCTCCGAGCAGCGCCGCGCAGCGCGTGCCGGTGCCGAGGTATTCGTGGGCGATGAGAAGGTAGGCACGGTCACCTCCGGCCAGCCTTCCCCCACTCTGGGACACCCAGTGGCCATCGCGCTGCTGGATACCAGCGCGAACCTCGAGCCCGGCTCCGCTGTAGAGGTGGAGATTCGCGGTAAGCGCTATCCTTTTGAAGTAACCGCGTTGCCGTTCTATAAGCGCGATAAGTAAGCATCCTTCAACCAGCCCGAAAGGACTACATCACCATGGCTAACCTTCCTCAAGATTTCTCCTACTCCGAAGACCACGAGTGGGTCAACGCTGCCGCCGATGCTGTTGCTGGCGCTACCGTGCGCATCGGCATTACTTCCGTGGCTGCTGACCGCCTCGGTGAGGTCGTCTTCGCCGAACTGCCGGAGGTAGGCGATACCGTTACCGCCGGCGAGTCTTGTGGCGAGGTCGAATCCACGAAGTCCGTCTCTGACCTCTACTCCCCTGTCACCGGCACCGTAAAGGCCGTCAACGAGGATGTGCACGACGACTACGCTGTCATCAACAACGACCCGTTCGGCGAGGGCTGGCTCTTCGAGGTTGAGGTTGATGAGGCCGGCGAGCTCATGGATGCTGCCGCTTATGCATCCGCCAACGGCCTAGATTAATTCGACCCCACGCGGGAGGGTGTGCCACGCGCACCCTCCCGCTTTGCTTTGCCCACCGCACCAGAGGAAACTTTTGGCTATGACTGCACCACGCGATCCTTTCTTCCCCGCCGAGCGCTCTATCCGCGCCTCCGATAAACCACTAGAGGTCCGTTTCTTGGGCCGGATGGACTACCAGGAGGCCTGGGACTACCAGGCCGAGGTAGCAGCCGCGCGCGCCAAGGGGGAACAAGACGATGTGGTGCTCGTAGTCGAACACCCCAATATCTATACCGCCGGCAAGCGCACCCAACCGGAAGATATGCCAGATAACGGTCTGCCCGTTATCACCGTTGACCGTGGCGGGCGCATCACCTGGCATGGCGAAGGCCAGCTGGTCATCTACTCCATTATCAAATTGGCCGAGCCCGTCGACGTCGTCGACTATGTCCGCCGCCTCGAGGAGGCCACCATCCAGACGGTCCGCCAGATGGGGGTAACCACCGCCGGGCGCATCGATGGCCGCTCGGGCGTGTGGGTTCCTTCCACTACCGAAGCCAAGGATCCCTCCGCTCCAAAGCGTGACCGCAAGATTGCCGCTCTTGGAATCCGCATTACTCGCGGGGTGACCATGCACGGTTTGGCGCTTAACTGCTGCAATACGCTGGAATACTACGACCACATCGTGGCATGTGGCATCGATGACGCCGATGTCACCACCCTATCGCTGGAGCTCGGACGCCAGGTCAGCCTCGAGGATGCCACCCAACCGCTTTTGCAGGCGCTTGATGACGCCCTCTCGGGCCGCCTCATTGTCGCCGACCACACCTTTGGCTCAGCCCCTGATCCCACGAAGTTAGCGAATGAAAGGGCTAGACAGAGGCGTCGGCAAGCGCGGCAAGAACCCTAGTTTGGGGCTGGCGCGGAATAGGATGTGACCGCGGCGACTTATACCTAGAAGAGCTATTAGCCATCACCACCATCAACCGATAAAGTGAGTTTTTGTGACTGTTAAGCCTGAAGGACGCAAGATGCTCCGCATTGAAAAGAAGAATGCGGAGTCACCCATCGAACAAAAGCCACGCTGGATCCGCAACCAGGTTCGCACTGGCCCGGGCTATGAGGACATGAAGTCCCGCGTGGCTGGGGCCTCCCTGCACACCGTGTGCCAGGAGGCAGGTTGCCCGAATATCCACGAGTGCTGGGAATCCCGCGAGGCTACCTTCCTCATCGGTGGCGATAAGTGCACCCGCCGCTGCGACTTCTGCGATATTGCCACCGGCAAGCCGGAAGAACTAGACCGCGATGAACCGCGCCGCGTAGCCGAAAATATCCGGGAAATGGACCTTAACTACACCACCATTACCGGTGTTACCCGCGATGATCTCCCCGATGAGGGTGCATGGCTCTACGCCGAGGTCGTGCGCAAGATTCACGAGCTTAACCCCCACACCGGCGTGGAAAACCTCACCCCGGATTTCTCTGGCAAGCCAGACCTGCTGGAGGAGGTCTTCGAGGCCAAGCCGGAGGTCTTCGCGCACAACCTGGAGACCGTGCCGCGCATCTTTAAGCGCATCCGCCCGGCCTTCCGCTACGAGCGCTCCTTGGACGTCATCCGCCAGGCACATGATTATGGCCTCATTACCAAGTCCAACCTGATTTTGGGCATGGGCGAGACCGAGGAAGAGGTCGAGGAAGCTTTACGTGACCTGCGCTCTGCTGGCTGCGATATCATCACCATCACCCAGTACCTGCGCCCCGGCCCGCGCTTCCACCCGATTGAGCGCTGGGTGCGCCCAGAGGAGTTTGTGGCTCACTCCAAGCTGGCAAAGGAGCTCGGCTTCGGCGGCGTCATGTCCGGCCCACTGGTGCGCTCGTCCTACCGCGCCGGCCGTCTCTACGTGCAGGCCATGGAAAAGCGCGGCTTCGAGCTGCCGGAAAACCTCAAGCATTTGGCGGAAACCTCCCAGGGTGCTACCGCCCAAGAGGCCTCCACCCTGCTGGAGAAATACGGCCCATCGGAAGAAACACCCGTGACCACCCGCATGGCCAAGGCTCCGGCTAATGCGAATTCGGCGGCGGCCACCGTCCGCTAAACCACACGTTTTCATAACGGCCTGCGCTTTCCGCGTGGGCCGTTTTAACATTCATGCCCATTGACCTTTAAAGTAGGAGCCATGGCGAAAGATGACAAGGCAGCACTAAAGGCTGCAAAGAAGCAAGAACGCGCGGCCAAGCGCCAGCAGCGTAAGCAAACCTGGTCCCAAATGTGGCAAGCATTTAATATGCAGCGCAAGCAGGATAAGGCGCTTATCCCCATCATGCTGGGCGCCTTCCTGGGCATGGGCTTGCTCTTCTTCCTGATCGGCTCGCTTTTCAACGGCCAGTGGTTCATGCTCATCCTGGGCTTGGGCATCGGCGCGCTGCTCGCAATGTTCCTATTTACCCGCCGCCTTGAGCGCGATATGTACAAGCGCGTGGAAGACCAGCCGGGTGTTGCGGGCTGGGCACTCGAGCAGCAGCTGCGCAATACCGTGGGCATCGTCTGGTCCGTCAAAACCGGCGTGGCCGCCACCCGCCAGCAGGATCTTATCCACCGCGTCATCGGCAATGCCGGCGTCATCTTCGTGTGCGAGGGCAATAAGAATCGCGTGCGCCCTACCCTCAACCAGCTTAAGAAGCGCGTAGACAAGATCGCCGGCGGCGTTCCCATCTACGAGATCTTCGTAGGCAACGGCGAGGACGAGGTCCCCGTATCCAAGCTGCGCAATAAGGTCATGAAGCTGCCGCGCAACTTCAATAAGAACGAGACCTATGAAAACATCCGCCGAATCGAAGCCATGGATTCCATGCCGGGCACCACCCCGGGCATGCCCAAGGGTCCAATGCCCCACCAGGCGCAGAACATGGCCGGCATGAACCGCCGCATGCGCCGCGCCCAGCAGCGCAAAAAGAATAAGTAGGGCGCCTAAAGCGAATCCCTGCCGCACCATATGAGGTGTGGCAGGGATTTTCTCTTGCCCGGAAAATCCGGGCGACTTAGGAGCGAATAACGATGGTACCGGTGGCGCGGTCATGCATTCCGCGTCCATCCGCATCAACCATGGCTGCTGGGAACAGCACACCGGTGAGCACCGTGCGCAACGCCGCGCGCCATAGGCCCACGCGGGCGCCGGGGACGTCGAGTCGCGCCACGCCCATACCCAACAGCAGCATGCCGGGGGTGCGAGCAAAGAGCCAACCACACACGATGCCCATGATGACCCAGAGGGCGTAGCCCAAGAAAGCCACACCGCCGAGTTCCGTGGTGAACATGTGGATCAGGTTGGCGATGAGCATGCACACGATCCAGTCAATCGCCACAGCGCCGGCGCGGCGGCCAACGGAAGCTAGTGACCCCGGTCCGGACTCCGGAAGACCCAGCTTTTCTCCCGGCCAGCGACCGGGGCCTTCCATATCATCGTATTCGCCCGGAATATTTGGACCGTCGAGCCACGTACGCTTATCTGCCATGCTCACCAATCTAGCGGGCGGAAAGTGAGATGTGAAACGAGGGGAATCGCGATGCCTAAGGCGAGAACCTAGTAGGCTATAGAGAGACAATTCACCGGTCAACAACGAGGAGACAAACGTGTCTTTCGAGACAGTGCAGGACATCGTCCAATTTATTCAGGACGAGGACGTAAAATTCGTCGATATCCGTTTTACGGACGTCCCAGGCACCGAGCACCACTTTTCCATCCCAGCAGAAGAGTTCACCGTAGAAGATGCCGAAAGCGGCCTCGCTTTCGACGGCTCCTCTATCCGCGGATTCACCACCATCGATGAGTCCGATATGACCCTGCTGCCGGATCCAGCCACCGCGCATATTGATCCGTTCCGCACGGCCAAGACCCTGAATATCAAGTTCTTCGTCCACGACCCATTTACCTTTGAACCGTTCTCCCGCGACCCGCGCAACATCGCGCGCAAGGCGGAAGAGTACCTGCAGTCCACCGGCATCGCCGATACCTGCAACTTTGGCGCTGAGGCCGAGTTCTACCTCTTTGACTCCGTACGCTTTGGCACCGACGTCCAGCACGGCTTTTACGAGGTTGATTCCGATGAAGGTTGGTGGAACCGCGATAGCGAAACCAACTTCGACGGCACCCCGAACACCGGCTACAAGACCCGCCTGAAGGGCGGCTACTTCCCCACCGCGCCGTATGACAAGCACGGTGAAGTGCGCGACGCCATGGTGGAAAACCTGCAAAAGGTAGGCTTCCACATCGAGCGCTTCCACCACGAGGTGGGCGCCGGCCAGAACGAAATCAACTACCGCTTCAATTCCATGTTGCACGCGGGCGATGACATTCAGACCTTCAAGTACGTGGTCAAGCAGACCGCAGCGCAGTGGGGCAAGACCGCCACCTTCATGCCCAAGCCGTTGGCTGGCGATAATGGTTCCGGCATGCACGCCCACATGTCCCTGTGGAAGGACGGCAAGCCGCTGTTCCACGATGAAGCCGGCTACGCAGGTCTTTCCGATATCGCCCGCTACTATATTGGCGGCATCCTCCACCACGCTGGTGCTGTGCTTGCGTTCACCAACCCAACGCTGAACTCCTATCACCGTCTGGTCCCAGGCTTCGAAGCTCCGATTAACCTGGTCTACTCCCAGCGCAATCGCTCCGCTGCAATCCGTATCCCGATTACCGGTTCCAACCCGAAGGCTAAGCGCATCGAATTCCGCGCTCCGGACCCATCCGGCAACCCGTACTTGGGCTTTGCCGCCATGATGATGGCCGGCATCGACGGCGTAAAGAACCGCATCGAGCCACACGCTCCGGTAGATAAGGACCTCTACGAGCTGCCGCCTGCAGAAGCTGAATCCATCCCGCAGGCCCCGACCTCCCTCGAGGCTTCCCTCAAGGCCCTGCAGGAGGACATGGACTTCCTCACCGAAGGCGATGTTTTCACCGAGGATCTCATCGAGACCTACATCAACTACAAATACGAGAACGAGATTAACCCCGTTCGCCTGCGCCCGACCCCGCAGGAATTTGAGATGTATTTCGATTGCTAAAGCTGCGCTAGCCAGCGTCCTATAGGGGACGAAAGGGCACGCGCCTACAAAGCTCAGTCCCGAGACCTTCAGTGGGTGTCGGGACTTGCTTTTTCTAAGCCGACCCCGCGAGATGCGATCGATGCCACAAGATGATCTAGGCTTGACCCCCGCCCCTAAATCCATACTTAGCGAGAGTTCTCACCAGCCCAAACGAGAGCAAAATTCTGATAACCCGACCGAAAGAAATTAACATGTGGGTGTGACTGATAGATTCCGCCAACTCCCAGCCCCTGGCCCCGCGTGGGGAGGCAGCCTCATGGGCACCTCCATCGTTTCGCGCCTACTCGTGGAAGAAGGCATGATGATCCTGGCCGGCATTTTTGCCGCCATTGCGTGCGTCATCTTTGTCGTCCTCACCGCGGGTTTCTTGCGCTACCGCCATCCCAGCTTCGAGCGCACCACAATGGCGGAATGGTCGATGTTTTTCATCGGAATCTTGGCGCTCGGCGCCGCGCTTTCCGGGCTCACGGACATTCCTACTTTCCGCCTCATAGGCTTTTGGATCGGTGGCCCAATTACGGTTATCACGTGGGCTATCCAGCTCACACGCTTTGATGGCGAGCCGAAGTTCACCTGGGGCCTGCCACTGGTTGGCCCCATGATTTCGGCCTCGGTTTCTGGTTGGCTGGCTCACGATTACGGCCAGTTCTACCACGTAATGGGCACGATATTTTTCTTCATGTCCCTGGTAACGGCGGTGCCGACCTTTGCTCGCGTGTACTGGGCCGCATGGCACGGGAAGGTGGATTTTACCGGCGCGAAATCAGCCACTGCCTGGGTACCACTAGGCGTGGTAGGCCAGTCCACCACGGCTATGCAGATTCTTTTCCCCGGCCCGGTATCCATCTATTACGGCCTGACTGCCCTCATCATCGCCATTCCGCTATCCATCTACGCGATGTTTACCTTCTATCCCAATGTAGCTCGGTGGGTCCCCTATTCCCCTGCCTGGTGGTCGTGCACCTTCCCGCCGGGAACCGTCAGCATGGGCGGCCACCAGCTGGCATTGGTCAATGGCTCCGAGCTTATCGACGCCATTGCGCTCACCATCCCGGTTCTCCTCACCGCGCACTGGATGCTGTGCTCCACCCGCTTCCTGAGCTGGGTATGGGAAGGCAAAAAGCAAACAGGCCCTGAAGAGCCACTTATCACTACAGGCCAATAAAAGGAGCAACCGCTATGCGAGATGCCAGCTTTGAAGGTGGGAAGCGCCGCAACGGTCGCCGCTGATGTATAGTTCCTCCCCCATCACCTTCATCGCTTGGGAATGCGCGGACCTGACTGCAGTAAGACAGGTACTCGCCGGCGTGCAGCGAAACGGCATCTATCTCTACGGCGAGCACCTGCTCTTGGAGACGTCGTGGCTGGGCCAAGGCGCACGGGACTTCTACGCCACAGCATGGCGCTGGAGTGCAGATGATTGCCCGCTTTTCTATGAGTTGGCGCGACAGGGCAAGGTCCTCATCACCATTAATACTGCGGTGATTGCCTGCGGCGATAAAGAAGACATCGCCACGGCGCGCGACTGCATTGCACAAGACCTCATCGCCACCCGCAATCCGCAGCATCTGTGCAAGCTGCTTGCCGACGCCGCAACAAAGCCGACCTAAAGCCCTGGTTGCTCGCTGCGCTTCATCCAGCCCATACGTGGAACAAAGCCGCGGGGATGTTTCATCTGGGCTACTGCGTCAGCAATCATGAGGCGGTGGCGGCGCGAAACGCTATCGGGAAGCTTCGCCACCGAGAACCAATCCGCCTCGGTATTTTCTTCATCACTGATGACCGGCTCTGCGCCCTCTGCTACCGATACACGCAGCGCCGTTCCCATGAAGGTGCACTCATCGCCATTGGGATAGGTCACTGGGCCGGTTTGCCCTACGCCCAAAAGCGCTTCCACCTTGGCCTCGAGTCCGACTTCTTCTTTGACCTCTCGCAGCGCAGTGGTGGTAATTTCCTCGCCCGGCTCACAGATTCCTTCCACCGGTGTCCACACACCATTATCGGAGCGCTTGACTAGGAGCACGGAAGGAACCTCCCACAATGCGGCATCTGCGGGTACATCGCGGAGGAGAATGGCGCTACAGGCCGGCACGAAGATCTGATCGTGACCAATCTTTTCGCGCAGCTGAACAATGAAATCTGGAGTCGGCATGCCACCTAGGGTAGACCAGTGCCGCCGATCTAGGCCATCGGGCCCAACACCTTTTTGGCAAGCCGTTGAATATCGGTAGCCAAGGTGAAAGTCAGCTCCATATCCGTCTGTGTGTTCTCGCAGGAGCGCCCTTCTTCGAGGGATTGCGTCGTTCCGGAGACCACGCCCACGATGGTCTGTTTGCCTTCTACCTCGCCATAGACCGGCCCGCCCGAATCGCCATTGGTACTGCACACATGTGCCCGTGCAGCAAGCGAATCCCACTGGCGGTCCTGCCAGGTAAGCTGCGCAATTTCCGCATCATGGGATAGCGATCCACACGTCTCATTAGTAACCACGCCCAGCTTGCACACCTTCTGCGGCAGATGAGCCAGGGAGGTGGCGACGGTATTGTCTACTTCCCCGGGGATATAGTAATCAGCACTGCCGGTGATTTCGATAAAAGCTACGTCGAGGTCATAACTCTTTTCGGCGTAGATATCAGAATAAATGACCTCACCAATGGGCTCGGCGGGATATTTGAACTCACCGTCGGCAGAGCCAGCCCAGACCTTATCGTGAGGTTTGCCGCAATGGCCGGCGGTAACGGCGATGGTGCGGGCGTCGGCAAGCGTAAATGACCATGCCGCCGTACAAGAGTGGTACTGGAAATAAGCACCCGGCTGCGGGTCATCGCCGGAGAGCTCAAGAGCCGTGCCCGGCGCGATAGGCGCCACGGCCGGGGAATAGACCTCATTAGGAATGAGGTTTTTATAAGACAGGGCAGAAAAACTTGGTTCTTCCCCACCCCGAATCGGGCTGCAGGCCGCGAGGAGCACGGCCGTGCAGACTGCACCAACGCTAGTTGCTATCCGCGCCCGCATCCCCGGCGTCGTCCTTAGCGTCTTCATCCTTAGCCATCTCCGCCTGGGCCTTGAGATCGCGGATGAACTTTTCTGGGTCAAACTCGGTGTAGTGTTCCGGGCCGGCAAAATTTTCTAGGGCCATGAGCTAAACCTCCGTTTTCTGAATCGACGTGGTGATGTAATCCTTGACCACCGCAGCATCATTGGGCAAGTCCTTAACATGCCGCTCAGTATCGAGAATGCCAGCAAAACGCTCAGGCGGCTCGGGGGCAGAGCCAATGGCCTCTGTGATGGTCTCTGCAAACTTCACCGGCAGTGCAGTCTCCAAGCATACGATGGGCGTCTCCACGCCTTCGCGCTGCGCCCCGCGGGCGACCTTAATGCCATCGGCCGTGTGCGGATCCACCAGGTAGTTGAAACGCTCGTGCACGTCTTTGATGGTGGCGAGGCGATCGGCGTGGGTGGAGGAGCCGGATAGGAATCCGTACTCTTGACCGGCTGCGGCGATCTTCTCTTGGTTGAGGCTGAAACCGCCCTCTTTGACCTTCGTGCCAAAAAGCTCCGCTGCTTGGGCTGCATCGCGGCCGAGCAAGTCGAACACAAACCGCTCAAAATTAGAGGCACGCGAGATATCCATCGACGGCGAAGACGTAGCCACGGTTTCTGCGGCAGGGCGCGGACGGTAGTTTCCTGTGCGGAAAAACTCATCTAGCACGTCATTTTCATTGGTAGCCACGATGAGGCGATCGATGGGAAGCCCCATCTGGCGGGCGATGTGGCCGGCGCAGATATCGCCAAAGTTGCCGGTAGGAACGCTGAAGGAAACCTTCTGCTCGGCATTGTCGGTGACCTTCAGCCAGCAGGAGATGTAGTAGACCACCTGGGCCATAAGCCGCGCCCAGTTAATGGAATTGACCGCACCGATACGGTAGGTGGACTTAAAGTCGGCATCTCCCGAGACCGCCTTGACCACATCCTGGCAATCATCAAAGACGCCATCAAGGGCGATATTGAAGATATTCGGGTCATCCAGGCCAAACATCTGTGCCTGCTGGAAGGCCGTCATGCGGCCGGCCGGGGTGAGCATAAAAACGCGAATGCCCTGGCGACCTCGCATCGCATACTCTGCTGAAGAACCCGTATCACCAGAGGTGGCGCCCAAAATATTCAGCGTCTCGCCGCGGCGGGCGAGCTCATATTCAAAAAGCTCCCCCAAAAGCTGCATGGCCATGTCTTTAAATGCCGCAGTAGGTCCTTCAGAAAGGTGCCCGATAAAAAGGCCCTCTCCCAGTTCGGTAACGGGGACGATCTCTGGGTCTGCAAACTTGGGGCTGGTATAGGCCCGGGCAGCGATATCCTCGATATCTTGCGCCGGAATATCGTCAATGAAAAGCTTGAGCACCTCGGCCGCGAGTGCCGCATAGCCTTCATCCGCAAGGAGCGTGCGCCATGAATCTAAAGTGTCGAAATCCAACTGCGGGTAGCTCTCTGGCAGGTACAAACCTCCATCGGGGGCAAGCCCGCCAAGGAGAATATCCGTAAAAGATGCGGGCTGACGGGCGGTATCGCGGGTCGAAATATACTTCACACAAAAGAATCTTAGTAGTTAAGGCGTAAGGTATCAGCCATGTCGCAGCCGAATCCCAGAGAAGTCATTACCACTCAAGCTTTAGGCATTTGGGTGGCCGCCATGGCGGTCTACCTCGTAGCGATTACTGGCCGTACCTCTTTTGGCGTGGCCGGCCTGGACGCTATTGAGCGCTTCGATGTTGATGCCGGCCGTATCGCGGTCTTTACCTCCGTGCAGCTGGGCGTGTATGCCCTAGCCCAAATTCCTACCGGCATATTGATCGATAAATTTGGCCCACGCCTGCTCCTGGTAGTCGGCGCCGTCATCATGGGCATCGGTCAGGTTGTGCTGGGTTTTACCACGAGCTACGGCGTAGCCATCGCTGCCCGCATACTTATTGGCGCGGGCGATGCCACGGCGTTTCTCTCCGTGATGCGCATCCTTCCCTATTGGTTCCCGCTGCACCGCACGCCTATGTTTACCCAGGTGACCTCGTCGCTCGGGCAAATGGGCCAATTCATCTCCGCAGTGCCTTTCTTGTGGTTGCTGGGCGCAGCCGGCTGGACCGCCGCCTTCGTTACCCTTGGTGCGGTGGGCATTCTCGTGGCCATCGCCGCGATTGTGGCGGTGGCAGATTCACCGGAAAAGCTGGGCATTATCCCCACGGAAAAAGAACCGCCCAACTCTCAGGCCACCAGCATCCCGGCGCGCCTGAAGAAAGTATTCCGCTCCCCAGTGGCATGGCAGGCCTACTTCATTCACTACATCGGTATGCTCCCGCTCATCGTCTTTGTCATGCTCTGGGGAATGCCCATGATGACCCAAGGAATGGAGCTATCCAAGGCGAAGTCCAGCCTGGTGCTTACCTTGTTGGCGGTATTTTTGGTCCTCGTCGGCCCATTGCACGGCAAGATTTCCTCCCGCGCACAGCATATTCGCCCGTGGCTCAGCCTGGGTTTTGTAGCGGTCCACGTTCTGACCTGGCTCATTTTCTTTACCTTCGGCACCGACAGTGGTCTGGCCGCGATTTTGGTGGTGTCCTTCGTTACCGCGCTCTGCACGCCGACGGCTAACTATGGCTTCGATATCGTGCGCGAGCGCATGGATCGATCCGTGGTGGCCACTGCTACGGGCCTGGGCAATATGGGCGGGTTTACCTCCGGCATGCTGGGCGCTCAGCTCTTCGGCATGGTGCTGGACCATTCCTCTGCTGCCCCTAACTACTCCATGCCGGATTTCACTGCAGCCTCCGCGGCGGTGCTAGCCGTGTGGGTGGTCGGCATGATTGGTGTGGTAGTCACCCACTTCCTGCGGCGCCGCGCTGGCGAGGATGGGCCTTCTGTTACCATCGTGGAGGTTTCTTAAAGGCCAGAGCTTGGTTACTCGGGGTTGACAATAAAGCGGATGGTTCCTTCAGGATCCGCTAAAAGCTCACGGGTAGCCGCCACGGCTTCCGCCTCATCGAAGGCGATGCGTTCAAAGCCAGTATCGTTTAGTTCCACAATGTCTGCCCCCGGGCAGGCCAAAAGAATTGGCGAGTGCGTGGCGATGATTATCTGCGCGCCGCGGTCAACCGCTTGGGCTATTTCCCCCACTAGGGCCAGCTGCCGGATAACGGAAAGTCCCGATTCTGGCTCATCAAGGACATATACGCCTTGGCCATTGATGTGCTCATAGAGCATGTCGAAGACGGATTGTCCGTGCGAGCGGCGAGATAAATCTACATTCTGGGACAAGGTGGAGCGGCCTGCGCGTTCGTCTGATGAATCTCCGCGTGCAATCAGATACTCGTGTTTTTCAGCGCGTAGGAAATAGGCGCGTTGGATGACTTTATCCGTGACGCAGCGAATGGGGCTGCGGGGAACGATTTCATCGGGATCGTCCATCCGTCCGCCTTCGGGAGAGCAGCCCAAATCACTGGCCACACCGGCGAGCAAACTAGATTTACCAATGCCGTTTTCCCCCACGAAGACGGTTACCGGCCTCCGCAGCTTAAAGCTTCCTAGGTCGGCCAAGTAATCGAAAACCGACAGCTTTGCCCTGTAGTCATCGGGCTTAAATTTCAGGCTTAGGGCATCAATCAGCATGGCCTCTAGACTAATTCAGCTCATCCAATATGCGCAGCGCGTCTTCACGTGTAGCTTCCGCACCAAAGTTTTTCAGGTGGCCGGCCAGTTCACCAGTGGGAAGTGATTGGGCGATGGTATCGGCCGGCACGGTATTGACGGCATAGGCCACTCCTACCCCACCGGTGATGGGGATGGCGATGGCGGCGATTACTCCCACCGCGGTCGATAGCGTGGACTTGAAAGTCATAGTCTCCTCCAAAGGCTTCGGCACCGAGCACCCTGCCCGTTACCAATTTGTGATGTTTTACCTTAGGAAGAGTTACTGCCAAGGCCATGCCGCCCGGCTGCGGGTTGCCTGAATTTTCATCCCCAGTTCGCAGTTAAGCCCGGCTAGTTCGCCGGGTAGCTTTCTGCGACGATGCCGTCGCTAGCCGGCATTACAAGTCCTCGTTCAAAGGCCACGAGGACCGCCTTTTCATCAGATTCACTGATGTCACCGGCTTCCACTGCACTGCTCAGCTCGCGCTCAAGGTACACGCGCACATCAGACTTACCGTTTTCGGTCTGGGTAATATCTCGCGGGACGGAGTTTAGGGGAATGCCCAATGCCTTAGCTAGGGAGGTCACCCGGTTAGCATCGGTGGAATTATCATCCTTAATGGCACCATTGACCTGCGCAGGAACGTCTTCTTGGACTACGCCACCGGCCACGGCCTCGCCCACGGTCATTGTCCCTTTGGGTGGATTGTCGCGGTTGGTTGCCCATACCCCTACTGCGATGGCCACGATGACGGCCACGGCCACAAAGACCCATAGATAGATGAGTTTGCGGCGGTGTACCCCACTGATTTTAGCCATGGAAACCAGCGCCATCGCTAAAAGAACCGTAGTCATTGCCGCGCGGGTTTTCGCCGCGATCATTGAGGGCATCAATGATGGAGCGAATGGTGGCCTCCCCTATGCGGTCGGCGCGGCCCCATGAGCGAGGGGTTTGGCGGGAATTTTGCGGCGTTGATTCCGGGCTCGGCGGTGTGGGCTTGTGCTCCCGAGGCGTGGAGACCTCAATGGTCACTGTGGTGCCATCAAGGTGGAGGGCGTCGCCGTCGCGCACGCCCGCGGCACGCGCAGCGGAAAGCAATGCGGATAGCTCGCCCACCGTAGCGTTATTCACATCAAGTTGCAGCTTAAAAGACATAACTAGCCAGTCCTTCCTCTTTCCCATCCCACTCTAGAGTCCGGCAGTGCAAAAAGTAAGGCCGTAGTGCTCACACCGGGGATTTTCAAGGGCAACTCTAAGAATGCTCGAAGGATTCCTCCTCGCCCCAAAAGACTTCATCGACTACCTTGCGGGCATGCCGGGTTAGTTTCAAATAGTGTTCCAAAAACTCCTGGTTATCTTCCGGTGCCCATCCGGCGGCACCGGCTACTTGGGCCAGCTGCGGGCCAGGTCCAGGCAGTTGGTCCACGCGCTTGCCGCGCACAAGCACTAGCGCATTGCGCGCGTCGGTAGCCATTAGCCAGGCTTCGCGCAGGTCAGATACCTGCCCGGCGGAAAGGATAGCGGTTTCTTCCAAAGCATCAAGCACGCGCAGCGTAGACGGATCATGGAGTTCGGCGTACTCGTGGGCATGCATCATCGTCAGTAGCTGAACGGTCCATTCAATATCGGTTAGCGCACCGCGGCCAAGCTTGGTGTGAGTATTGCGGTCCGCGCCGCGCGGTAGGCGCTCATTGTCCACACGTGCCTTCATGCGCCGAATATCGCGAATGGTAGATGCGCTGGCGCCGCCTTCTGGATAGCGGAAGATATCCACCATGGACATAAAGCGCTCGCCTACCTCTTTATCCCCAGCAACGAAGGCCGCACGCAATAAAGCCTGTAGCTCCCAGGACTCGCCCCATTCGCGGTAGTAACGCTCATAGGATGAGATAGTGCGTGCCACCGCACCGGAGCGGCCTTCGGGACGCAGGCCTAAGTCGACATCCAGTGGCGGGTCTCCCGAGGGTTTAGACAAGCGGCGCCGGAGCTTATCGACGATCCCGATGGCCCACTTTACTGCCTCCCCTTCCGCAGCAGAGCCAGCATCCTGTTCGGCGGGTTCTGCTACAACGAGCACGTCCGCATCTGAGCCGAAGCCCAGCTCCATGCCTCCCAGCCGGCCCATGCCAATGACGGCAATGCGCGCTGGTGGCTCCGCATCCTCGTTGGCTAGGCGCCATGCCCGCACCTCGGCGCGAAGGGCAGCTTCCAGCACGGCATCCCAAATGGTAGATAGCTCATAACACACCTGCTTGACTGGCATAAAGCCCAGCAAATCCGCACTAGCAATGCGGGCAAGCTCTACCCGGCGCAGCGAGCGAGCCACCGCCACCGCCTTATCTGGGTCGGCGTGGCGCTTGCTGGAATTAACCAGTGCTTTGCAGACCTGGTCGGGCTTGGTTTCCAGCAGCTTGGGGCCAGTGGCGCCGTCGGAAAGCTGCTTTAGCGAATCCGGCGCGCTAATAATCAGATCCGAGGTAAACGGTGACGTGCCCAGGATGTGCATGAGCCGCTGGCCCACAATTCCTTCATCGCGCAGCATGCGCAAGAACCACGACCTATCTTTCGCAGCCTCGGAAAGTTTGCGATAGTTCAGCAGGCCCATGTCAGGGTCTGCGGTATCGGAAAGCCATTCCATCAAGGTGGGCAGCAATATCGCCTGGATGCGCGCCTTGCGTGAGGTTCCTGCCGCCAGAGAAGTCAGGTGCTCAAAGGCGCGGTCCGGGTGGTTATACCCCAGCGCGGCCAGCTGCAGCTTGGCCGCCTCGGGCGAGAGCTTCAGCTCATCGGCAGACATGGTGACCACAGAATTAAGAAGCGGCCGATAAAACAGGCGCGAATGCAGCTCGGAGATGCGCAGGCGAATCCGGCGCAGGTGCGAAAGCATGCGCTCGGCTGCGGATTGAGTGCCCTGCGGATAAAAACCGGCGATGCGTGCTAGCCACTTCATCCCGTCTTCATCATCACTTTCCGGCAGCGTGTGCGTTCGCCGGAAGCGCTCCAATTGCAATCGGTGCTCAAGCAAACGTAAAAATTCATAGGCTTCGATGAGCTGGGTGCCGTCCTCACGGCCGACGTACCCTGCCGAAACCAATGCCTCCAGCGCATCCACTGTGGATAATGCGCGAAGCGTTTCATCGGAACGCCCGTGCACCAATTGCAAGAGCTGGACTGCAAATTCAATATCACGCAGGCCACCCACGCCCAGCTTCAGCTCGCGATGTTTTAGTTCTGCAGGAACATTAGCCAGCACGCGGCGGCGCATGGCCTGGACGTCTTCCACAAAGGAGTCGCGCTGGGAGGCCGTCCACACCATCGGGCGAATCTGATCCAGATAGTCCTGGCCCAGTGGTAGGTAACCGGTCATCGCGCGCGCTTTCAGGAGCGCCTGGAATTCCCATGTCTCCGCCCACCGCTTGTAGTAGGCAACGTGCGATTCCAAAGTGCGCACCAAAGCACCCGATTTTCCTTCCGGGCGTAAGTTCGCATCCACCTCGAAGAAGGTGGTGGATCCAATGCGATTGAACTCCGCTGCCAAGCGCATGGCCCGCGGGGTTGCCTCACTGCCGACGAAAATGACATCCACATCAGAGATATAGTTCAGCTCCCCCGCGCCGCACTTTCCCATCGCCATGACTGCTAGTTGCGCGTCTACAGGCTCGTCCCCGTAGATGGTGCGCACAGCGCAGGCGAGGGAGGCGGTTAAGGCGGCGTCGGCAAGCGCGGTGGTCAGCGCCGTAATCTGGCGGAATCCTACCTCCGGCTGGGGTGTGGTCTGGCCCTTGCGTGCATGGAAGGTACCGGCCACATCGCAAGCGGCAATGCGCATCATTAACGTGCGGTAGGTGGTGCGCAGCGCCTGCTTATGCTCCCCCTCACCGGCGCGGTAAGTGCCCGCCGCGCTCAAGTCCTCGCACGCCGGATCAGGCCGGTCCACGTCGTGAACAAAGTCCGCAGGCTGGGCATCGATAGCACCAAGCAGGTTTTGCAGCATCTCTTCGGGCTGTGGAAGGGGTTTTTCTAATTCTCGCCACAGTTCAGGGTGCGCCGCGAGATGATCGCCAAAGGCGGTCGACGCCCCCAGTAGGGCAAAAAGGCGCACGCGCAAAGTTTCATTGGACCGCACGGCATCATCTAGCTCTGGGGCTTGTTCATAGATGCGGATCAGATTATTGAGAGCCAGGTCTGGGTCACCCACGGCAGCGA
Source organism: Corynebacterium nasorum (assembly GCF_022347325.1). Taxonomy (NCBI): domain Bacteria; kingdom Bacillati; phylum Actinomycetota; class Actinomycetes; order Mycobacteriales; family Corynebacteriaceae; genus Corynebacterium; species Corynebacterium nasorum. The sequence goes on from NZ_JAKRDU010000001.1 coordinate 420,194, forward strand.
GGGTCCACAACAGATCCGCTGATTCCGGATTCTTCCACCCCAGCTGCTCAATATCTTGCGCAGCATGCGGGCGGGTAAGACCTAGTGTGGCCGGTGAAGGCACAGCAGCAGGACGCATTTTTCTCCTAGAAGTTCAGGTTATTGCGCAGCTCAAAGGTGGTGATTTGGCTCTGATAGTGGTGCCACTCATCCCACTTGGAGCGCAGGAAGAACTCAAAGACGTGCTCGCCCAAGACTTCTGCCATGAACTCGGATTTTTCAAATTCTCGCAAGGCCTGATCCAAGCTGGTGGGTAGATCCTTATAGCCCATTGCCCGGCGCTCGCGGCGGGTGAGCTGGTGGACATCGTCCTCAGCTGGATCATCGAGCTCGTAGCCCTCGCGGATGCCTCGCAGACCTGCTGCCAATAGCACCGCATACCCCAGGTAGGGGTTCATCGAGGCATCAATGGAGCGGATTTCTACCCGGCGCGATTCTTCCTTAGTAAGCCGGTAGGTGGGCACGCGGACCAACGCAGAGCGATTAGACACGCCCCAGGTTGCTGAACCCGGTGCCTCGTTGCCAAACATCAGGCGCTTATAGGAATTTGTCCACTGATTAACAATGGCGGACATCTCCGTGGAGTGTTCCAGGATTCCGGCGATGAACTGTCGGCCAGTCTGCGACAAGGAAAATTCATCGTCCGGATCGTGGAAGGCATTAGATTGGCCTTCAAAAAGGCTCAAGTGGGTGTGCATGCCAGAGCCTGGCAGATGCTCGAAAGGCTTGGGCATGAAGGTGGCGCGCACGTTGGAGTTGGTTGCCACCTGTTTGATTACGTGCCGGAAAGTCATGATGCTATCAGCCATGGTCAACACGTCCGCATGGCGCAGATCAATTTCTTGCTGCCCCGGTGCGGTTTCGTGATGGCTAAACTCCGTGGCAATTCCCAGTGATTCCAGCGCCAGCATCGCCTTCCTACGGAAAAGCGGGGCGGTATCATGCGTAGCTTGGTCGAAATAACCACCATTATCGGTCGGTACCAAGTCCGTGAGTTCGCGGCCACGCTCAAAAAGGTAGAACTCGATTTCTGGTGAGGCCATGCAGGTAAATCCATCATTGGCGGCCTCGGTGACCTGGCGGCGCAGGATATGGCGCGGATCCACCATGGAGGGCTGGCCGTCCGGCTGCGCGATATCGCAGAACATGCGGGCCGATTGGAGGTCCGGCTCATCCATATCAAAGGGCAGAATCTGGAAGGTGGAGGGATCTGGCAACGCGATGGTGTCAGACTCAGAGATACGGGAGAACCCTTCCACGGAAGAACCATCAAAGCCAACACCTTCTTCAAAGGCCGATTCCAGCTCGGATGGGCTCATGACCACGGATTTAAGGGCGCCCAAAATATCCGTAAACCACAGGCGGATAAAGCGGATATCGCGTTCCTCAACGGTTCGCAGGACAAATTCGTGTTGGCTATTCATGCCTTAGACCTTACCGGCTCACCTCCGAGGGATGTGCAGTTCATGCGACAGTTTTTCCAGGGTGAAATGCGCAGGTCGCAAGAGTATCTAGGGGGTATCAAGCGGGGGCTTTTCCTTCACGGGCCAACTGATGTGCATGCTTTGCTGAGGAAGCAAGCGAACACACGTACACCTCTTAAAGGACGAAGTTTTATGACCACCCACTGCGATGACCTTTCTACTCACGTAATCGAATGCCTCATCACCGCCGCGCAACATGGTTGGGCACCGGCGGATTTAGAGCACGTCTTAGGCCCGCATGCTTACCCCATTATCTACCGTGCTAGCCCCCATGTGCCGGCACGAATTACCTCCCCTGCCTTACGCAAGGCTTGGCTACAAATGGCACCGCCGGACGAAAATTTCATTCCGCGCGATAAGCTGCGCGCCGTTATGAAAGCGCTAATTCACCTGCCTAGGCTGCGCGATACTGAACTTTTGGCCTCTGGCGAATCCTTGCGAGAAGACGGGCTTAGCGATAAACAACGCAAAATTCGCGCAAAGGTCCTAGGACTTTTACGCAAGGCTGAGTCCACTAGTTTTGAAGACGAGGCCGAGGTTCTGATTTCTAAGGCGCAGTCCTTGCAACAGAAGTATCGCATCGAGGATCTACTTACTTCCGAGCTCCCCAATCTCATTTCCCACCGCGTGCACATCCACCCGCCCTATATCAAGCACCAGGCTTCCCTGCTCAGCACCATTTCTGACGCCAATGGATGCACCACGCTCCTCATCCATGACAAAGGCCTAGCCTGTGTGATTGGTGCTCCTGCCGACGCCGCCCATTGCGCCGACCTCTTTGCCTCCCTCAACCGCCAATGCGACTGGTTTATGCGTAACGGCGATGGCGCGGAAATCGCCCGCGCTACCAATTCCACTGCCGCATATCGCCGCAGCTTCCGCCTGTCTTATGCCGCCCGCATCGGTGAATTGCTCACCCAAGCTAATGAGGACGGAATTGCTGAAAACCTGCGTGAGTCTCAGTATTGCTCTCACCATGCAGAGGCTGTAGCCACCCAAACCCTTCCCGCTTTGCAAGCACGCACCGATCACGCCATCGATACCCGCAACCGCCTCTTCTCCAATCTCACAGAGATGTCGCTGTCAATGAACAGTCTGCACGGCATCAACGATGGCATTGCCGCTGCCGATAAATCTCACTTGGGAGGTGACGCCTCAGGGCTCGGTTCAGTTCCAGAAATTACACGGTAATTTCCCCTGTTTGATACGGTTCCTGGCCCCCGTTCCCTGCTAGCGAACGGGGGCAGAGTATGGCACCGTAACGAGGTCATTACAGGTAAGATCACCGATGAGATTGATTAGGTCTAGAAAGTAGAAGGTACGTGAATGTCTACACAGTCTTTTCTCGAAGTTGAAGCGAAATTCTCCGTAGCCGAGTCCACTCAGCTCCCTGAACTGACCCGCCTTGAGGGAGTTGACCACGTCGCAGACACGCGCCACCACGCACTTTCGGCCATCTACTACGACACTGAAGACCTCCGCCTCACCCACGCTAAGGTCACCCTCCGCCGCCGCACCGGAGGAAATGATGATGGCTGGCATATCAAGATCCCTAGCGAGGCTGGCCGTACCGAAATCCACGCAGAATTGGGAGAGCCTGTCGATGGCCGCTATGAAGTTCCTAGCGAGCTGCTCCATCAGGTTCGCTCCATTGTCCGCCACAACGAGCTCACCCCAATTGCTCAGGTAGACAACAAGCGCACCGAGATGGTCTTGGCAGATGCCGATAATAAGCCAGTGGCAGAGTTTTGCGATGACCATGTCACCGCCTTTTCCTTCCTTCCCGGCGGCGAGCAACAGTCGTGGCGCGAATGGGAAGTAGAGCTCGCAGGTGAGCTACCTGGTACCGAGGAAGGAACGCAGTTCATTCGCCGTGCTACCTCTCTTCTCATCGGTGCCGGTGCACGCGTATCTTCTTCCCCATCCAAGCTGAAATCGGCCTTGGGTGATTCTTATGCCAACGCCCCGCTTCCCCCGGCCCTGGTATCGCCGGACGTGGACCCGGATTCCCCTGCCGCCGCCGTGATCACCGCACTGCAAGCTAACCGCGACAAGCTGGTTGATTATGATCCACGTGTTCGCCGCGATGAGTGGGACTCGGTGCATCAGATGCGTGTAGCTACCCGCGAGCTGCGCAGCCACCTTCAGACCTTCCATGGCATCGTGGTCGGACCAGAAATCGAAAAAATTGAAGCCGATCTGAAGGAGCTCGCTGGCATTTTGGGGGTTGCTCGCGATGCGGAGGTTGTTGAAGAGCGCTGGCAGAAGCTGTTGGAGTCCGAAGATTCTGACACCTTGGATGATTCCACCCGCGAGCACATTGCGCAGGATATGGGCACCGCCTACCGCCGTGCGCACCGTCGCGTTATCGCCGCCCTTGATTCCGAGCGTTACCTCGAGCTGCTAGAGTCGCTCGACCGCTTGCTCGCGGATCCGCCAACGGCCGATAAGCAACAAGAATCCGCTCCGGTAAATGATGATGCGGAGCAGACGGAAGAACAGTCCTCTACGGAGGAAGGCGCTGCTTCTTCCGAGTCCCGCGAGGATAACGCAGCTGCTGCAGAGAAGGCCAAAAAGAAGCCAGAGAAGAAGTCCAAGGACAAGTCCGCGGACATGGACACTGTGATGGCGCAGCACCTTGAAAAGGCCTATAACAAGCTGGTCAAGCGCCATAAGAAGGCCGTAGAGAATTGGGATAACCCGGAGCTGTCCCTGCACGAGCGCGAGGACTATTTCCACGATATGCGTAAGGCTGCAAAGAAGCTGCGTTATGCAGCAGAAGCAGCTGGTTCTGCCACCAACCTTAAGACCAAGCGTCTCTATAAGGCCTGCAAGCAGATGCAGTCGGTGCTCGGTGATTTCCAAGATTCCGTGACCTCGCGCGATAAGCTGCTCGAACTGGCAGATTCCGCTCGCCGCCGTGGCGAAAATACCTTTGGCTATGGCCTGCTCTATCAACGCGAGCGCACCATCGGGCTGAAGGCGCTGGATGATTACGCCGAGTCTTTCAAAGACATCAAGGCGGCGTTTAAGCCGCTGCGTAAGAAACTAAAGTAGCCGCGCTTCCCAGGCAGTTACCGGGAAACACGGCGTAGAAAAAGATGGCTGGAGGTTATTTACTTCCAGTCATCTTCTTTGTCTGCGGCATCTGCCGCATCGTTGCGGGCGTGGGCAATTTCGATAGCGTTTTCTGCTTCTTCACGGGTGTCATACGGGCCCATTCGGTTTTCCCAGCCAGAGGTCTTGCCTTGGCTGACTTCCTTGGTGGCTGGATCGAAGAACCACTTCTGGTCTGCATCGCTCATAAAACTATCCTCTCAGTCGTAGCGCCAGCGGCACCGGCTGATCGCTGCCGCTGGTATGGTTTGTGTCCACACTACCCACGCCGTCTAAGCGATGCCCGCTAGAATGTGGGGCAGCACATTTCTTTTATACGATTCCATGTCGTATTCCCCGCCGCCGCACCAAAAGGTGGCGGGCATTCGTTGCTTTAAGCGCACCGCCGCGTGCGAGTGGCAACGAAGACTACTGGTCCCAGAACCTGGAAAAGGAGCTTTAGCACCCATGCCACTGTGGTCAACGCCTGCAGAGCCTGTAGCCGAGCGCGCCGCCCAAGCACATACTGATCTCACGGGCAGCGCTCCAACTCATACCGCTAGCGCGCCGGCAACGTGGTCCCTTATTGGTGAACACATTGACCACTTCGGCGGCATTGTTGCCATGTGCGTGGACAAGCTACGCGCCGCTGCGGCAGTAAGCTCGCGCACCGATGGCGTGGTAACGGTACATTTCCACCCGGCAGAAGGTGAGCCTGCCCATGATTCGATAAGCCTGCAAGCGCTCGCAGAGCTGGCAACAGCGCAACAACCCACCACGGATGCAGAGGGCCAGCCAATCATTCCGCCGGCTCCGGAGGGAGGGCTGGCTGCCCGCGTAGGTGGCATTGTCCACACGATGATTAACCGCCAGTTGCTCTCTCGTGAGACAGCCGGCGCGGATATCACTATCGCCTCCGATATTCCGGAAGGTGCGGGTTTGGGTGCGGATGCCGCTGCGGACGTCGCGGTAGCGCTGGCACTCATGGGGGCTGATGCGGACCTGGATGCGCCGCTAAGGGCTCGGGTGGCAGATGTATGCACCCAGGCCGTTACTACCTTTGGTGCGCGGCCGCCTTTGCGTGCCCGCCATAGCGCGGCTCTGCGCAGCACGGGTGAGGGCGTATGCATCATGGATTACGCCGACGGTTCTGTCACCCACGCCCCGCACCTTGTTGGTCGCGAGATAGCTGCGTTCGCGGTGGCGGTGCCGGAAGATTTTTCCGCGCAGGAAGAAAAGGCCATCGCCGATATCCGCCAGCGGGAGCGCTTTATTGATGATGCCTGCCATTCCTTTGGCACCGATTCGCTGCGCTTGCTTCCAGACGCCCAACAGCGCGTCCTCGATTGGCTCAAGGCCGTCCACAAGGTCTACGGCGAGGAGGGCCACCCGAGCATCAGCGCCGCCACCGAGTGGATGGCCTTTTATGAGGAAGAAACCCAGCGGGTAGAAAAGTTCACCCGCTTCCTGCGCTCGCATCGCGGCGCGGAGCTCTTCCCCATCCTTTTGCAGTCACAGTCCTCCCTGGCCAATATCTACGGCTTGGACTCGGCAGAAAAACTCGCCGAGCTAGTCACGGTCCGCGGTGCCGTAGCGGGGCGTTCGGCACACGCGGGCACATCGAACGCAGTTATTGCCTACGTCTCGGCGAAGAGCGCGCATAATTTTGCGGCCGACTTGGCAGACGATGGCCTGCTCGTAGTCGAATTACAGCCGGGCGAGGCCGCACGCGGCGAGAGCTAGTAGCCTCACCAGCTAGTCAGCAGGCCACGCAAAGAGTACCTCGCGCGAATCGGTATCCGCTGTCACCAGCGAGACTGTGGTTTCGCTGCCGGTTTCTGGCGCGCCTACAGATTGGGCGAAGACTGGTGGCTCCGGCACAAAAATCCGAGCTTTGTCCCGCTTTGCATCGCCGCTTACGACGGTGGCCGGGAAATTGGTGCCGAGCCAGGGGCGCAGCACGGTGGCCTCGGTGAGGTTGAGGCAGGCCTTATCCACTTGGGAGGCAAGCTGCGAGGTAGAACGCATTGCGCCAATGACCTCCGTGGCGCGCTCCCCCACCCAGCCGGGGACCTCGTAATCGCCGCAGAGGGCTAGGCAGACCTCGGTTGCAAACCTATCGGACAGGCGCCGCAGCGGCGCGGTCACGTGTGCGTAGTAGCCGCCTATCCCGGCATGCACCTGCGCTTCCTGTTCTCCTAGCCACGCATAATCGGCGCCTCGCAGGAGGCTTTGGGCCTCGCGCATGACTGCCATGCCGCGTGGGGAATCGGCGTCGACGGTGAGGAGAAACTGGGGAATGGGGGCATCGCCAAGCGCAAAGCCCAGGGCTTGGGCCTCGGCGCGAAATTGGCGCTCGTGCTCCGGTTCGGCGGCGGGCAAAGTACGCAGAAAACCCACGCCCGCTTCCTGCATGAGGCGTCCCGCGCACATGCCGGCAAGCAGAGAGATCTCCGAGTTATAGTCCATGACCTCATAGCGAGGCTCGATAATGAGCTCAAAGGTGCCATCAGAATTTTCCACTACGCGCTGGGAGGGCAGGCGCAAGGAAATGGCCTCGCGGCGCAGGGAGGACTCCTGGCGCAATCGTCCCACCTCCGGCAGCAATGCAATAGACGGGTGCAGGTTACCGGCCGCCAAGTCCGCGTGCGCGCCCTCATAGTCCAGGCGGGCCTGGGAGTAGATGAGCGCGCGCTCGACGTGGAAAGACTCCACCTCACCGGCGTCATCTAGATCAAAGGTCCACAGCACGGCCGGTTTATCGGTTTTAGGCAGCAGTGAGGCACGGTCTTCGGAAAGCTCGGGCGGGTGCAGGCGAGCTGGCGCATCGGGAAGATAAATAGTCTGGCCGCGGCGGAAGGACTCGCGCTCCAGCTCGCTGCCGGGCTCAATAAAGGCGGCGACATCCGCAATGGCATAAAAGACGCGGTAGCCACCATCGCGCTTTTCCAGGTAAACCGCCTGATCCAAGTCCATGGAGCCGGCGGGATCGAGGGTTACGAAGGGAATATCGCGGGCGTCGCGGCGCGAGTCGGCATACCGGTCTTGCGCGTGGGCGGCCTGGTGAGTGACCGCAGCCGGAAAATCGGTGGCTACCGAAAATTCTGCGGCAATGGCGCGGAAATCGAGCGGGGCGGCGTAGAGCTTCATGTCCACCACCATAAACGTCTTGGGGCGAATGAGTCGGCCTATAAGCCGGATTCTGTCTAATCGCGGCACTCCCAAGGGAGCACCGTGCGGTGAACATCCATCTAGACCAACCGTTGCCAGTTGGTTCCAGCAGCTACCTTCAGGCTCGAGCGAGCAGCCTTAAAACGCCTGATCGGGCCCCGCAACGTGGCGGGGCCGTGATGCCTTGCTCCCGGTGGGGTTTACCCAGCCACCGCCATCACTGACGGTGCTGGTGCGCTCTTAACGCACCGTTTCACCCTTACCTTGTTGCTCCAACTTGGGCCGAAGCTCAAGCGGAGGCACAAGGCGGTCTACTTTCTGTTGCACTTGCCCGCGGGTTTCCCCGGGTTGCCGTTAGCAACCACCGTGCTCTATGGAGTCCGGACTTTCCTCGGCGCCCACGCGGCAGCAGCGCGCTGCCCGTATGAAGCGACGCGATCACCCGGCCGGCTCATTCGCGTTCCTTATTCTAGCGCAGGCCTGCCAGGTGGCCCACATCGTTAAATCCGTGCACCATAGAGCCGCCTTCCCAGAATTCCACCTGGGAAATGGCAGCCAGGTCTAAAAAGAGATGACCAAAGGTAGCCGGCCCGGCATCAAGCGCCTGGCGGATAAAGGACTTAATCGGATTGACGTGGCTTACTACCAGCACGGTTTTGCCCGCAAAGCGCTCTTGTAGCTCCTTGCGGGTAGTGCGCACGCGGCGGTTTAGCGCCTGCAGCGATTCCCCGCCCGGACAGGCGATGCTCGCGTCATGCAGCCATTCCTCGTGCAGTTCCGGATCGCGCTGGTGGGCCTCGGCGGCAGTCTTGCCTTCCCATGCGCCGAAGTCCACCTCGATGAGTCCTTCCACGGTCTCTACCTCGATATCGCGGCCATTGGCCACGGCCGCCGCTGTCTCTTGGCAGCGGCGCAGGGGCGAGCAGACGATGGCATCAAAGTGGGCGTCGGCAAGCGCTTGGGCTGCGGCCAGCGCCTGCTTTTGCCCGAGCTGCGTAAGCCCCGGGTTGGCGCGCCCGGAGTACTGCTTAGCGGCCGACATGTCCGTCTGCCCGTGGCGCAGCAGGATAAAGCGAGTGGTAGGTCCGCGGTCCCCAAGCCAATCGGTGGGATGCGGCGCGGTGGTGTCGTGTTCCGTAGCCTGTGCCGGTTCGGCAGTATCTTCCTCCCCGGCAACGATGCCTTCAGGATGTCCGGCGGCCGCGGCGTCCATGGCGTCATTGGATAGGGCGTCTGCCACCTTATTCTTAGCGCGCGGCACCCAGTCCAAGCTGAAGGAAGAAAAGCCGTTGATGTAGTCGCGGGCGCGCAGGGCCAGCTTCTGCATGTCCGGGTGCTTTATCTTCCAGCGGCCGTTGATTTGCTCTACCACCAGCTTGGAATCCATGTGGAACTCCACTTCGTTAGCGCCCATTTCGGTGGCGGCTTCCAGGCCGCGCAATAAGCCGTTGTACTCAGCGACGTTATTGGTGGACTTGGTACCTACTACGTAGACGATTTCGCGCAGGATGCGCTGCCCGCTGCCGTCATAAATAACGGTGCCGGAACCGGCCACACCAGGGTTGCCGCGGGAGCCGCCATCGGCATAGATAATGACCTTCATTAGACCAAACGCACCAGGTAGGAGCCGCAATCGCCGCACTGCGGCAATTCATCGGCCGGGGCATTGCGCACCGCGTTTTGCTCCGCCGGCGGCAGGACAATGAAGCAGCCGCCACAAGCGCGGTTGGCCTTGAACTGGGCGGCGCCCACGCCGTTTTCCTCGCGCTGGGTATCGTACTCGCTCAGTACCCCGGCAGGCAGCTGATGGCGCAACTCGCCGATGCGCACGGCCGGGTCTTCCTGGTTGGCAGCCGCCTCCTGTGCCGCCTCGGCCGCGCGACGCAGCTTTTCCAGCTTGCGCTCGGACTCAGAAACGCGCGCACCGTGCACGTCCAGGTTAGAACGCAGCGCGTGCACCTCATTATGTGCTTCTTGTAGCTCGCTCATGAGATCTGCGATGCGGGACTTGGCGGCGTAGAGATCGTGCTCTAGGTCCTTGCGCGTTTCTGGATCTACGGCAGCACCTAGCTGGCGCTTATCATCGCGCTCGCGCTGGCGCAGCTTGCGCTCATCGGCCTGGATGCGCAAGATTTCGGTCTCCATGTCATCGACGGCCATCTGCGCGGAGCCGGATGCATCCAGTAGGCGCTTGTGTTCTTCTTTAGCCTTGTCATACTCGGATTGTTCCGGGATTTCCTTCTTCGCGCCATGGCCCTGCGAGCGTTCCAGGTTGGCCAGCTCCAGCAATACCGGCTGTAGTTCTTGCGATAGTTTCACTTATGACTCCTTTGGGTGCGCAGAGATAGTCCACGGGTCGGTGCGCAGGCTGATAATTTCCGTATCCAGTTCTAAAGCATTCTCTACGATATCGCGCGCCTGGGCCGTCCACGGAAATTCGCTGGCCCAGTGGGCGGTATCGATGACGGCCGGCCCGCCGGCACGCAAGTGCTCATCCACCGGGTGGTGGCGCAGATCCGACGTGACATACGCGTCTACGCCTAGCTTCGCGGCCGCGGAGAGGAAGGAATCTCCCGAGCCGGAAGAAACCGCGACGGTGCGCACCTTTTGTTCCGGATCCCCGGCGGCGCGGATGCCCCAGGCGGTCTCGGGGAGGGCATTGGCCACCTGCTGGGTAAACTCGCGCAGGGTCATCTCCTGCGGCAGTTCTCCCACGCGTCCGAGGCCAAGCGCCTTATCCAGGTCTTGGTGGCCGGCGGTTTCCGTGATGTCATAGGCCGGTACTTCATAAGGGTGCGCGGCGTGCAGGGCCTGCAACAAGGCGGAGCGAAGCGCAGCCGGCGCGACGAACTCGACGCGGATTTCCTCGCCGCGGTGCAGTCCGCCAAATTCTCCCTCCGCCGGGTCTGCTCCCTCTTCCGGCTGGAATTGGCCCGTGCCGGCGATATCGAAGGAGCAGTGAGAGTAGGCGCCGATGTGGCCCGCGCCGGCGTCGAAAAGCGCCTGCTTCACCTCCTCGGCCGCGGCAACCGGCACGTGCACGCCCCACTTATCCACGCCCTGGGGCTCCGGCACGATGGGCCGGCCTGGGTTAATGCCCACCAGCTCCGCGAGCTTGTCGTTGACGCCCGGCCGCGCCTTATCGGCATTGGTATGGGCCGCAAAAAGCGCAACACCATTGCTCAGCAGCGTGTGTATGACCTTGCCCTTGGGCGTATCGGCCGCCACGGACTCCACCCCGCGCAAGAGCAATGGATGGTGGACCACGAGCATATCCGCGCCGAGTTCAACCGCCCGCTCCGCTACCGCTTGGGTGCAGTCCAAGGCAAAAGCCACGCGCTTGACCTCCGCGGTCGGATCACCGCAGATAAGCCCCACGGCGTCCCACTTTTCTGCCAGGTGCGGCGGGTAGGCCTCATCGAGTACGCGGCGGACATCGCCCACGCTCACAGCGGACATGGAGGTACTCCTTTATGCTCGTTTCATGGAATAGTTACTACTGCTATATCCTATCTTCCGCACCACAGTACTATTCGCGCGAAGGGGTTTTCCGCATGACCGAATCCGCTGCCCGCTCCGGCCTCTACCTCGTCTTTGTTTGCACCGGAAATATCTGCCGCTCCCCCATGGCAGAAATCATCGCGCGCGATGAGATGGAAAAGGACATGCTTGACCTTGTCGCCACCGTGGACTCCTGCGGCCTCGGCGGCTGGCATGTGGGCCAAGGAGCGGATCCGCGCGCCATTGCCGAGCTGCGCCGCGGCGGCCACGATGGTGGTTCCCACCGCGCGGCCAAGCTGGGGCCCGAGCACATGGATGCTGATCTCTTCATCGCCATGGACAAAGGCCACCGCGACGCCCTTATTGAGCGCAGCATCGACCCGGACAAGATCCGCTTGATGCGCAGCTTCGATCCCAACTCCCCGGAAGACGCGGACGTAGCAGACCCGTATTACGGTTCTGCCGCCGATTTCGAAACCACCCGCAAGAATATCGAGGCCGCCGTACCTGGCCTGCTGGATTGGATTCGCGCTCACCACGACTAAACTAGGCCCCATGCTAAAGACGTTCCTTAAGCCGGGTTGGGTTCTACTGCTGCTGTTCGTCGTGGCCTTTTCCTACCTCGCTTTTACCGTCCTTGCCCCGTGGCAACTGGGCAAGGACGATGACATTGTGGAACGCAACGAGCTCATCACCCACGCCTATGAGGCAGATCCCCAGCCGGTAGAAGACCTCGTGGATGACCACGGTGCTATCAAAAACGATGAGTGGTCCCGCGCCACCTTGCACGGCCGCTACCTGCCGCAGGATGAAGTGCTGCTGCGCCTGCGCCCGGTCGATTCCGGTCCGTCCTACCAATCTCTGGTTCCCTTCCACACCGATTCCGGCCTGACCATCCTGGTTAACCGCGGCTGGGTCAAGGCCGGCGAGGCCAACGCCGTGCCGGATATTCCCGCCGCCCCTTCTGGCGAAACGACTTTGACCGGAATGATCCGCGCCGATGAGGCTCAGCACCAGTCCGCCCCCATTAAGCAGGAGGGCTACCAGCAGGTCTACTCCATCCATACGGAGCAGGTTGCCTCGCTTATCGACGCCCCCTTGGCCCACGACTACATCCAACTCTCCGCCGACCAGCCCGGCGTGCTCAACGCCATGCCTATCCCGCAGCTCGACCGCGGCAACCACCTCTCCTACGGCTACCAGTGGATTGCCTTCGGCATCATGGCCCCGCTGGGTTTGGGCTACTTCGTATGGTCCGAAATCCGTGAGCGCCGCCGCCTGCGCGAGGAGGAAGAGGCCTTGGCCGCCCTCGATGCCGATGCCTCAACCCCATCCGAGCCCGAGGACGCCTCCGCTTCAGGCTCCGCACCCGTAAAAGCCCCGTCCCCTGCGACCTCCCAGCACGATGTCCACGCGGTCACTGACGACGCCACCGATGCCGCCACGGCCGTTCCCGCCGCGTCCTCCTCGCATGCCGCCGGCCGCCGCAATCGCTCGCGCTACGGCGACTCCAAACCAGATCACTACGCCAAGCTAAACAAGCGCCGCCGCGAGCGCTACTAGCCACTCTCTGCCTAGGCCTTTGCCTGAACATCCGCCTAGGCCCCAAGGAACAGCCACGTTAATGCGTTATGCCCTCTCCTCTTGGGGCATAACGCGTCCACAAGTTGGCTCTCGAGGCCTTGCCCCCCCAACCCTGCCAGGATATGCGACGGAAATTTCGTCTGTGCGGGTGGGGTCCACGCAGATGAAGGGGGGTAAAACTGGGGCGTTTATAATCTTCAAAGCGATATAAACGTCCCCGGAACGGTCAATCCACGTTCCAATGCAGAGTCTGTGGTAGGCGTGCGCGTTGTCTTAGTGGATGAAGAAAAACGGCACAACAACCAAAGGTACAACTCGATGGCGTTGCACCTCACCGATGTGCGGGGCATTGACGACGGGACCTAGCCCCGTTAGGTAGACACATGTCACGACCGTGCAATAATCTGCGCGACGACAAGCTATACCCTCAACACGCGTCGGAGTATTTGTTGACTTAAGGATTAAGAACTCCTGCCTCGTGGTGCGTTACGCCCAGGTGACCGAGACAGACTCATAGCCCGCTTCAACTTCTTCAGGGCCTGGTGGGCTAAACAGAGCTTCAAATCTAAAATGCGATGAACGAGCAAGGCATGATTCTAGCCCAAAAATAAAAGGCCTTGGAAGACACCAAGGCCAGCAAAACCGCTACTTCTTAGCTGGTAGCCCCGCCGCATGCAAAGCCCCTGCAATCAACACCGGCTGAAACAACAAACGCACAAAACGCTTAATATCAGTATCCAACCCGAACCCATTATGCCGCTCCGCATACTGAGCAATATTTCCAGGGAAGATAGCGGTATAAAAAGCCGCCAACGCAACACCAAAAGCAGTACGACGGCGACGCGAAATCAACAAACCTACACCCAACACAATCTCCGCTACACCAGACGCCACAACAACAGCATCCTTGGAACCAGGAAACCAATCAGGAACCTGAGCCTGAAACTCCTCACGCTGATGAGTCAAATGTGACACACCAGCAAACGACATAAACCCACCAAGAACACCAGCAGTTAAACGCTCACTAAACTTACTCATACCCATACACTACGCCACAAAATCACCGAACAATGAAATATTCTCAACTACGCTCAAAACCTAACGGGCCTGGCCCCGCTTCCCCATGGTAAGAACCGCACAAACAAGGCTTCCGAACCAAACGAGGCACAAGCCTGGGCAGACAAGAATGCCACCACCATCCGCACTGGCGACTGAATTGACCCTAATGCTGGCAAAGTAACCGTGGGGGAACTTCACCCCGCATAGTGGGCACCCCTCACACCACGCAAACCCAACTATCGCCGTCAACTTAATTCCGCGTGGGAGCACCACGTTAAACCCCACTGGGGGCACAGGAAAGTAAACAGCATCAAACCATCAGAAGTGCAGGCGTGGGTGGAGTCGATAGAAAAGCGGCGCCATGGGCGCGAGCATGACACCACACCATCAGCAACCCTAATCCTGAACTGTCATGCGGTACTCATGCAGATTCTCGAAGTCGCAGTCAACGACGGGCTAATACGTAAAAATCCCGCTAAGGGGGTCAAACTATCGAAGAAGCCCGGCCCGGTGACGGTGTATCCCACGCAGGAGCAGCTTAACGCCTTGGTGCGGGAAAGCGGCCCGCGTGGTGACATTATTGCGGTGGGGTGAGTTGGCTGGTCTGCGGGTGAGGGATGTGAATGTTCTTCGGCGTTGTTTGACGGTGGCGCAGGCGATTGCTCGTGATGATTCTGGTGAGTGGGTGCCGATGGAGCCTAAGTCGTGGGAGCAGCGGACGGTGGCGGTTGCTGCGTCGATTATGCCTCTAATTGTGAAAGCTATTGAGGGTAAGGGGCCAGATGAGTTTGTGTGGGAGCGGCCTTCTGGCGGGTGTTTACGTCCGTTGGGGCATACGTCGTTCTTTGCTCATGCGGTGAAGCGGTGTGTCCAGGATGGGGTGATTTCGGACAGTCTTACTCCACATGGTTTGCGGCATGTGGCGGCGGGGTTGATGGTGGCGTCTGGTGCGTCGGTGAAGGCTGTGCAAAAGCAGTTGGGGCACAAGTCGGCAATGCTCACCCTGGATACGTATGCGGATTTGCTTGATGGTGACTTGGATGAGGTGGCAGGTCGTATAGATGAGGGGCTGCGTGGGTTGTCGTGGGGTGTGGCGTAGTTCTTCGGATGCAGCGTTTTTGTCGTAGGGTTGAGTAAGACCCCCTCTCCGATTTCTCGAAAAGGGGGTCTGACCTGGTGCGGCCTGAGGGGATCGAACCCCCGACCTATTGGGTGTAAACCAATTGCTCTTCCAGCTGAGCTAAAGCCGCATGCGCTCTTGCGCTGTTAGAAACAGTAGCGCAGGTTGCTGAAGCAACACAAATCGGCAGGTAAAGTCCTACTTCTTGGTGTAGCCACGCTGCACCAAGCACGAGCCTTGCCACTCGCCTAGGCGCTCCGCCTTGGTCTGCACTAGGCCTGCCAGCTGAGCGGACTCAGAGATGAGCCCAGGCTCGACGGTTCCCAGCTTTCCGGCACCCGGGGTAAGCAGCCAGACCGCACCGTTATCGGCCAGCGGACGGCTCGCGTCAACGAGTCCATCCACGAGGTCGCCATCCTCGTCGCGCCACCAAAGAAGGACTACATCGCACAGCTCGTCATTTTCTTCTTCCAAGAAATCATCGCCGAGCACGGCTTCGATCGATTCAGAGATCGCGGTATCGCAATCCTCGTCCCAACCAAGCTCTAGGGCGATTTGCCCTTCCTTGATTCCGAGCTTGACTGCAGCGTCAGCCACTATGCATTTCCTTCCTAATTTGGTGAATGTCCGGTCCGCGCATCCCCCGCATCCTGCGGGTAAATCGCGGCTTAATAGAAGTATTTTAACGCCCACCGGCCCCTTTTACCCGCCTAAGGGGCGCAATTCCCCCATTTTGCAGGCCCTCCCGCCACTTCGCCCAGTTCCGCAGAGTTTGCAAACTACCCTCTTTTACCCCAATAAACCCGGCAAAGATACTGGTTATGGCGATGTAACGTACCGCACGTCCCCTTAAGTCGGGCTTCACAACCATTGTGGATCTGTGAGCGCGTATCCTAGTAAGCAAACTGTGCAGACCCTTATACAGGAGGTTTAAATGGCCGAGAAGGACGCCACCAAGGGCGACTCCAACTTCCCGCTCATCCGCGACGGCGTTGCATCGTATCTTCACGATAATGATCCAGAAGAGACCCGCGAGTGGATGGATTCCCTCGATGGTCTGCTGGAGCACTCCGATCCGGAGCGCGCACGCTACCTGATGCTGCGCCTGCTCGAGCGCGCTACCGCTAAGCGCGTTGAACTGCCTTCGTTGACGTCCACGGACTTCGTCAACACCATCCCAACCTCCATGGAGCCAGAGTTTCCTGGTGACGAGGAACTGGAAAAGCGCTACCGCCGCTGGATCCGCTGGAATGCGGCCATCATGGTGCACCGTGCACAGCGCCCAGGAATTGGCGTAGGTGGCCACATCTCGACCTACGCGGGTGCTGCCCCGCTCTATGAGGTGGGCTTGAACCACTTCTTCAAGGGCAAGGATGATCCTTCGGGCGGCGACCAAGTCTTTTTCCAAGGCCATGCCTCACCGGGCATGTACGCACGTGCTTTCATGGAAGGCCGCCTGACTGAAAAGGACCTTGATAGCTTCCGCCAGGAGGTATCCCGTGGCGAGGGCGAGGGGCTGCCGTCCTACCCGCACCCACGCCTGATGCCATGGTTCTGGGAATTCCCCACCGTGTCCATGGGCTTGGGCCCGATTAACGCTATCTACCAGGCACGCTTTAATAAGTACCTGGAGACTCGCGGCATCAAGGACACCTCCAAGCAGCACGTGTGGGCATTCTTGGGCGATGGCGAGATGGATGAGCCAGAATCTCGCGGCCTGCTGCAGATCGCTTCCCTCTACGAGCTGGATAACCTCACCTTCGTGGTCAACTGCAACCTGCAGCGCCTCGATGGCCCGGTGCGCGGCAACACCCAGATCATCCAGGAGCTAGAATCCTTCTTCCGCGGTGCCGGCTGGGAGGTCATCAAGGTCATTTGGGGTCGTGGCTGGGACAAGCTGCTGGAAAAGGACACCGAAGGTGCCTTGGTCAACGTCATGAACACCACCTCTGACGGTGACTACCAGACCTTCAAGGCCAACGATGGCGCCTATGTGCGCGAGCACTTCTTCGGCCGCGATGAGCGCACGGCCAAGCTGGTAGAAGACATGTCCGATGATGAGATTTGGGCACTGCGCCGCGGCGGCCACGATTACCGCAAGGTCTACGCCGCCTACGCTCGCGCGCTGGAGAACAAGGGCACCGGCAAGCCAACCGTCATCCTCGCGCACACCATTAAGGGTTACGGCTTGGGCCACAACTTCGAGGGCCGCAACGCTACCCACCAGATGAAGAAGCTGACCCTGGATGACCTGAAGCGCTTCCGCGATAAGCAGGAAATTCCTTTCTCCGATGCGGAGCTGGAAAAGGATCCATACCTGCCGCCGTACTACCACCCAGGCAAGGACTCCCCGGAGATCAAGTACATGCTGGAGCGTCGTAAAGAGCTCGGCGGCTTCCTGCCGGAGCGCCGCGAGGACTTCACCCCGCTGGAGGCACCGGCTCTGGACAAGCTGCGCTCTGTACGCAAGGGCTCTGGCAAGCAAGAAGTAGCCACCACCATGGCCTTGGTGCGCACCTTCAAGGAAATTATGCGCAACAAGGAGCTGGGCAAGCGCGTCGTGCCGATCATTCCGGACGAGGCCCGCACCTTTGGTATGGACTCCTGGTTCCCGACTATGAAGATTTGGAACCCGCGTGGCCAGAACTACGTGCCGGTTGACCATGACCTCATGCTCTCCTACCGCGAGGCCACCGACGGCCAGATCATGCACGAGGGTATTTCTGAGGCCGGCGCCGCTGCCTCCTTTACCGCTGCGGCAACGTCCTACGCTACCCAGGGCGAGGCCATGATTCCGCTCTACATCTTCTACTCGATGTTCGGCTTCCAGCGCACCGGCGATGCCTTCTGGGCAGCCGGCGACCAGATGGGCCGCGGCTTCATCATTGGCGCAACCGCCGGCCGCACCACCCTGACCGGTGAGGGCCTGCAGCACATGGACGGCCACTCCCCTGTCTTGGCTGCGACCAACCCGGCCGTGGTTTCTTATGACCCGGCCTTCGGCTACGAGGTTGCCCACTTGGTTTCCCGCGGTATTGAGCGCATGTATGGCAAGGACAACGAGGCCATCATGTACTACCTCACCGTCTACAACGAGCCGGTACACCAGCCGGCCGAGCCGGAGGATTTGGACGTGGAGGGCCTGCACAAGGGCATCTACCACTTCAATACCGCAGAGGGCGGCTCCATTGCTGCCAATATCCTGGCTTCCGGTGTAGGCGTGCACGAGGCGCTGCGCGCACAGCAGATGCTTGCCGACGACTTCGATGTCAAGGCCTCCATCTTCTCCGTCACCTCCTGGAACGAGCTGGCTCGCGACGGCGCCCGCCGCAACAAGGAAGCCCTGCGCAAGGGCGAGGAACCGAGCGAGGCTTTTGCTACCTCCCAGCTCAAGGGCTACGAGGGTCCGTTCGTTGGTGTCTCTGACTTCACCACCGAGCTGCAGGAGCAAATCCGCCCGTATGTCCCAGGCACCTACATCACCTTGGGCGCGGACGGCTTCGGCTTCTCCGATACGCGCGAGGGCGCTCGCCGCTACTTCAATATCGACGCCGAGTCCATCGTCGTCGCAGTGCTCGATGGCTTGGCTCGCGAGGGCAAGATTGAGCGCTCCGTTGTGGAGAAGGCAGCCAAGGATCTCAAGCTGGATGATCCGACCGTGACCACCCACATCGAAGACTAATCCCCGCTTTGGTGCTGGCTAGGCCCGCGCCACGCGCTACAAGAAAGGCGCCGCCGGCTTCCGCGCCGCGGCGCCTTTTGCGTACCCAGCAAACGGGCTTATGCATCCGGCCCGTCTATATCGCATCAAGGACGCGGCCAAGGGCCGCGGAGATAGCCTCGGGGTCTTCGAGGATCACCATGTGTCCGGAGCCTTCCACCGTCTGCAGGTTCGCGGCGGGCCAATGCTTACAGAGCACCTCGGATTGTGAACGCGGGGTGACAATATCGGCGGTTCCGACTACCACCTCGCCCTTGAGCTTCGCCAGCCGTGGGGCGGCGCCGTACTCGGCGTGTTCCAAAAGGTCGTCGAAGAAGCCGGAGTAGGAGGCCAAGGGGGTATCGAGAAGCATGGCAACGTGAAATTGCAGCTTCTCCATTTGTGGAAAGCCGGCCAAGGTCGCAGCAAAAAGTGGCGCAATGAACCGGGCGGCCTCAAAGCGCGCGCTATCGACGCGACCAGGCAGGCGCAGACAGAGGCGGTAGAGCGCATGCAGAGATTTCGACTGCAGAATCTGCGCTACGCCCTTTGCTGCAAAGCGGCGCATCGAAGTTGAAATTAGCAGCGCGCCCTTGATGCGCTCATAAACCTCGGCTGGAGCACGGCGGATGAGGTTTAAGGCAACCATGCCGCCCAGGGAATGGCCGACGATGACCAGGTTGCCACGGGGAGCGCGCTCTCGAATGACGGCGAGGACGTCGTCAGCCGCCGTATCAACGGTGCACTCCTCTGGGGCGACCGTGGAGGACTGGCCGTGCCCGCGCAAATCCACCAAGAGTGCACGCGCATTGCGACCGCGGAGATAATTGGCCTGGTCATAATAGGCTTCCGCGGATAAGCAATAGCCGTGAATGAAGACCACGGTTACTGGCGCGTCTTCGCTCCCCACCTCGTACCAGGCAATATCTAGGCCATCGTGTTCCACAGTGCCGGAAGCGCTGACCTGGGTAAGGCCCGGCTCGGTGGAGGGATCATGCAATCCGCCATAGAGTTTTTCTAGCTCGGCGCGGTGCGAGGGGCGCAGGCGCTTGAGCCAACTACGCGCCACAACGGAAGAACGTTTTCTCAATGCCATAACGGGATCAATACTAGACTGGTGGGCATGGCAAACGACCTCAGCGCCCAATTACAGGCAAAGTTCAACGCGAGCGCGCCGGAAAAGGAGCCGGAGCGCGATACGCTCGGCCAGCTCCTCGCGCTCATAAACAAGGTCACCGGTACCGAGGAAGATCTGAGCCGGGATACGCGGCTGAAGGATATTGGCGTCGAATCGCTAGATCTAGTGGAGCTGACCGTGCGCGCGGAAGAGACCTTCCAGGTGCGTTTTTCTGAGGAAACGATGCTCAACTGCGAAACCATCGGCGATATTGCCGAGTATGTGGAGGACCACCAATGATTTCTTATCTATCCGATATGGACGGCGTACTCATCAAAGAAGGCGAGATGATCCCTGGCGCCGATAAATTTATCCAAGCGCTCAAGGATAATGACATCGAGTACATGGTGCTGACCAATAACTCCATGTCTACTCCACGGGATCTTTCTGCCCGCCTACGCAATACCGGCTTGGATATTCCTGCCGAGCGCATCTGGACCTCCGCCACCGCCACCGCGAATTTTCTTTCCAGCCAGGTAAGCTCCAGCAAGGCCTATGTAGTGGGTGAATCCGGCCTTACCACCGCCATGCACGAGGCTGGGTGGATCCTTACCAACGATGACCCTGATTTTGTGGTGCTTGGTGAGACCCGCACCTATTCTTTTGAGGCCATCACCAACGCGATTAACCTCATCCGCAATGGTGCTCGTTTTATCGCCACCAACCCGGATGTCACCGGCCCTGCCCCGGAAGGAGTATTGCCGGCCACCGGTGCCGTGGCTGCACTGATTACCGCCGCTACCAACCGCGAGCCTTATTACGTGGGCAAACCCAACCCGGTCATGATGCGCTCGGCGCTCAATCATATTGGTGCCCACTCGGAGCACACCGTAATGATTGGTGACCGCATGGATACAGACGTTAAGGCCGGTCTCGAGGCCGGCATGCGCACTGTATTGGTGCGCTCCGGCATCTCCGATGACCGAGAGATTTCTCGCTACCCCTACCGCCCTTCTGCCGTGCTGAAATCGGTGGCCGAGCTGCCGGACAAAATCTTTGATCCCTTCGCCGAGGAGGAATAGGCCGCCCTCAACCGGCCCTACTTATGGCAGAAGGAAAAGGGAGGGTGGACCAACAGCTGTTGGTCCACCCTCCCTGTGCTTTCTACGGCAGGCGCACGGCAGCAGTAAAGCCGTGGCGCTGTGCAAGGTAGCGCACGACGCAGTCCAGCGCATCTAGCTCTTCGCGGGTGCCGGTCAGCACCTGGTGGCAGCCAATACCGCTGTCTGAGTGGGCACAGGCTTTGCCGCCTCGAGCAAGCGCCGCGACAGAAAGCCCATCCCGGAACCAGCGAGTGCACCACTGAGCGGTCAGTGGGTCATCGCCCGGAATGATAAATTCCGACTCGGTACGGATGCACCGATCCATGGCGCGTTCAATCTCCGAGCGCAGCGAGCGCGGCATCCCGGAAATCTTGAGCACACCGGTAACCACGGTGGCACCACCGTTGACGGAGGGCCACGCGGAGGTGGAGGCCGGCTGTTCAACCGGCGCAGGGTTAACGCACGTATTCATAGCCGATTCTCCCTCGACATAGATCACCACCGCACGAGGCCTGCCGGCCCGGCGCGATGCAAGACGAGCTTCGTCTTCCCCAACGAACTGTCTGATGCGTCTGCACACAGTTTTCCTGCGTCACACCTCCCCCTACAACCCTCAACTTTCACTTCAACCCCCGTTTGCTAAACCTCAACCCCAGGTACAGACTGGGACTAAAGTTGCAGGTGAAACCAGTGTTATTAATGTGAAACTTGGCCTTTTCTGTGAACTTCCTAGGCTTGTTCTATATTCTCCACCAGACGGCCTGCTCATGGGCGCGAAAACCCTATTTGACTTACCTCCAACAGCGGCTAGTTACAGGCACGCCGCGATCCCAAGTTTTATGGCTCCTACCGCACAAAAATCCTCGATTTTCCCACCCTGCGGGGGAGCCTTCCACCGTGCCGCTTCCCCGATAAAAGGTTATAGACACGCGCTAGCGCACTGGAGGCGCTAGCTCCGCCGAGTCCGGACGCCTACAAGGCGTTCCAGATGGAGGTATTCGTATCGTGCCAGAGTGGCTTGCACCATTCGCCAAAGTCACGGTCCGTGAGCGCCACCATGGCATACTCGCCGGCCACCCAGAGGTAGGTGCCGGACATGCCAAAGTGACCGACGGCGTCAGCAGGCAGGGCGCCCATCCAGTGTTCTTTGTCGCCGTGGATTTCAAAACCAAGGCCCCAGGTACAATCTTTAAAACTGCCGTAGCCCGGGACAATGCCGCGCAGGCCACCAAAATGGACGCGGCGCATATCGGCCACGGTGGATGGGTGCAGCAGCTGCGGATCCTGGACTTCCGCAGCAAAGGCCGCCAAATCTTTCACCGTGGAGACCAAGCCGTGACCGGCCGAACCTTCGAGCCGGGTGGAATCCATGCCCAACGGGGTAAGTACACCCTCGCGTAGGTACTCGGCAAAGTCCATGCCCGTGGCATCGGCCACGGTATCTGCGGCCCACTCATAACCGGCCGAGGAATAGATGCGGCGTTCGCCTACCGGCTTCTGCGGCTCTCGGGAGTCAAAGGAAATGCCAGAGGCGTGTGCAAGCAGGTGTTCCAGGGTCGAGCCCTCCGGACCGGCCGGCTGCCCCAATTCCACCGCGCCTTCTTCCACGGCAAGCATCACGCCATAGGCCGCAACCAGCTTGGTCACCGATGCCACTGGAAACTCGCGGGCGGTATCTCCTACCGTTTCTATGACCTCGCCGCGGTGCAGCAAAGCACCGGCCACCGTATCCGCGGGCCATTGGCTGATCTGGCTAAATTCACTCATGCCCTCCAGCCTACTGAGCCAAGCCCGCCCAAGGCCCGCACTCTAGGGCCGGGCGAGGGGCAAGGAAGTTAACCGCCAGTTAAGACAAAAAGAACTCTTTATGTAATTGGCCTAGGATCGCTTGCACAGGCGGCAAACATGACGAAGCTTTAAATCATGCCTAATAATTCTCAGAATCAGTCCGCTTCTGCCCGCGGAAACGTCAATCGCCGCCGCTTCCTGCAAACCACCGGCACCGCCGGCGCCGCCATCGCTTTGTCCACCGCCGCCGCCAACTCTGCCAATGCCCAAAGCAGCCTCTCCCCGCGCGTGGAGCAGCACATGGTAGAGCCCCAACTGGGCGAGCGCCCCTTCCTCCACGGCGTTGCCTCGGGCGATCCTATTCCGGATTCGGTCATTTTGTGGACCCGCGTAACCCCGGATGCCGATGCCATGCCGGGATCCGGCTTGGGCGAGGCCACCCGGGTGGAGTGGGAAATTGCCAAGGACGAGGGCTTTGGGGACGTCGTCAAGCAGGGCGAAGTGACCACCGATGCCAACCAGGACCACACCGTGCACGTGGACCCGCACGGCTTGGAGCCGGAGACCGTGTACTTTTACCGCTTTAAGGCGCAGGATAAGTACTCGCCCATTGGCCGTACCAAGACCGCCCCGGCGCTGAGCGCCTCCCCAGAAGAGCTCACCTTCGGTGTGGCTAGCTGTGCAAACTGGGAGTCCGGCTTCTTTAACGCCTATGGCGATATTGCCCAGCGCGGCCGCGCCGACCAGCTGGATTATATGATCTTCTTGGGCGACTATATCTACGAATACCCGCAGCGCGAGTACGCCGGTAATGGCCCGGTGCGCCTGCACCACCCTGCGCACGAGATTATCTCGTTAGAGGATTACCGGATTCGCTTCGGCCGCTACCGCACCGATGAAAACCTGCAAGCCGCACACGGGGCACTGCCGTGGGTTGTGGTGTGGGATGACCACGAGGTGGCCAACGATAACTGGCGCGAGGGCGCCGAAAACCACACCGAGGGCAAGGAGGGCGCCTTCCTCGACCGCCGCAAGGCCGCAATGCAGGCCTACTTCGAGTGGATGCCGGTGCGCGCAACCAATCCTTCCGAGCAGGGCCACCTCTACCGCAGCCTGACTTTTGGTGACCTGGTGGAACTAACCATGATGGACCTGCGCACCTACCGCGATGAGCAGGTGCGCTTTGGCCCGCACAAGATGGCCGCAGAAGGCCGCACGATGCTCGGATCCGAGCAATATAATTGGCTGCTCAATAAGATTGAGACCTCTTCTGCGAAGTGGAATATGCTGGGCAATTCCGTCATGTTCTCCCCCATGAACCTGGCTACCCTGCAAAAGGATGACAAGACCAAGCCGGTTTCTTCCTCGCTGTCTTCCAATATCACCGGCATTCCGGTCAATGGCGACCAGTGGGATGGCTACTCTGCAGAGCGCCGCCTGCTTATCGACGCCCTTTCCAAGCACGATGCCCACACCCTCTTTGTCACCGGCGATATCCATTCCGAGTGGGCGCATAATATCAGCAAGGATGGCCGCATCTTTGGCGCCGAGCTGGTCTGCGCCTCCGTTTCTGCGCCCAATGTCAACGAGCAGCTCAAGCTGCCGGAAGGCAACGAGCTTTCCAAGCTTGCCGAGCGTTACCTGCTAGGTGCCAACCCGCACACCCGCCACGTGGACTTGGACCACCACGGCTATAGCTTTGTAACCGTGCGCCCGGATTCCGCAGAAATGCACTGGCTGCGCGTGGACAACCTGCTGACCGCTAAGTCCCCGGTGCGCGAGGCTGTGACCATGACCTGGCGCCCAGGCAAGGGCTATACCAAGTAGTTGTAAGTTCTGTCACATGACAGGCACTTGGTGTTAACGAACGGGTAGTACACCTTCGATAGGCATAGTGAAAGACCCTCTCTGGGGAATTTCACTACCTATCACTCTGATGCCTCTCGGCCCCCCTTTATGCCGCGGATTTTTCCCTAGTCCGCGGCATATTCATAATCAATGTAGCCACGCTCGCCGCCCAGGTAGAACGTATCCTGGTCCGGCTCGTTGAGCTCCAAGCCCTCACGCCAGCGGCGCACTAGGTCCGGGTTGGCGATGAGCTGGCGGCCCACCACTGCGGCATCCACGTAGTCCAGCTCGATTTCACGCTGCGCGTCTTCCTTAGAAGTCACCGTAGGGAAGCCGTCATTCATCAGCACCTTGGTCACGCCATTTGCGCGGGCTTTTTGCGCCAGCGTGGCGATAAGCTCGCTTTCCGGCTCACCGTGCAGCAGGGACACATAAGCCAGGTTCAGCGGTGCCAGGGCATCGAGCAGTCCGCCGTAGGTGGCCAGCATATCGTCCTGGTCATCCTCGATGACCTCCTGCACATTGTGGGCCGGCGAGAATCGCACACCTACGCGGTCGGCGCCGATTTCCTCCGCCACGGCGCGGATAACCATCTCCGGCAGGCGCCAGCGATTTTCCGGGCTGCCGCCGAATTCATCCTCGCGCTTATTGGCGGAGGGTGCCATAAACTCATGCAGCAGGTAGCCATTCGCGCCGTGGATCTCCACGCCGTCGACGCCGGCATCGATAGCCCGGCGCGCGCCTTGACGGAATTCCTCTACGATGCGCGGCAGCTCCTCAGTCTTTAGCTCGCGCGGGAGAGGCGCATCCATTTTGCCGGAAAATCCGCGCACGGTTCCGCCCCAATCGAAGGAGCTCGGGGCCTCTGGATCTGCACCGTCAATCAGATCTGGGTGGCTGGTGCGGCCACCGTGCATGATCTGCATGAACAAGGTGCCGCCGGCCTCGTGAACGCGGTCTGCTACCGCACGCCAGCCTTCTGCCTGCTCCTCGGTGGCAATGCCTGCCTGGCCTGGAAATGCGCGGTTGGTCCACGCGGGGAAGGTGCCCTCCGTGACAACCAGCCCGGCCGTGGCACGCTGCGAGTAGTACTTCTGGTGCAGCTCAGTAGGTATTCCGCTTTCACCCGCGCGCTGGCGGGTCAACGCCGCCATGGTCACGCGATTATCTATCGTGTATCGGCCAAGTTCCAGAGGTTCAAATAGTGAAGTCATGCCAAGTGCAACGCGCAACCGGCTCGCACTATTTCATCTTTGCCACACAAAATCATTCCTGCACGTCAAGAGCTACGACATGAGCGATCATGCCGGCTTTGCCAACCACGAAAGGAAGCAGTGGTCGAAATGGAGGGCACATCCTACTGACGAGGCTCTGCCGGAATCTCTGTGCCTGCGCTACCGGCCGTTCCGGAAGCTTGGGCGCCGTCGCCGGCGTCGCCTCCCGCAGTGGGCGCAGTGCCGGCGCCGGTCCCGGAATCTGTCCCCACGTTGTCTGCGCCATTGGGGGCACTCGGGGCCGGGGAGGCATTACCAGTAGCGCCTGTTCCCTGCCTGCCGCCGGCAGGCGTATCAGTCACGCCAGTGTCATTAGTGCCCTGTGGGTAGTCGGTCTCCGTGGGAGCGGCACTATCTTCCGTTGGTTCGGACTGTGTACCGGTCTCGGTGGTTGCTGGGGTGGGTTGGTTTGAGGGGGCGTCGGAAAGCTGTGAGGAGGAGGTTTCCTTGCCGCTATCGCGCCAGTGCTCGGGCGAGAGCCAGCCCGCGTCCGCGTTTTCGGGATTGCTCGAGGCCAAGGCCAAGGCACCGACGACAAACAGCGCGAGGACAAGGCCCGTGGTGGAGGCGCGGACTCGGCCGCCGAATGTGGCGATCTTTTGGAACTTGCTATTGGCCTCCAAGCCACGCCAGATGCCCTGGGAGGGCTCTGGTTCTTGGTCGTCCGCATCAGACAGCGCGGGTTTTCCGGGGCCGTCACTAGCCGGGCCATCCACCTCAGCGTCCGCGGTGGCGGCACTGCGCTCCACCTTCGTCTCAGGGTGGTGGCCCTCCCCTGCGGTGGAAGCATCCTTTACGGATTCTTGAGCCGCGGTATTTCCCTGCGGTGGGGTCAGCGGGCGCTGCAGTTCATCGAGATCGGCCACATTGTAGTGATCCCAGAACTCCGAGAGCAGCGCCGAGCGAATGGCGCGTTCCACCGCCCATTGGCGGGCCGGGTTAACGGTGACCAGTACGCGGTAGGTCACGTGCCACGATTGGCCGGCGGCCTGCGGGGCAACCAGCTGCGTGGCTGGCAGCACCTCGAGCTCGCCGTTGACATCCACGGCGATGGACGGCTCTTGGATGGCTTGCTCAGAAATGGTGCGCACTCGGCGGGTAATCTCTGGCAGGGTCTCTCCTTCTTGCACGGGTACGTCGAAGTTGACCACGGCGCGCGACCATTCCTGGGAATAGTTTGTTACCGCCCCGGCAGAACTATTGGGCACGGTGACGAGCTCGCCGGTGGGAGTGCGCACCTTGGTGGTGCGCAAAGTCAGCATCACCACGGTGCCTTCCACATCGGTTACGCCATCGAAGCTGACGTAATCGCCTACGCCAAATTGTTTTTCTGACAGGATGAAAAAGCCGGAGAGGAAATCGGCGATGATGGACTGGGCACCAAAGCCCACGGCGGCCGAAACTATCGTCGCCGGCACCGCCGCGCCTACCGCGGGCACGCCAATATTGGTCAGCGCCGCCCAAATGATGAGGAAGTACGCGATGGCCTGCACGATGTAGACCAGCGCACCGGTCAGCGCCAGGCGCGCCTTGGTGGATTCTTCATCTTCATCGAGGCGGCGCTCTATGATGCGGATCGCCAGCCTGCCGATGCGCGGGATCAAAATGCCGATCAGCAGCAGCGCGATAAGCGGTAAGCCGTGGTCAACGAAGATGCTCCACAGCTCGTAGAAGTAATACTTCAGATTCATGTCTCTAGATTAGTGCGCACACCTGAAAACTAGATGCCAGTTCACTGCCAGCCACCATGCAAACACTCCCCCTCGCACAGCCCGTTTCCCCCTATGCCCTGCACAGACTCCGGCACCCGCCGCCTTGTTTGGCTACGGTATGGGGCATGAAGAAATCATTCCTTATTCCCTTCTTTTCCCTAGCCCTTTTTGCCACCGGTTGCGGCGGCAGCGACGAGACCGCCACCACCATTTCCACGGTGAAAGAAACCGTTACGGAAACGGCCAATGAAACGAGCTCTACAGAATCCAGCACCGAGGAAACGTCCACAGAAAAAACGACCACGGAAGTAGCAACTACAGATGCCGCGCAGCACGCCGAACCACAAACAGAAAATCAGGAAGCCGTGCAACCGCCTACCGAAAACCGGCAGCAGGAAAACACCGCGCAGTACCAATGCGCGGACGGCACCTGGGTGGAGTTTGCCGCGTTGTGCAAGGAATCAAACGCTCAACCGCCAGTACAAGCGCCCAATGGGCCGAGTGCGGAGTGTCCGGCCTACTTGTGCGGCTATGGCAACGATGCCAACGGCAACCGGAATAAGAGCTCCGGAGAAATCCAGACCCAATATGGCTGCGAGCAAGGCTATATCACGGACCCGCAGGTTTGCGGCGCGGTTGGGCGCTAAGCCGCCGCGCTAAAGAACCGCGGGCTAGTCGCGGGAGTCATAGCGCTTCATGAGGCGATCAATGAGTTCATCCGTAAGCTTGTCATCTTCCAGAATGGCATCAAGGAGGCGTTGGGATTCCTCCTGGGAGGCCTGTTCCTCCTCGGTGTAGGAATCACCGGTGAGGTCCACGCCGAAGTCCGTATCATCGCCTTCTGCTACCACTGCACTGAGCTGATCCACATCGGATTCGAAGGACTCCAGAAATTCGCTGGCCTCTGCGGCGGCTTCTACGCGCCGCTTACCAGAGCGCACTTCCTTTTCAACGCGGCGCTGCAGCGCTGCCTCCATCTGGCGGTGGCGCCAAGAACGTAGGCGGTGCGGCTCGAGGCGGCGGCCGACGGCACGGTTTTTATTCTCGGCCTTTTTCGCTAGGACCTTCACCTGTGCGGCGGTGTCATTAATAGGTGCCCAGTCTTGGTAGGCCGGCACGCGCCACCCCGCCCAAATGCCCAGCAGCGCCAAGAAGATGGAGACCAAAGGCCCAATGATCATGCCCACTGCCATCATGTCGAAATAGTGGCCTACCAGCACAATAATCGCACAAGCCACGGCCGGAATGACTGTTGGCTGGTTATCACCAAAGACGCTCGGCTCGCGCCCCATCACGATGTCACGAATCATCGAACCACCCGTGGCGGTAAACACGCCCATCATGATGCAGGGAATAAGCGGCAGGCCGTAGGTAATAGCCTTCACCGCGCCGGTGGCGGCCCACAGGCCGGAAACGACGGCGTCGCCATGCGCTTGCAGATAATCCCAGGTCTTGCCTTTGAAGTACACAAAGCGAGCAATCAGCGCGCCGGTAAAAGCCAAGTAGAGGTATTCCGGCTGGCTCATTGCCGCGACGGTGCCGCGGTTAATGAGCACGTCGCGCACCATGCCGCCGCCTAGCGACGAGAACATCGCAATGAAGAAAAAGCCGATGATATCGTAGCCGCGCTTGCGCGCCATAGTGCCACCGATAATTCCCATCAGCAGCACACCACTGATATCGGACCAGCGGTAGAGAGATTCAATGAGCGGATCTACTTCAACCATATAGTTATTAGACTTCACCGTCCGCCCTTGCGCAATCAGCACACCCATATGCGCAGATAAGCACAAGGAGGCGCCAGCACTGCTTGCCGACGCCTCCCTATCACCGTGGGGCCAGCGGGGCTCGAACCCGCGACCAACGGATTATGAGTCCGTAGCTCTAACCGACTGAGCTATAGCCCCACGCAGATTGCACGCCCACTTGGGCGACTCTCTGCCCTGAAAAGATTAGTCAAAGAGCGGCCAAAGACCAATTTGCCCCCTTCGCTATTGAGTATTTGTACTCTTCCTACCCCCTGCGGGTAGAAGTTAATTATGCGCAAACTACTCTCTTCTCTCATTCTCGTCTCTGCTCTCACGCTTACCTCCTGCTCGGATAGCGGTAGTGACAGCTCAAAGACGAGCGACTCCAGTAACTCCGCGTCCGATGCACAGGCCGATGCGAAGTCCGTAATTGGGACGTGGAAGCAAGAGGACAGCGCTTCTGAAGATGGTTGGATGGAGGCCAGCATCACCGACGACGTCATCACCATCGAATGGGTCATGGACAACGGCGAAAATCGTATGATCTACTGGATTGGCACCTTTGACGCTCAAGCCGCTGCATCCGGTGAGACCGTTACTTCAAACCGCGATACCGTTGCCACCGCCTCTGAGTGGATGGCTGCTTCGTCCGACAAGAAAGATTTCTCTATCGATGACGACGCCTTAACTTTCAAGGTCGCGATTGAAGATAAGGAATTCACCACACACATGAAGAAAGTGAAGGATGATCCGACAACCATTAGAGAGCTAAAGAGCACGGATTTTGGCCAAACCTTTAAAAATGGAGTCCTGGATGTTCCAGCCGCCAAGTTCGAAATAACCGATCACCGTGTTATCAAGCCCGGTGAGCCTGGTAATGAAATAGGTGAAAAGCCACTTCTCGTCTTTAACTATGACGTAACCAATAAAACGGATGAAACTCTAACCACCACCGACTTTGTCGTGTACTTCACCGCCATCCAAGACAATGATCCGAATAAAGTAAACGAGCTCGACCTCGGTTCCTACAATGATCCTGAAACTGACGATACTCAGCTTGAGCAGATTAAAAAGGGAGGCACTGTCGCTGGAACCATAGCCTACGAGCTCGATGATCTAACTACCCCTGTGGACCTTGTTGCAACTAAGTCCTTCAGCCAAGATGAAATCGGACGCCAAACTTTCGAGCTCAATTAACTGCCCGTATGCAACGCGCTTAAATCTCCCGTTCTAGCCGATACAGGAAGCAAAGCCCGCCGAGATACAACGCCCAAAGGAAATCGAGCCCATTTCTCACTGAGGCAGGCAGTACTTGACAGGCGTAGCCAGGCCCCTCCTGTATCCAATGGGAGGGGCCTGTTGTAGTGCGCAAAGCAGCACTTTAGCTGTGTTTCTCCCCGCGCCGGCGGGGATTTCTCATTTCCCTTCCCCTTAGCACAGGTCCATTTCCAGGTCCGGCCTTTCCGAGAACACACGGTCCCCTTTGCATTGCGACCACGCTAAAGACCGATAGAGCCAATTCGACCGCCCCTTGAGCGGTTGCAACTCCCCCAGTGCAAACGTTACCCCTGCATTTACCTCCCGTTTCTCCGCGGCATAAAATCAAGAGTGACATTGACCTTGATGTCACAGCATTTGTGATGGGAGATACATATGGCGACACTAGATTCCTTCTTGGTGCCCGGTGCCGTGGACTTGCACGGCACCGCCAAGGACTGGCGAGCAGCTATCCATCTTGCGGGATCGCTGCTTGAAGAAGCTGGCACGATAACCGCAGACTACACGGAAGCAATGGTGCACTCCGTGGAAGAAACGGGCCCATATATTGTCGTGGCTCCCGGTTTCGCTTTTGCGCACGCGCGCCCTTCGGAGGCGGTAAAAGAAACCTCACTGTCGTGGGTGCGCCTGGATAAGCCGGTGGAATTCGGGCATGATTCCAATGACCCTGTAGACCTCGTCGTAGCGTTTGCCGCACGGAGTGACTCCGAGCATCTGCAGGCGATGAAACAGCTCGCAAAGCTGCTGGCCACCAAACGCGACGAGCTTGATAGCGCAGAATCTGAAGAGGGGCTCCGCGCAGTCCTCACGGCATCGACGTCGAGTAAGAAACGCGCAGCTTCCACAGCAACGTCGGGGCCAAAGGCGCAACCAGCGAAGCAAACGGCCGCCGATTCTGTTGCCTCCAAAGGAAAAATTCTCACGGTATGCGGCAACGGGCTAGGTACGTCATTGTTCCTCAAAAACACCCTCGAGCAGGTGCTCGATGAGTGGGGTTGGGGCCCTTACCTCACCGTGGAAGCCACGGATACCATCTCAGCCAAAGGACGAGCTGGTGAGGCGGATTTCTTGCTCACCTCCGGCGAAATTGCTGCAACGCTAGGTGATGTCGGGGTTCCTGTCTACGTCATCCAAGACTTCACCTCCATGTCTGAAATCGATGGGGCTCTGCGCGAGCTCTATGACATCTAAGGAGCATCCTCATGGACTTTCTTCTTGCTATAGCGAATTTCCTTGTTAATGAAATTCTCTCCGTGCCAGCGTTTCTCATCGGCATCATCACCGCGGTGGGGCTGGCAGCGATGGGCCGCGGAACCGGCAAAACCATTGGCGGCGCCATCAAGGCCACGCTCGGCTTCCTCCTTATCGGCGCCGGTGCAGGCCTAGTCACCGATTCCTTAGAGCCGCTGGGGGCCATGATTACTGGCGCGACCGGGGCTCAGGGAGTGGTTCCCACCAATGAAGCCATCGTAGGTATTGCGCAAGATCAGTTCGGCAGCCAAGTCGCTTGGATCATGATCTTAGGCTTTGTGGTTTCGCTGCTGCTTGCCCGCTTTACGCCAATGAGCTACGTATTTCTTACCGGTCATCATGTTCTCTTTATGGCGACTCTTCTCACCATGGTGCTTGCACCGGCCGGGTATTCCTCGTGGATTGTCATCGCCTTCGGCGCAGTTCTGCTCGGCATCCTTATGGTCTCCCTCCCCGCCATCGCGCACCCATTTACCCGCCGAATCACCGGCGATGACTCCGTGGCCATCGGACATTTTGGCACTGCGGGGTATTTGGCTGCGGGCGGCGTCGGCAAGCTGGTGGGCGGCAAGGGTAAGAAAATGTCGCCCTCCACTGAGGACCTGAAATTGCCGGAAGGCCTGCGCTTCTTGCGCGATTCCATGGTGGCAACCGCGCTATCCATGGCGCTGATGTACGTGGTCCTCGCCGTGCTCTTCATTGCTCGCGCCGGTTCCGAGGAAGCCTTCACGGCCTTTCCAGATGGCGCCACTAATGTGAGCAATTTCTTGATGCAGTCCGTGACCCAAGGACTCCAGTTTGGCGTAGCCGTGGCCGTCATCCTGTTTGGCGTCCGCACCATCCTGGGCGAGCTCGTGCCTGCTTTCCAGGGCATCGCAGCCAAGGTGGTGCCCGGCGCGATCCCTGCACTGGATGCCCCCATCGTCTTTCCTTATGCCCAGAACGCAGTGCTCATCGGATTCATTTCTTCCTTCCTCGGCGGACTTGTCGGCCTCGCCGTCCTGTCTACCTGGCTCAATCCAGCCTTTGGCATTGCGCTGATTCTGCCCGGTTTGGTGCCGCACTTCTTCACCGGCGGTGCAGCAGGCGTTTATGGCAATGCCACCGGCGGCCGCCGTGGTGCCGCGCTCGGTGCTTTTGTCAACGGCCTCATCATTACTTTCCTGCCGGCATTCCTCCTCGGTGTCCTTGGTTCCTTCGGCTCCGCGAATACCACTTTCGGCGACGCTGACTTTGGCTGGCTCGGCCTGCTGCTGGGCTGGTCCATTCACGCCGACGGTGCACTGGGGCTCGTCTTCATCGCCCTTATCGCACTGGCTATTTTGGCTTTGGGCTGGGTATGCCAGCGCACGCTTGTCGACGCCCACTGGGACCCCACTCCCCACCGCCCTTCCCCCACCAGCAACGCCGATGCCGCCGCAACCAGCGGTGCAACCGGCGCACCCACTTCCGCCGGCACAGCCACAAAGTACCCGAAGGTTCTGCCACCCGAAGGTGCGCCAGTTCCACCCGCTCGTATAGACCATTAGCCGCGCGCCACACCCCGAAGGGCGCTACAGTATCCCTATGCAACGCCCTTCCATTCTCCCTCTCGCGTCCGTGCTCCTCGCTACCGGTCTTGTGCTAAGCGCCTGCGGCTCCGGTTCAGACTCCAACTCTGATTCCACCCCAGCAGAAGAGCCAGCCTTCTCCACTGCGCAAGATAGCAACTCCCCGGCTGGTGAAAATGCAGAAGAAACCAGCCCGGAGAAGGAAACGAAGCAACGCCGCACCGAAACGGTCACCAAAGAGGCAGCCCCAGAGCAGCCCACACCACCGGCCGGCGGCAAACACAACATCCATGTAGGCCAGATTGGCGGCTACTGCGGTACATCTTCATCAGGCGATTCCATCGACGCCGGCGATGCGACTTCCTGCGAATTCGCCGCCGCGGTCTTTGATGCCGCGATGCAGGCCAGCTACACTCTGCGCTCCCCAGATCCCACGGTGACATCGGTATACCACGCGGATGTCTCCGCCAGCAGCCCGGTGACCAAGCAATCCTATGACCTTGACTGCCGCATGGGCAGCGACCAGCGGGTTCTCACCTGCGAAAAGCCCGGAGACAAAACAGTTCGCGCCTCATTCGAAACCGCCGACAAAAGCATATGGTCCAGGCGCGTGGCCACGACGAACTAAGCCCCCTACCTCACAAAGTCATCTTCGGGGCGCCAGGGCAGCTCCACGTCGACGAGAGTAGCGGCAAGGACATCGAGAGACTCTTTAAATTCCACTAGGTCGAGGCCCAACTTCTCATAGGCCTCGACCATTGCTTCGGGGATGCACTCGGCGCGGGAGCGCAGGGCGTCGCCGTCGGCGGTGAGGCTAGCGAGGGTGCGGCGCTCGTCGGCGGGATCACGGCGTCGCTCCACGTACCCCTGCTTTTCTAGGCGCTTAAGCAGCGGGGTAAGCGTGCCGCTATCCAGACCGAGGCGGGAATGAATGAATTTAAGTGGCACCGGTTCGTCGGCCTCCCACAGCACCAACATGACCAGGTATTGGGGGTAGGTCAGCCCCAGCTTATCGAGGAGTGGCCGATAGGAACGCACTACCGCCCTACTCGCACGGTAAATCGAGAAGCACAGCTGACTATCGAGAGAAAGGTAATCAGTGGGCGCGTCATTCATAGCCAAAAGTATAGACGCCAAGAAAATATTGTCCGCAATTTAATTGTGTACAATCAAAAGTGGATATTAAAACCGGATTGTAAACTCGAAAGGAGCAATCATGGACGCCATGTACACCACCGAGGCACTAGCCACCGGAGCAGGCCGCAACGGCCACGCCACCGTCAAGGACTCTGACCTCGACTTCACCCTGGCCATTCCGAAGGAAATGGGTGGCAGCGGCGAAGGCGCCAACCCCGAGCAGCTCTTTGCCGCCGGCTACGCCGCTTGCTTCCACTCCGCACTGCAGGCCGTGGCACGCAACCAGAAGGTCGAGCTGGGTGACTCTGCGGTGGGGGCACGAGTGGGCATTGGAAAGCAGGGCGAAGGCTTCCAGCTTGCAGTGGACCTGGAGGTTTCCATCCCGGCTCAAGACAAGGCCACAGCCCAGCAGCTTGCCGACGCCGCCCACAAGGTCTGCCCCTACTCCAATGCCACCCGGGGCAATATTGAGGTCACCGTCAACGTCGTCGAGGACTAGAATTCTTGCGTACAATCGGCGGACGTACAAAGACCCGATAGAAAAGGAGTCATTATGGACGCCGTATACACCACCGAAGCACTGTCCACCGGAGCAGGCCGCGACGGCCGCGCCGTAGTCAAGGATTCCGATCTGGACTTCACCATGACCGCCCCAAAGGAAATGGGCGGCAGCGGTGAGGGCGCTAACCCGGAGCAGCTTTTCGCTGCCGGCTACGCCGCCTGCTACCACTCCGCACTCAAGGCAGTGGCCAAGGACAAGGGTGTTGACGTGGAGAATTCCTCCGTCGGCGCCCGCGTTAAGCTGGGCAAGAACGACGAGGGCTTCTTCCTCGGCGTTGACCTCGAGGTCACCATCCCAGGCGTTGAGGATGACAAGGCACAGGAGCTTGCCGACGCCGCCCACCAGATGTGCCCTTATTCCAAGGCCACCCGCGGCAACATCGAGATCAACGTCGGTGTTGCTCAGGACTAATTTCTAGTCCTCCCCCCAGCCCACGCCGCGCCACCATGCGCGCCGCGTGGGTATTTTTATACGTTGTGCTCCGAACCTGACCCCTGTTTGGTAGACACCTGATATCCAGCCCGGTTGGGTTGGGAAGAAAGGTAATCTACCACCATGCCTAGGTATTCCGAACAGTTCAAACGTGATGCTGTGGCCCTCTACGAAAACAATGAGGACCTCTCACTTCACATGGCTGCAGCAGAGCTAGGAATCAATCGCTCCTCACTTTATTCCTGGCTTAAGCAGTACGGCACTGGCAAACGTGCCCGCACGAAGACCATACGCGACAAGGCCCAGGAGACGACTGATTCTGAACGGATCCGCCAGCTAGAAAAAGAAGTCTCGAAGCTGCGCGAAGAACGCGACATCCTACGCAAGGCCGCGAAATATTTTGCCGAAGAGACACGCTGGTAATCCGCTTCCAGTTTGTCTATGACCACCGAACCGAGTACTCGGTTAAGCGGATGTGCCAGGTGTTAAAGCTCAATCGCTCCTCGTTCTACAAATGGGCCAACACTCGCGAAGAACGCAGGTTAAAGATGTGTTCTGATGCTCTTATTGGTGCACGAATCAAGACCATCTTCGATGATGAGCTCGGGCTTTATGGTGCAAAATGCATTGCTGCAAACCTCAACGACGATACGGACTTTCCTCCGATCAATCACAAGAAGGTCGCACGCATCATGAAATCCATGAGGCTGAAAGGCTTTACTAAGCGGCGTCGGTGTATCACCATCAGGCGCAAGCCTGGACGTCGAGTCATGCCAGATCTAGTAGGCCGCAGATTCACAGCTGACAGGCCGAATCACGTTTACGTAGGCGATATCACCTACCTGCCGTGTAAGGGCGGCAAGAACATGTATTTGGCCACAGTTATTGACACTTACTCGCGGAAACTTGCAGGTTATGCGCTCGCAGATCACATGCGGGTATCGCTGGTTATCGAAGCTTTGTCTCATGCCAGGAAAGTCCGCGGAAGCCTTAAAGGGGCAATTTTCCATTCTGATCATGGCAGTGTGTACACCTCACAGGCTGTTAGGGACCACTGCGCCCAGCTTGGCGTGCGCGAATCCATGGGAGCAGTGGGAACGAGTGCCGATAATGCCCTGGCAGAATCATTTAACACCGCCTTAAAGCGTGAAGTACTGCGTGATAGGAAACTCTTTGAAAGTCCAATCAGCTGCCGCCAAGAAGTCTTCCGATGGTGCATGCGCTACAACACGCGCAGGCGGCACTACTGGTGCAACCTTCTAAGCTCCCGATGACTTCGAAGCGCTCACATCAGCTACACTGACCCAAGCAGCATAGCTAACCCCCGACGTGTCTACTTTCCGGGGGTCAGGCCCCATAGAAACCCCACCACATTAGAGACAGCATCTTATGAAAGTTCAAGGAACTGCCACTATTTACGTCGGACGTGTTGCGGTGATTTTGAAGGGGTCATCGATGGGGCGAACTAGTGAATAAGTTTTAGTGAGTTAGTCGGTACAAAAGCGAGAATCTTAAATGTACTATGCCTACGTGAGCTACGATCCTAGAAACCTAATTGCTTTGGTAAATGACGAAATTTTGAAACCAAAGCTGCCAATCAATACTTATGACCGGATTAAGTCCCGCACAAAACTTATGCTGGGCGAAGCGAGGTCCCGCGGCTGGGAGACCCAAAAAGTCAAAGACGGCACATGGATATTTTTGAATAACGGTAAAACGGTGGGAGGAACCGTTTATCACGGCCCATCTACCCAGAGCATGTTCGCTAGAAGGGTTTCCAACGACAAACAGGCCACAAAATTGACTCTTCAAGCCAATAACGTGCCGACGCCTAACGGCCAGAAGTTCAATTCAGCCACTAAAGCTGAGGCCCTCGA
The DNA here is from genome assembly GCF_022347325.1 of Corynebacterium nasorum. Lineage (NCBI taxonomy): Bacteria > Bacillati > Actinomycetota > Actinomycetes > Mycobacteriales > Corynebacteriaceae > Corynebacterium > Corynebacterium nasorum. The sequence continues at coordinate 457,625 of NZ_JAKRDU010000001.1, forward strand.
ATATTTTAAGGCGCAAGATCGCCCTGTCGTAGTTAAGCCGAATGGCGGTACCCGAGGGCGCGGCGTGTCTCTCAATATCAAAGATACCGAGACCTTTGAAAAGGCTTGGTCTAAAGCAGCTGACAGCGGCTACGGCGATGAAATTGTAATCGAAGAATACTTCGCTGGTTTCGATATACGCGTCTTAGTCATCGGTGGCCGTGTACGCGTTGCTTGCTCTAGGCTAAACGCATTTGTAGTAGGTGACGGGAAGCATACGGTTCAAGAACTGGTGGATCTCGAGCTCCAACGCCGACAAGCCGATGCTTACCTAAAATCTACGGAGATAAACATAGATGAAGATTGGCTGGCCGAAAGCCCTTGGACACTCGAGCAAGTGCCCGAGCACGGCGAAGTAGTCGTTCTAAATCCAATATCCTCCGTAGGTGGCGGCGGCTTCACGCTTAATGTCATCGATAAAATTTCTCGTCAACACATCGCGGTTGCAGAGCGCGCTGCTCGGGCCTTCCCAGGGACGGGAACAGTGGGAGTAGACATTTTCACCTCTTCCTTGCAGCCTGACGCCGACATCACAGTTCTAGAGATCAATACGCAGCCTTTCTTCGACATCCACCACTATGTAAGCTACGGCGAGCCTGTTAATGCGGCCAGTTATATTGTCGACCAGATCGAGCGAACACAGCTGCTCTACTCTTAGGCACTAGTTAAGGCTCTAGGCGTTGCTGGGTCGGCGTAACACCGCTAAATCTCTGCACCGCCTCGGGCTTAATAGTGAGGACCAAGGCGAACTAACTTGTCAGCCTGACCTCGTTGCTAAAATCTGTGCGATAAGCAACCCACTCCTAGCTCAGATGATTGGAACTACATGCGTACCGAGCACTTAAACCATATTCTGGATTCTCTGCCCAGCCTTGAACAAAATTATTGGCAAGATGGTTACACCACGGGCATACACAACGCGTGGATTCGGACTGTCCGCCGCTCGGGGCGCAACTTCCATATTGACCGCTCGAAAAAGAACCGTCCGTATATCACTCTAAAGGATTCTGCAGATGATCCCATCGGAGTAGTTACTCCTTGGAACGTACCTACCTGCACTAAGACAGCTGGACGAATCTGCCAGAACAAAGTAAAAACACAAAAAATCCTGCACGCCGCTGGCATTAATGTTCCTTGGTACCAGGTTTTTGGACCGGACGAGGCTGACGACGCCTTCGACACCGCTTTTACTCAAGGCCGGAGAGAAGTCGTGGTCAAAGCACCAAGCTTCTCCCAAGGTCTCGGAGTTTTTCTTAACGTTACTGAACAGGACTTCAAAGAGCGCTTCCACGAATGCGTGGAGATGCAAAAGGAACGAAAGCGAGAGCCCTCGGTAATTGTCCAAGAAATGGTTGACGGTTTTGAATTGCGCGTCACCGTTGTGGAGGGAGAGTTTTTCGGTTCAATCATCCGAATCCCTGCCTACGTTACCGGCGACGGAACCCACAACATCGAAGAACTGATGGCGCTTAAAAATGACGAGCGTCAGAAGGACCGCGCACGAAGCAAGCGACTTCTTCGCCGAAACGCGAACATGGAAGCGTTCATGCGCTCCAATTCATTGTCTTTCTCAGATATTCCCGAAGCAGGAGAACGCGTTCTCCTCAGCGCAATCTCTAATATTTCTTTCGGTGCTGAAACTGCAAATATCACCGATATCATTTCAGAGGAAATTAGGGACACCGCTGTTCGAGCAGTTGCCGCGATTCCGGGTCTATACACTGGCGGCGTCGATATCATGGTGCGTAGTTTGAAAGACGACATGCCACGAGTTTTGGAAGTCAACTCTTTCCCTCACGCGACCTCCTTTATCTACCCCACTTACGGGGAGTCTATAAACCCCATCGCGCACTATCTGGACTCGTACTACGCCCAGCACAAGTTTGCAAAAGGCACAGAAGAGACCTTCTCATTGAAAGAAAAGCAAATGCTTTCCTCTCGCCATGACTTCTGCAAACTAAAGCTGCAGCTATTTCCCACCGAAGACTAAAGTGAGGTCGGTGAGCATGAGCACATCATGTTCACCGACCTACAGCCTTGGGCTAACCATCTTTCGCCGCTAGCCATTCCTTCCGCAGCCAACGATCAGCCACGTACAAACGCCAAATGAATTTCACGATCTCTCTTTGAGACGACTTTTCGGGAACGATAAGTTCTCCGTTCGCGGCCGCTTCCAAGATTTTCCCAAATTCGGGAGTGACCTTTGAAATGAGCAGATCCCAGTTAGCAGATTCCACCAATTCTCTGGCCATCTGAACGGCCACAGCCTTGGTGTACTCTATCGCTTTTGAATCTTTAAGCCGAGGATCCACCTGTAAGAATTCATCGCTTTCGTGAGCAGGAACTTCGGCATATCGCTCGGCAAAGGAATCTTCTCCAAGATTCTCCACCGGACCAGCACTCTCAAACCGCCATTTATTGCCGTTGGACAAAGGAATTCGGTTCGCTTCGGGCCAAATCATTTCTAAGGCCCTAAAGAGAACGCGCTGTGAAACCTTCTCTGACATCGTCATAGCGTCAGAAATCGCAGCGACCTCTTCATCAGCGATTGGATAAGCAATGACTGCATCACGCTCGTAAAGGTTTATGTGTGCATGCAGCCAACGTCCCGACCTAAAGTTTCGGGCAAAGAGATACAAGTACTCGAGGTCGATAGACGTCTCTACTTCACGCTGCCATTGTTCAAGGAAATAAGCGTACTGCGCTCGGATTCCCTCGTTTACGAACCACCCGGCTTGTCGTCGCAAAGCGTTTTGCAAGCCCGACCCAGAATAGTGCAGCTTCTTTGCCTGACCGCCCTTCATTAGTGGCCACTGCCCCAGCATGATTGCGTCACCGGCAACACGCGGCGAGGAGCCATAATAAATAGAAGTATGCGGTTCAGAAGCCGGGATGCCATCAGACATGAGAATTGTTCGATCAACCTTTTCCGCCAAGCTTGACCGATCAACTGGGGCTGGTGCAGTTACTTCCAAGTTCTTTTTAGCTGCTCGGCACAAATTATGCGCCACTCGGACTTCTTCATCATTCGGCTTGCCAAAGGTTACCCCATAGACAGATTGCTCCGAGTCCTTAACTAGTCCGAGCAATAGCCGGCTGTCTTTACCGCCACTCATTCGTAGTTGAACGTTCTTGCCCGAAAATTTCGCTAATGCTCTCTGAGCAGAGGCCTTTAGCGCGTCGGCGAGTGCTTCAGCTGCTTCCTCTTCAGAGTGAAGGTTAGGGAGATTCGCGGTTAGACCTGCTGGACGAGGAATAATCTTTACTTCTCCGCCATTAACCTCGAGTGCCTCGTCCACTGCAATCGTAGATACGCCTTCAAACGGAGATACGGCATCGAGGTTAAACCCAAACATCAAATACTGATCTAAAAAGTCAGTTTCCAATGCCACTGGAGAAGCTTCTCCCTCTGCTCTTGCTACTGCAGCAAGAAGTGGTCTGTTGCTAGCGAAAACATAATCTTCCGTCTCCGCATAATGTACCGCTTCTAGAGCCGGAATTGTGTTCCATAGTATGACGCGATCGCGATAGCGCTCACCCCAGATCGCCGTATAGCTGCCCCAAACAGGATCGGTGTAAACAACCTCGCCGCCACGCCTGGACACCTTCTCGAACAGGAGCTCGGAAACATCCTGGCCGCTCGAATGCGCCCACCAGTCTTTCTTTGCGACGACGCGGTTCGACTCGTTCGTCCTTTTCCACACACCTATAGATGCAGTCCCATTCTGTCCCGGTGTGGAAACTTTTATTTCACTCCGATAGTGATCACTGACCAAACTGCGGTATTTCTGGAAGCACCGACGTAGCAGTTCGGAATTATGCTCTGCAAGGTCGTCAGAAACGGTAGAGCGAAGCTTCTTCTTAGGCACCGCCAAAAGGTAAATGGACATCCTAGCTCCTAGATAGTTTCCGTACGCTCAGACTCCTTGACAGCAACATTTTGCCCAGTCAAGGCATCGATCCATTCGGAAATAATTTTCTTAACTCCCCAACGGGAGGCGTATTCACGTGCCTTTTGGCCCTCTTCTGCAAATGTCTCCGGTTCACGTAGGGCGAGTACGCGATCGATTGCGAGGTCACTACCCTCATCTACATACGGACCAAAAATGTTCTTCGCCCCATCTCTCTCCCACACGATGGGGACCGCACGCGAGGCCATTCCTTCTGCAGGCGCAAGATGGAAACTTTCCACATCACTTGGCGACAACACAATGCCGATCTTCCTAAACCAAGACGCCATATCTGGCCCAAAATCTTCAAACACTACGTGATCCCGTAGTCGCTCGTTCGAGGCAATAGAAGAGAAAAAATCTAGATACAACTGCTTCTGCAGCGGCTTACTCCATTCGTGAGGGTATTCCCAAGGGGCCCTGCCTCTTATGTGAAGGACGTACCGGTCGTCGTGTTCCAATAGCTCTTCAAAGAATGAAACAGCTCTATCTGGTCGCTTTAAGAAGGGAACGTAGCCGACCAGACCAATATGGAACTGAGCACCAAAAAGCTTTTCCCGGTCAAAGTCCACTAAATCAATTGCATTTGGAATTACCCGAGTAGCCGTGGATTGCAGTGGAAGTCGTTCCAGCGCCATTTCCTCGTAATGCTGCGAAACGAAAATCAATTCGTCCACGCCTTGCCAGTCGATTTCCTTCATCCATGGGCCGGGACCACGAAGTTCGAATCCATGTAGACGACTAATTAGCCTCTGCCCTGGTCGCTTATGCTCTGCATACCACCGAACTGACGGACCACACCATTCGCAAAATACAACGTCCGCCCAATTGACCAGGTTTCGGCTGCGTTCTTCGTCATGCTGATGCAGAGACGACCAAACGTCCTTCTCGAGTATGAACCGAGGATCCTTCTCAAGCGCATCCACTAATTCGCCCATGAACTTGAAATCGTGGGAAGCGATTACGACCTTAATCGCATCCATAGGCACCGAACGGTTACTAGAACGGACTATGCCGGCCGCTTCGAAGTAGCCAGTTAGACGCTCTACCGCTGAATCCATTGAAAAGTTTGCTACCTTGCCCCGAACCTTTGGGCTCATTAGGTCAATAGAGTTTGCGGTTTTCGCAATGACCTTTGCAGCATCCACTGCGGTAGCTTGCGCATCAATAAAGAATGGATAATCGCTACCGAAGAGAGCACGGGTGTCATCGTTAAAATTAACTAAGGCAGGAGTTCCAAGAGCAGAATATTCTAACGCCTTTGTGGAAACCTCTAGGCTTGAATCTAGTACCGCTGTCCGCCAACCTAATCCAATATGGGCGGACGAAATGGCTGCCATGGATTCATCCCGAGATACACCACCTAACCATTCAACTCCGCTATCAGCATCTGCCGCTGCCTTCTCTAGCGCCTCTTTCATCTGGAGGTGCCAAGAAGGATCGCTCTTATCCCTATTTATCTTGTCGCCGACAACTAATAGCTCTGACTCGATTCCCAACTTTCTGAGATGCTTGGGGATTTCCAGCATTTCGAGTGTCTTCCAGTCCTTAGCCATCTTTCCCGCATAGACAATGCGGAGCTTGTCCGACTGTTCGTAGTTCTCCCCGCGCTTTTCCTTGGAAAACGCCTCACTCGGTACCATTGGGAGCATCAAGCAGGTCTTCCCTGCCGCGAATGGAGCGATCGATTCTAGATAGCTTCGGGCCGCTTCAGTTTGTACAAATACTCTCCGAGAGTTCGCCGAGATTCTTTGCAAACGGCCTACATTGGTTTTAGAAAGCTTGGTAATTGGGAAAGGAAGATCCGTTATATAAGCCCAAAGTATCGGCGCCAAGGTCAAAGAGCGACTTAATGTGTGTGCCAAATTCAGTCCTCGAGAAACGAGGATGTCAGCACCAACTTTGTCGACCAACGATTCAAGGACAGGAACCGCGGCTTCCTCGTTGAGTGGAGAACTGGTGTCCGGAGGAAGATGTAGGACGACGTTTTCAATTTTGTCTACGGACTGTAGGAGACGATAGTTATCCGGCTTCATTTTGAGCTGGAGATGAACCTCGTCGCATGTCTTTGAGAGCGTTTCGGTTATTGACATGAGCCAGATCGACGAGCCATCTACAACATTCGGGCTAATGTCCCCATAAACTACAGCGGTGCTCACTTCTTAACCTCACTTACACGCGTATGCGTCGATAGCCTTTATCACTGGGTTCGCCATTTCGGCGCCCCGAGAATCTTGTCCTGGCTTCTTAGGAAGCACAACATCAGCGGTGCCACGCAAAACGCTCGTCATATGTGAGGCCGGTGCATTAGCCACGACCGCCGTAAGGACATTATTCTTTCGTTGCGCTTTCACAATCTGGCTATGGAGCTCCTGAAAAAGATGCGTCCCTTGAGCTGACAGACTCCCAAACCAGCGACCACAGGTTAAAGACGCCTCTTCGATAACAAGACAAGAAATGTCGTTCCCTGCCTTCGCTAGGTCAACGGCAGAATCTATTTTCCGGACGGAGCAGAAGCCCGAGAGACTTTCACGGAGGTCGGAAGAGCCCAAAACGGCCACTACTCGAGTCATTTCGTTGGAAGGATAAAGGAGTTCCCGTAGCTTTTCCTTGGACCCCTCACCAGTGTCTTGCAGCGCCGCCTGTCGCCCGGCCACATGAGAGTTGGGTTTCTCCACGGGCTTCGATGCAGAGATACGCCTAGGGGAAAAATAGGATAAAGGTTCTGAGATTGCGCCCCCTGAACCCGTCTCACCGTGGCGCCATTCCTCGACCGCGGAATTGATTTGGGTTAGTTGTTCTTCTTGAAAGCGTTGACTCTCTCGCGATTTGGCTATACTTCCCGACATGTTTCGGAGCAGCGACAACTCTTTAGCAACGGACATTACATTGCGGTAATCCTGTCGGCGTTGTGCCTCTACTCGTCGTGCCCAAGAAACGCTTAAAATCAAGATCAAAGCCGCTACTACCACCGCCAAAATCAACAGCCCAGCGCGAACTAAGTTGCTTGACAGCACCGCGGCAATTAACAACACAGCGGCTAACACGGCAAGACTTGCAAGCGACTTGCCGGATTCCAACCTCTTCATCCCTAGGATCAGCTCCACATGCCACGTGTGTCAACGACATTCTTTCCTTCCAAGACGCTCTTTTCGAGACTCTTGAAAGGTGTATGGTCCACTAAGACAGCAACCACGGGGCTTGAAGATATCGCGTGAGAAGCGTCAACTAGCTGCACGTTTTGATATGCGGTTAGACTCTCGGGCAGCTCATTCACATTAGGCTCAGCTACTAGGATGTTTTTCTCCGGCCACTTCTCGGCCATTTGTTGCACGATAGACAGAGCAGGGGATTCTCTCAAATCATCGATATCCGGCTTAAATGCTATTCCCAGTGCGGCGATTGAATCTGCGCCTTCGGCCTCGACTGCTTCAGTAATTTTGGCAATAACGTAGGCAGGCTTGCCGTCATTAACCTCCCTCGCCGTACGGATCAGCTTGGCTTCCTCCTGAGCCGAAGAAACAATGAACCAAGGATCAACTGCAATGCAGTGGCCACCCACACCAGGGCCCGGATTCAGAATATTGACTCGTGGGTGATGGTTGGCGAGTTCAATCAATTCCCAAACATCAATTCCAAGCTTGTCTGAGATGATTGACAGCTCGTTTGCAAAGGCAATATTCACGTCCCTGAACGAGTTCTCGGTCAGCTTTGCCATCTCAGCGGTTGTTGCATTCGTCAATAGCATCTCGCCATTGCAGAAAGAGGAGTATAGCTGTTTCGCCCTATCCGTCGACAGGGGATTTAGGCCTCCGATAACTCGGTCATTAGCGGCCATCTCCTCCATAATCTTGCCCGGTAATACCCGCTCAGGGCAGTGTGCGACTAAGAGACGGTTAGCACTTTCAGGATCCGTCGATAGGTCCGGCCTTTCGGCTAAAAGAATCTCAGCCATCTTTTCAGTGGTCCCTGGAGGGGAGGTTGATTCTAGGACCACGAGCGCCCCCGGTCGAAGCACAGGAGCAATATTCTTCGCTGCCGCTTCGATGTAGGACATATTGACTGAATAGTCATCATTGAACGGCGTCGGGACAGCCACAATGAACGCGTCTGCTTCCGCTACTTCTGTATCAGCCTTGAGATGTCCATCGGCGACTACGCTTTTTAATAAAGCTTCGAAGCCAGGTTCAAAAAAGGGCATTTCACCATTGTTGATCTTCTCCACATGGCGCTCATTGATGTCCACCCCCACTACGGAGATACCAGAATCAGCGATAAAAGCTGCAGTCGGGAGACCAATGTATCCCAGCCCAACAACACAAACCTTGTTTATGGGTCCCAATTGTTTCTCTTCAATGCTCACTAAAACCCCTCCTCGGGAGAAAAAGTATTTTCAAATTTTAATTCGACGTTTAAGAACCGCAGTGTATTATTCCACAAAGGGGACGCTCCTACATCGAAAACCCTTGGGGAGCACGCGGTCCATCTAGCATTCAACAGCCTCGAAATTCCGACCAATCCCCACGACCTGCCCATTAGCCAAAAACGATGCATTTGAGACTTCCCAAGTATGTTGTCCAGCATTTCTCATCTGAACAAAGTTGAAGCGGTCTGTGGAATATATTTTCCCCCCTTTCCTCAAAAGAGAACGAATAAACGCAGTGTCTTCCCCTCGGGAACGCGCCTCAAATTTATTTTCCGCAAACGTATTGCGGGGACCGAAGAAAGTAGGGCCAGCTACGAAGTTCGTCCAGCGATGTTCCCTCTCCGGCCGCCTAACTATCAGCAATTCTTCATTGCCCAAAAACGCATAGTTTGCCTGTTTGCCTACCAGGTCAGCACCAGAAAAGGACCACGAGTTATACATATCCAAAAGATATGAAGCAAAGTAAAAATCATCATCATCAAACTTGGCGATGAAATCGCCTGACGAAGCAGCGATACCTGCATTTAAGCACTCTCCTAGCGAGGAACTTCGCTCCTCCCTAAGTACACGGTATTGATGAACTTTCGCCTCCTCAGCGAAGTTTGCAATCTCCTTGTCACCAACTTGAATCCCGTGCAGAACCAAAATCAGCTCGACATCCACTCCGGATTGCCGACCTACCTGCTCAAATACATGCTTCAATTGCCCTTCCCGCACCGTAGAGCAAATAACACTAACTTTTGGTTTAGTCTTCAGACCTTCAGATTCAGAGGGACTAACTCGTTCCAAAACCTCCATTGCCCGAGTTGTATAGGTATGGCTCTCCCAGATCCTTCTTTGCGCCCGATGTACCAGCCTGTCTCTCAACTCAGGAGAATTAACCAAGGCACGAATAGACAACGTGGCTTCTTCCCTACTATCTACAAGCACTAATTCAGTAGAAGGAAAAGTCTCCTCAAGTGCCTTGCTCCATGTAGAGACTACAGGCGTGCCAGAAGCAAGAAGTTCAAACACTCTACGGGAGCACATACTGGGACTGTCAACTACAGAGTTCACATTTAGGAAGACTTTGAAATTCTTGTAAGCCGCAATCATTTTTTCGTACGGCAGAGACCCCACGACTCTTTGGGAAAACGGCTGCGGGAAGAGATAGCGCTCGTCTTTTCCCTCGAATCTAGAGAAGATACGGAGACCGTCTTCAAGATGCCCTGATGCGTCCATAGCTCCGCCCAGCAGCATCTCCATTTGCTCACGGCGTTCTGGATATTTGTGAGCAAAATACATGCCCGCAAAAGCCACGTCTCCTTTCTGATAGTTAGGCATATCATTCCGGATAGGGTTATGAATCGCAGGCTGAGCAGCAAAGCTCAAAGGCCACACTCGATCATGCCCCAACGCGTGCTTATAGGCATCTACCAAATTGACATCGCTCGTAAACACGAAATCAAACAACCGCGCAGTATCTAAGAATTCCTCAAAATGGGGAGGGTCCTCTTTATTCCAGAAGGCCGTAGGAATCCCAAGTTGTTTGCATTGCTCGACGATCACGGAAAGCGCGGTGCTGGGAGCGGAACCGCCAGTCAATTGGTACTTCCAGGCTCCTCCATTTCCGTCCCAAGCACTCTCGACCAAGAATAAATCAAGCTCATAGGATTTAAGTTTCGATTCTTCCCCAGGCAAGATTGGCACGATTGAAAATTCCTCTCCCCATGCCAGGAGAGAAAATTCATCCATGATTACGCCAACGCGTAGGTCCTTGAATGGGCTTGTCCTGTTAGTTTTCCCTTGGGCGGTTACTGCCAGTGGGTCAAACGTAGCGGTCCTTTTGCTTACCGTTCCTACGTTAAATCGCCTTTTAGTCTGGCGTATTAATTCAGAAGGGCCTTCATCTCGGGCCACCTGACGCGCCCGTTTAAAATAATATTCAGTTTTATTCACCATCTTGTTTAATCTTCCATTTTGAGTCACAGAGGCCACCCACTCCAACGAATTATTGTTTTGTACGCCGCTTTGTTTAACCGATTCTCGTACGACAAGTTGAGCATTGGCCAGATTATTCTCCTAGTATTTAACGGAAGACCTATTGAGGGCCCTAACTCATATTCGGAGTATCCCGCAGCCGCCCAACTGGTCATCCGATTTTCCCAATAATAGAGGTCATAGAAGCTTGCAAGCGACGGGGAGACTGAATCTAGCTGGGTATAAGCTATGTACTCCTCCATCTCTGCGACAAGGCGAGAATTGGAGGAGAATTTACTCGTCGTAAACTTTCCGGCTAGGATTTCGCCGTTAACCGGACTCTCGGTCCTATCTTTATAAAAGACTGTGCCGATTTCACCACCGATCCCAAAAAGGACTACGGATTCTTTGGGGAAGTTCTGCCACAAAGATTTGGCTAAAGCCGGAAAACGAGCCCAAGTAGGAAACGATCGTTTGTACGCGGAAGCAAACTTTCCTTCAAAAATGAACGGTTCCACTTTCACTACCTTGTGTTGCAGACCAGACAGCATAGCTAGGAAATTGGCTCCTTGGAGGTCATTGATCCCTAAAGGATCCTTTCTCTCCGCGAAAATGTAGGTCATAGCTTTGGTGAAGTGCTTTTGGAAAAGATCAATACACGACAACAGCACTACCAAAGAATCTTGGCCTGAGGTCAAAGCGAGATAGGTTTTACCAGAGGTATTGAGCCACGCCGAAGTCTGCACCCTAAGCTCACCAATCAGAATGCGAGCGACCTCTTTTGGCGAATATTCCGCGGATACTCGGTGCTTTTCCAATGGGAAAATGCGGGAGTGCAGGGCCCTTTCCCCGTCAAAAGACAGCACACAATTAGCACTTACTAGCTCGGTGCAATCATGCGGCGTTATGCGGCCTGGCAACCATTTTCCCGCAGCACTCACATAGTCAGGATTTGAAAGAACCCAATATGCCCGCTTCCTCGAGAATTCTTCTATCTCTCTAGCGACCAACGCAGAATGCGATGCAGCGAAAAGTTGTTTATTTCTGACGGTCCAGTAACAACTTCTGCTTGCCATTGCATCTACGTGAATACGCCACTGGTCTTCACACCCGGCGATAAGGACGAACCGGCCCCCTAGCCACAGGACATACTCATCAATCGCCTCGAGGCTATTTCCAGACAATATTAAATCAGCAATACGGTCAGCGATGAGGTCGCTATCAGATATTCCTTCCTCCGAGTCGATAGCAAGCCCCAGCACGGCAACTGAGACTCCACGTTTCTGGGCCAATGCAACAGGAAGGTTTTCTTCAACCCGAAGGCGCCCCTCACCTAGAGCCAGCTCCTTCCAACGCGGTGAAGGCGGTGGTTGAAGGAACCCTTGGTTGCTGAACTCATATCCACGCGAAAAAGCCCGCACTTCCCCGCTACTGCTAGACGTTCGCCGTTTCTCTCCCACCGCAGCGTCTGACAACCCGCGCCAAGCTCCTTGCAGGGTGGATTTCGCGTTTTCGTCCAATTCCGGTCCGAGAAAGCGAGTACCCACAGTCGCTTCGACTCTGGAACGCCCCCAGTATACTCGCGCTCTAATACCGTGCGGGATTTGACGAGCTCTCTTCAGCAAGGAAGCCAGCAAACCTTCTAGTTTCATATCTATGCCGCTAATTCCTGGTCTGGTGCACTGATTTCTTAATCTCGTACTCCATCGAAGCATACGCCGAACGAGTGAAGTGGAATGGTGCATTTCCCCACTTATGGTTCTCGTCAGCTACTGTGCCGTCGATCCTTGACACAGTAATCCCCAGCCTTTCTAGAACCACGTAATATCTACGGAACATCTCATTATACTGCGAGGCAGATAAACCACGTATCCGGCCAGTCTTCTTATTGTCTGAGCGATACTCGGCCCATTCCGGTGCCAAGACTAGGCATTTTTGCTTCAACCCAAGAAAATCCAAAAACTCAGTAAATAAAGCTGCAGCCCCCTGCCAACGCTGGAAGTGCTCGGCGGACCCGAAAGGAATCTTTCTGGCCTTTTTCAGAATTTGGGGCATGCCCTCCAGCCGCCTGAGTTCCGCGCTATTGGTAGCAATGCTCCCATCTGGAAACTCCCAAACCCCGGTCCGTTCAACGACCAAGTCCCAGACAAAAACATCAATACCGTTTTTCTTCGATATCTCGCGCATGAGGTTTCCCGACAAATCACTCTCTAACATGCGCTGCTGGAAAGAGCTTTTCAGTTTGAAATCAGGAATGTTGGATTTCGCGTCTGAGCCCACGGAAAGTAGAGACTGACGCGCCACATAACGGAGCACCTTGAAGTCGGTGTGTTTCGCAAACTCAACAGTGTCCCGACTCACACACCCACCAAAAATAAAGGTACGGACAGGCGTGGCTTCTTCTTTGGAAGATGCCGGCTCAAAGTTTCCTAACTGCATACGATGATTCTAGACTATCCTCAGTGACAGCTTAGACCGTAACTACAGAGCAATCATCACAGTGGAGAAATTGTGGAATCACAATTGAACAACGACAGCGACAGTGCTCCCGAGAGAACCAACGCAAAACAAGAAAAGCCCAAGCGCGTTAAAGACGCTAGTTTCCGCAACTTGGAGCTCGTTGACGATTCCCAGTTATATAACCTACGGAGCCGAGATAACCTAGCGTCTTATACTCGTCGTCTTTTTGACCGCCGACATTTCATCTCGGCTTATGCACGCAGTAAATCGCTTAGCCGAGGTAGAAATATGTTCCTCGGACGCGCTTGGCTTATCCTTCAACCGATCCTAGACGTGGCAGTCTACGCTTTCATTTTCGGCTACGTTCTTCACGTATCTAGGGGAATGGACAATTTCATTGGCTTCCTAACAATCGGTGTAATTTACCTCAAATTCGCAACCGGCGGTTTGTCAGCTGGCACTTCCATCATCCGTGGATCTAAAGGGTTGATTAGCAGTTTTAACTTCCCCACAGCAGCCGTCCCTATTTCAACGACTATTAAGCAAATGATCGACCATGCAATCCCCGCCATGGTTGCGATAGTAGGCGCACTTCTTTTTCAGCTCGATAAAGGAATTTCTTGGACCATCATTCTAGTGGTTCCCTTGTATTTCTTAATCCACTGCTTCTCGCTCGGTTGCATGTTCATTGTGGGACGAGCTACAGCATTTATTCCCGATCTAAAGTCAGTGGTGGGAATCATCAATCGAGGTCTCTTTTTCATCTCGGGTGTATTCTTCGATCTGAGTAAATTTGATAAAAATCCCCATATTCAAGCGATCATGCAAGCTAATCCCATTTACCAGTTTCTTACCGCGGTGCGACAGCTGGTTTTGGACGGTGAGGTACCGCCCTTAGGCACTTGGCTGTATATTGCAGCTTGGTCATTCGGGCTATTGATTATTGGATACTTCTACTTTTGGCAAGCCGAGGAAAGGTACGCAGTTGTCAAATAACCCAACGGTTGTCGCTCGTAATCTCAAGAAGTCCTACTACCTTAGTCGCTCCGGTTCTGAGCATGTTTTATCCAAAAAACTTTCGAAGCATACTGTGGAAGCAGTAAAAGGCGTTAGCTTTGTAGCTTATTCTGGAGAATCGATCGGCATCCTGGGTAAAAACGGCTCAGGAAAGTCAACCCTTCTACGAATGATTGCTGGGTCATCAAAGCCCGATTCCGGCGACGTGTTTGTTTCCTCCCAGCCCACCTTGCTCGGCGTCGGGGCGGCTCTCCAATCAAATTTAAGCGGTCGCCAAAATATTAATTTAGGCCTCTTGGCAATGGGGCTAACCCCAGCGGAATCTTCGAAGCTAGTGGATCCGATTATCGATTGGGCGGATCTCCGGTCTGCAATCGATCGTCCCTTAAAGACTTATTCGTCGGGCATGAAATCTCGCCTGACTTTTGCGATCTCTACATCAGTTCGACGCGAGCTACTACTAATTGACGAAGCCCTTTCCACCGGAGATTCCACGTTCAAAGCTAAGGCTAAGGATCGTATGGACGAGTTTCTCGCTGGATCCGGAACAGTCTTTCTCGTGTCTCATGGTGCCGCGACGATTCAAACGCACTGCACTCGTGCCATATGGCTGCACGAAGGCGACATGATTGCTGACGGAGATGCGGAAACCGTAACTACAACTTACCGTGTCTGGGGAAACAGAGTTAGTACGGGAAAACTTGAAGAAGCTGACCGCATCATCAAGCGGCAACGGAAGGCGTTTAAACCGCACAAAATCCTACTGGATTCTGAGGCCGCAAAGTTCTTGCCCCATTCATCTTCCCCTCAGTAGCTCTAAGTACAGACCCTCCAAGCTGTGCGCATTCCGCTCCCATGATCGCTTCTTGGCCCATTCTTCAAGCTCCCGAGGATTCACGATGAGTTCCCCCTGCCGGACTAGATCAACTGATTTGGCCAGCGCGGAGGGGTTATCCGGTTCAACTTCAACCATTAATCCACCGGTGATTTCCTTTAACGCTGGTAGGTCAGTTCCGATTACCGGTACTCCGCAGGCCATCGCCTGTAGCGGCTTAAGCGGAGTGACTTTCCTACAAACTTCAACGTCTCGCCGCGGTACCACGAACACATCCAAGGCAGCGTACCAAAGGTGAATATCAGTAGCCGGCTGCTTACCAGTAAAGACAACCCGATCATTCAAATCAAGCTCATCGGCTAGGTCTTCAAGACCTGGTCGAGCCACTCCATCTCCTACGATAATGAGAGTCGCGTCTGGAATCTCCTTCATCGCAGCTATAGCAATGTCTAGCCCTTCGTAATCCACGACTGAGGTAATTGCACCGATTAAGAACTCGTCGCCTAGGCCCAATCGTTTTCGGGCGTGCGCTTTGTCAGTATGAGTTTCAAGCTGATCAGCTTCCAGAGCGTTCGGAACGACCTTGATTTTCGATTCTGGAACGCCTCGACGCGTTAGGTCCTCTTTCGACACCTCACTTAACGCTATTACTTGATTTGCAGCCATCATCGCCGCTGTTTCGGCCTGACGCGCTAATTCAAAAAACTCCGAGCTGCGGCGTTTTTCTGGGTCTGGAGACTGCGAAGCCCACGTGCTCTCGGGCTCGCCTCGGACCTCATAGATCCATGGGACGTCAAGTAGAGCGGCTGCGCGAGCCACCACGCGCGCGTTTGTGTACGGGGTGGTGGTGTGAAGTATGTTTACTTGCTTTTCCCTCGCGAGTCTTACTAGTTGGCGGACGGCCAGATCCTCCTGGCGAGTAATTGAAAACGGAGCAAATAAGGAGCCCAGCACGAAATATTCGAGACCATCGTTGACAAAATATGGACCATGATGGAATCTACCGATATTCTCCGGATATCCGTAGCGCGTACAAGCAAACGCTTCTACTCCCCTTGCCCTTAAACTCTTGAATAGTGCTTTAGACCGAAGCGTGTATCCAGATTGGGTATAGGGCAATGCATTCGTGAAATGAAACAGTACCCGCGGGGCGGCTGCGCTACCGCTGCGTTCAACTGCTCCCTCAAAGCACTCAACTGACTGGAGTTGCAGAAGTTTCCCCCGGAGATATCTCTCAAACGAAAACGTCAATGGCCTAAGGAATCGCGCCTTTTTCAGCTGTTTTATCGCCCTACTCAATTCCCCGGCCTCGGCGGTCTCGTACCCGGGGATCCTCATTGCCGAAAGTACAAAGTGCGCCCCCTTCACACATGCTCGGGCTACCTTGGACTCTGAGTTTAAGCGCACGAATTCAACCATTTGATTCGAAAATCGCACAGGATCCTGTACAAGTCCCACAACATTGATGGACCAAAATTTGATGACCGAGCGACCAATTCCAGCAGGCATGCTTATGACTCCATCTGCTTCAAGAACTTAGCAATCAAGCTGGGCACAACGTTGTTCCGTTCGTTCTCAACCCAATGTTTAGCTCTTTCGCTAGCCTTGAGAGACAATTCGCCCTGAGCTAAGGCACACCATAGGTTCGCTAGAGCTTCCGGCGACTCGGGAGGAACCGCATAACCGGCTTCCAAGGACTCGATCAACCTGACCGATTCCCCGGCTACAACACCTGTTATTGGCACCCCGTACTCCATAAGCTCGAACAGTTTAGAGGGAACAGTTCTTTCTAATGGCTTCCAATCAGTTAAATGGACAAGCGCGGTATCTGCCCAGTCGTAATAGTCTGAGATGGAGTCAGCTGACTTCCGCTTAATGAAAGTTGCGGGAACTTTTCTTTGCTTTGCATAACCTTTTACTGACAAGCGAGCATCTCCTGCGCCCACGAACTTTAGCTCAATCGGCACTCCACGCTCCGCCGCGATCACCGCTGCATCAATCACGTTTTGAAGTCGTTGGGCGCGACCTATAGTGCCGGCATACAGCACCTTTAGAGGTCCTTCCCCTGAGCCTGGAGCCTTCTTCTGCCCCAATCCCTCTCGGGGAAAAACATTCCGGATAGTAACCATATTGTTCAGAAACTTTGAGTTCTTCCGCAGCTGAGGTCGATTCTGAAAATCTAATTTCAAATCTTCTGCCGTAAAAATGACACCTTGGGCTTTCCCCAAGACGTAGTAGAGAGTCCTGGCAACCACAAAACTAACGAACTGAATCGGCCCTCTGCTCAAGATTTTATGCTTTAGCGAAGCACTCTTGATCCCCTTATTCCACTCACTCGAATAGGCTAAGAGGTCGGGCCAGGCGTCTCTTAAGTCGATAGCCAATTTCGCCCTTGAGATTTTCGCTGCTACAAAGGCGACCACGGCGGTTGGCAAAGCCGGCACTGTACCTATAACCAATTCAGGCTTCCAAGATTTCCAAAAGCCAAACTCTACTAGTACTGCATAGAGAGACCCCAGAGCGATGCCTGCTTGACCGATTGCACGCTGTATCAATGAGCCACCGCACGGGATAAACCCACTCCGGATGACTAAATCTACGGCGTCATTCTTTTCTTCTTCTGTTCGAGGACGGAAAAGAGATGCGCTCCACCAGTGCTTAATAGAGGCCCGTCGAACAGAAGCCGGTGGAGGAGCAATGACTCTAATCTCGTAGCCTTGAGACTTTAGAATGCTAGCGATCCATTCCCAGCGACGCTGCGGCACGTTACTTTCTGGCGACCAATACTGCGAAATGATGAGGATCCGCAATTTTCTCTCTTTCGTTAGTACTAAATCCGTCGCTCTCAAGCCTCAATAGCGTACTGATCCACTATTTCCAGCTTACTGGTTCCCATAGAACTAGTCTTCTTACCCACCATTTTTGCACAGGAACCCCCGTGAGTGGAGTCCTGACCCATTCCTGACGCGTTCCCGCTACATAAGGACAACGAATTCAGTCATTTTACCGCCGTGTGCTGGCAATTTGTTGAAATCGCATGAACCCTATATAGTTATTCCTCGTTGCACAGAGAACAGCAAGTTCGAAGTACATCATTTATTCCTCCATAGCTCAGTTGGCAGAGCATTCGACTGTTAATCGAAGGGTCACTGGTTCGAGCCCAGTTGGAGGAGCAACACAAACCCACTGGTAACGGTGGGTTTTTTACTTGTTCCGAGTGTCATCGTTGTATTGCGTGCTACAAACGTGCTACTTGATGGTTCGGAGGTTGATTCTCGCCGTTCACCATTGACATTGATCGGCACTGTCGGTGCACTGGTGGCATACGAAAATTCGCCCAAGACTTCAACAGGGGTAATCGGCTTGCAGACGTTAACAGCGTGATGTTGTCGCGTTGGTGATTAACTGGCCGTCTGGGTCTCTACTGTCAGAACAGTAAGCCTTGTGCCGCTAGACGCTGAGATGCGTGGTGCGTGGTGAGGCCTCGAAGGATAACTAACTTCTTCGAGGTTTTCGCATGTCCGAAATCATTTTGGATAGGAACGATCTCCTGCGCACGTATACCGCAGGTGAGTTCTGTGAACGTGCTGGTGTGTCCCGTCGCACACTCGATAGGATGCTCTCACGTGGTGAGCTGCAGGCTGTCCCTGGCTCGCGCGGCAATGGTAAAACGCTGCGTATTTCCGCCCTTGAGCTAGCACGGGTAATTTACGGCGACTCCGTCTCCGTGGCGGGTGATGCCCAATGAGCATGGGAACAGCCCCCGCTGGTAGTTGCAACGAGGACTGGAACATCGCAGTTCAACCCTCCAGTCTATCTGATGGTGTCTTGCAGCGGTATCAGCAGATTGAAAACGATGCGCTCGGCTGGTCTGTAACGTTGGTCGATTTCGCGTCAGATCAACGCGGGGATTTGACCGATCTGGCCGCCGTTTTGCACCGTGTTGATGCTTGGCGCGAGGGTGAAAGTGACGCGAATCTCGTCATGGTGCTGTTGCAAACTTCAGGCGGAGAGCCGAGACGACCCAGTCTTCATCCTCTGATGCTCGCTGCGGGTCGGCGTTCTCAGGCAGCCTCGAACACCCGGCTGACGATCACCGCATCCGGG